>NZ_JBQFYU010000006.1:0-323777 GCF_056541705.1 Ruegeria sp. AG1 | reverse complement strand
CGCGTCGACAACGCATACGGAGACCGAAACCTTGTCTGCACATGCCCACCAATGGAAGCTTACGAAGAAGCCGCAGAATAAAACAACAAACCCCCGCCGAAAGGCGGGGTTTTCGCTTATCGGAAACCTCTGTTCTTATTTACGCTCATCTTTGGTGTCGTTTTTTGCGGTGAAAGCGTCTTTTTCGCTTGCTGCGTCTGCGAAGGCCTCATAGCTCTGTCCGTGGGACACCCCTCCCCAACGAGGGGCGTGTATCTGGAAGGGTAATACAGATGAGCAATGAACAACCGGCGACGCGGCCGGCGAATCCGCGTTTTTCCTCGGGCCCCTGCGCCAAACCCCCCACATTTGATCTGTCCAAACTGGCCGATGCCGCGCTGGGTCGTTCGCACCGTGCTGCTGTCGGCAAGGACAAGCTGAAAGCGGCCATCGAAGGCACGCGTGAGATTCTGGGCATTCCAGTGGACTACAAGATCGGCATCGTTCCCGCGTCGGACACCGGCGCGGTTGAGATGGCGTTGTGGTCACTGTTGGGTGAGCGCAAGGTTGAGATGCTGGCTTGGGAGAGCTTCGGCGCGGGCTGGGTGACTGACGTGGTCAAGCAGCTGAAGATCGATGCCGAGGTGAAGACGGCAGACTACGGACAGATCGTGGATCTGGCCTCGGTCGATTTCGCCAATGACGTGGTGTTCACATGGAACGGAACGACCTCGGGTGTGCGGGTTCCGAATGGGGACTGGATCGCGGATGACCGTCAGGGTCTTACGATCTGCGACGCAACCTCGGCTGCCTTTGCGATGGACTTGCCGTGGGACAAGCTGGATGTGACCACGTTTAGTTGGCAGAAAGTGCTGGGCGGTGAAGCGGCTCATGGGATGCTGATCCTAAGCCCGCGCGCGGTTGAGCGGCTGGAAAGCTACACGCCCGCATGGCCACTGCCGAAGATTTTCCGCCTGACCAAGGGTGGCAAGCTGATCGAAGGTATCTTTAATGGGGCCACGATCAACACGCCCTCGATGCTGGCGGTCGAGGATTATCTGTTTGCGCTGGACTGGGCACGCTCGGTTGGTGGGTTGCAGGGGCTGATTGCTCGTGCCGTTGCCAATGCCAGTGCGGTGTATGCCTTCTGCGTCCAAAACGATTGGATCGCCAATCTGGCCGAGGATGCGGCGACGCAGTCGAACACCTCGGTCTGCCTGAAATTCACGGATGGGCGCATTCACGACGGTGCAGCATTCGCGAAAGCCGTGGCCAAACGGCTTGAGGCCGAGAACATCGCCTTGGACATCGGTGCCTATCGCGACGCGCCTGCGGGCCTGCGTATTTGGTGCGGTGGCACGGTTGAGACCTCGGATATCGAGGCGATGCTGCCATGGTTGGCATGGGCCTTTGAGGCCGAGATCGCAGCGCAGTCTGAGGCTGCCTGATATCCCAGTGCCGGGCTGAAGCCCGGCCTACACGACCGAATTGTAGGGCGGGATTCAGCCCGCCATCCCCCAGAACTCTCCAAAGGACCAGAGAATATGGCCCCCAAAGTACTCGTATCTGACAAGCTCAGCGAAACCGCCGTGCAGATTTTCCGTGATCGCGGCATCGACGTGGATTTCATGCCCGATCTGGGCAAGGACAAAGACAAACTAGCCGAGGTGATCGGACAGTATGATGGCCTTGCCATTCGTTCGGCCACCAAGGTCACACCGACCATTCTGGAGAAGGCCGACAAACTGAAAGTGATCGGTCGTGCCGGGATCGGGACCGATAACATCGACAAGGATGCGGCCTCGAAAAAGGGTGTGATCGTAATGAACACGCCCTTCGGCAACATGATCACCACCGCTGAGCACGCGATTGCGATGATGTTCGCAGTGGCGCGGCAGATCCCTGAGGCCAGCACCTCGACCCATGCGGGTAAATGGGAAAAGTCCAAGTTCATGGGCATCGAACTGACCAACAAGACCCTCGGCGTGATCGGGGCGGGCAATATCGGCGGTATCGTTTGCGAACGCGCGCTCGGCCTGAAGATGAAGGTTGTGGCCTATGACCCCTATCTGGGTGAAGAGAAAGCCGCGCAGATGGGTGTTGAAAAGGTCGAGCTGGACGAGCTGCTGGCCCGCGCTGACTTTATCACTCTCCATGTTCCGCTGACGGATCAGACACGCAACATCCTGAGCCGAGAAAACCTGGCGAAAACCAAGAAGGGTGTGCGGATCATCAACTGTGCCCGTGGTGGTCTGGTCGACGAAGACGCGCTGGCCGAGGCGCTGCAATCGGGTCATGTCGCCGGCGCGGCCTTTGACGTGTTCAGCGAAGAGCCGGCGAAGGAAAACGCTCTTTTCAACCTGCCCAACGTAGTCTGCACGCCTCACCTTGGCGCGGCAACGACCGAGGCGCAGGAGAATGTGGCCCTGCAGGTGGCGGAGCAGATCTCGAACTATCTGTTGACCGGTGCGGTGGAAAACGCGCTGAACATGCCGAGCGTGACGGCGGAAGAGGCCAAGGTCATGGGGCCGTGGATCAAACTGGCGGGCCATCTGGGCAGCTTCATCGGCCAGATGACCGATGAGCCGGTTCAGGCGATCAACATCCTCTACGATGGTGTAGCGGCTGAAATGAACCTGGCCGCGCTGAACTGCGCTGTCGTTGCAGGGATCATGAAGAAGTTCAATCCCGAGGTGAACATGGTCTCGGCGCCGGTTGTCGCCAAAGAGCGTGGCATCAAGATCTCGACCACCAATCAGGACAAGTCCGGTGCGTTTGAGGGCTACATCAAGGTCACTGTGGTGACCACCAAGCGCGAACGCTCGATCGGTGGCACAGTGTTCAGCGACGGCAAGCCTCGCTTCATCCAGATCAAAGGCATCAATATCGACGCCGAGATCGGAGCGCATATGCTTTACACCACCAACGAGGATGTGCCGGGCATCATCGGCGCGCTGGGTCAGACCATGGGCGAGAACGACGTCAACATCGCGAACTTTACCCTAGGCCGGTCTGAGGCGGGGGGTGAGGCCATTGCGCTGCTCTATGTGGACGAACCTGTGCCAGCCGAGGCGCGCGCCAAGCTGGCGGAAACGGGCTTGTTCACGCAGATCAAACCGCTGGAGTTCGACGTCGCCTGATTGGCACCCTTTTTCATTTCAAACAATTTGACACCCGCGCCAAGGACCGACGCGGGTGTTCCTGATTGCGCTATCAACGCTTTCGCCTCTAAACTGCCGTGACAGCAGCCGAGACCTTTTCATGACTAAACCGATTTACGCCATTGGCGACCTGCACGGGCAGAGCGCCGAGTTCGATCGACTCCTTTCTCTGATTGACCGCGACGGCGGGCCTGAGGCTCAGGTGGTGTTTCTGGGCGACTATACCGACCGGGGACCAGATAGCCGGGGTGTTCTCGACCGCCTGATCGCGGGACGCGCCGAAGGGCGGGACTGGATCACTTTGCTGGGTAATCACGACCGTATGTTTGCATGGTTTCTTGAGGATTTCCCCCGCCATGATCCGCATCTTCTGGTCGGCTACCACTGGCTGCACGAACGTCTGGGCGGGGTCGAAACACTTGCCAGCTATGGTATCGTGTTCGAGGGGCAAACCCGGCTTGAGGATCTGCACGCCATGGCGTTGCAGGCCGTGCCCGAGGATCATCGTGCGTTCCTGCGGGGGCTGGTCTTAATGCACCAGACACCCGACCTGGCTTTTGTTCATGCGGGCATCCGCCCCGGTATCGCGTTGGATCAGCAGGATGAAAACGATCTGGTCTGGATCCGGCAGGAGTTTTTGAAACATACCGAGCCGCATCCCAAGCTGATCGTTCACGGCCATACTCCGGTCGACCAGGTGACGCATTGCGGCAATCGCGTGAATCTTGATACCGGCGCGGGGTATGGGCGCCCGGCCAGTGCCGTTGTCTTCGAGGGCCGCGCCTGCTGGGAGATAACTGAAAAGGGCCGGGTCAGCCTTGTATAAAGCTGTCTTTATAGGTCGCGCGCAGGGCGTTCTTTTGCACCTTGCCCATGGTGTTGCGGGGTAGCTCATCCAGCACGATCAGTTTGCGCGGATGTTTGAACCGGGCCAGCTGATCCTGAACGCGCGCCAGAATGGCATCCAGATCAAGGGCCTGTCCGGGCTGAGGCACTAGAATGCCCAGCACCGTTTCGCCAAAATCCGAATGCGGCACACCGATGACCGCGCTTTCCAGAACACCGGGTTGGTCATCCAGCAAAAGCTCGATTTCCTTGGGGTAGATGTTGTATCCGCCCGAGATGATCAGGTCTTTGCTACGGCCGACGATATGGACATAGCCATCCTCATCCACCCGGCCCAGATCACCGGTGATAAAGAACCCGTCCTCGCGCAGTTCGGCGGCGGTTTTCTCGGGCATCTGCCAATAGCCCTTGAAGACGTTCGGACCGCGCACCTCGATCATGCCGATTTCGCCTTGTGGCAGAGGCGCGCCGGTTTCGGCGTCCGTGACTTTCAGCTCGACATCCGACAGCGGGACCCCGACGGTCCCGGCGCGGCGTTCGCCGTCATAGGGGTTCGAGGTGTTCATGTTGGTTTCGGTCATTCCATAGCGTTCGAGGATGCGATGCCCGGTGCGGGCTTCGAACAACTCATGGGTTTCTGCGAGCAGCGGTGCCGAGCCTGAGATGAACAGCCGCATATGGCGCGTCAGATCTTCGGTAAACCGGTCATCGCCCAGCAGGCGAGTGTAGAAGGTTGGCACACCCATCATCGAGGTGGCCTCCGGCATCAGACGCACGATGTCATCCAGATCGAACTTGGGCAGAAAGATCATCGATCCGCCCGAAGCCAGCACCACATTGGTCGCTACGAACAGGCCATGCGTGTGAAAGATCGGCAGCGCATGCAGCAGCACATCGTCCTTGGTGAAGCGCCATTCCTGCATTAGCGTTTCGGCATTGGACAGCAGGTTGGCCTGCGTCAGCATCGCACCTTTCGACCGCCCCGTGGTGCCTGAGGTATAAAGGAACGCGGCCAGATCATCTTCGGACCGTGAAACAGGTTCATACGCAGGCAGCATTCCCAGCGCCCGGCGCATCAGGCTGCCACAGCCATCGGCGTTCAGAGTTGCAATATGGGCGTTCTGCGCTTGGGCAATCGGGGTCAGGCCAGCCTCGTTCGCGATATCGCAGACCACTAGCTTCGCGCCGCTGTTTTCGATGAAATACTGCAGCTCGGTGGTCGTATACGCGGTGTTGAGCGGCAAGAAAATCAGCCCGGTCTGCGCGCATGCTGCGTAGAGGGCAAGCGCCTCGGGCGATTTTTCGACTTGAACCGCGACGCGATCTCCGGGCTCCAGCTCCAGCCCCGTCAGCGCGTTGGCCAGCCGCGCGGCCATGTCGAGAAAGGCGGCATGGGTCAGAACCTGACCTTCGGGCAGATGCAGGAACGGCGTGGTTTTCCCGGCGTGAATGCCAAACAGACGATCAAAAAGCGGGTTGGCCATTCGGTGTTCCTTTCCGTGCGTCGCGGGCTGAATCTGGCGGGGAAAACCGGGACCGTAAAGCCCCGTTTGCCAGATATTTCCAACCAACTCTGGCGAAAATGCTGCACCTGCGATATGCGCTATGCAGATTGCCGGAGACCTGCCATGTACGTTGCCACCTTGCTGACAAATCCCACCACACCCTCGCTTGAGGTACCGATGGTGGACGCGCTGCGAAATGCGTGGGGCGGGGGCGAAGTCACGTGGCTCAACCCCGGTGAGGCGGCCGAGTTCACGCTGTCCGAGATGCCCGACAATCGCTGGGACGTGTGGGCCGATCTGCAAGAGATGAGCGTTGATCTGGTCGTTCAGGCGTCTGAAGGGCGGCGCAAGAAAATGCTTCTGGCGGATATGGACAGCACCATGATCCAGCAGGAATGCATTGATGAGCTGGCGGATGAGGCGGGCGTGGGTGAGCGTGTCAAGGACATCACCGCCCGCGCGATGAATGGTGAGTTGGACTTCGAAGGCGCGCTGATCGAACGGGTCGGCCTGTTGAAAGGACTGGACGAGGTGGTCATAGACCACGTTCTGAACACGCGGATCACCCTCATGCCCGGAGGGCGCGAGCTGGTGGCAACCATGCGAGAGGCAGGCGGCTATGCGGCCTTGGTCTCGGGCGGGTTCACCGCGTTTTCGGCCCGCGTGGCGGCGCAGTTGGGGTTTGATGAGAACCGGGCGAACACGCTGTTAACCGAGAATGGGCAGCTAACGGGCGATGTGCAGCACCCGATCCTCGGGCGGCAGGCCAAGGTCGAATCGCTGGAGCGGATCACCGCAACGCTTGGATTGTCCGAGGGCGACGTGATCGCGGTTGGTGACGGAGCTAACGATCTGGGCATGCTGGGGCGGGCCGGAACCGGCGTTGCACTGCACGCAAAGCCCTCGGTTGCGGCTGAGTGCGACGTACGGATCAATCACGGAGACCTGACGGCCCTGCTTTACATTCAAGGCTACAGCAAGGCTGACTTCAGCGGTTAGCGCGGTCTAGAACAAGTCAAAGCGCACCGGATTCTGCGCCCAGTACACCCGCGCGGCCAACAACAGCCGGGCCTTTGGATCGCTGGCGGCGGCATAGGGAACCGGAACACCGAACTTGGCGCTGATGTTTTCCAGCGCAGTCAAAGTCGCCGGGCCGACTTGGCCATCGACGGTGACATTTTCCCCCAGTTCATTCAGCGCCAGCTGTAAAGCCCGATCCAGATCCCCGCGCGAGAGGCTGTCGAGTTGCGATTGAGCCCGCGCGGCAGGTTCCTCATTCGGCAGTAGGGCTGCTTTGGCCGCCCTGAGCGCGGCGTCAGCGGGACCTTTGCCCGGTACCTGACCGTCCAGAATGATATAGGCTCCGTTCGCACCACCCCAGGCGTCACCGCGTTCCAGCGATGTATCGTACCAGGCCAAAGCCTCGGTACGGGGCCGGCCCTGTAGCTGGTCCCGCATGATCATGCGGGCGATACTGGCCGGAGCGGTGGGGTGCCCGCCTTGGGCTGCCGCCAGAAAGTAGGCTTCGGCTTTGTCGAAATCGACCGGATTGCCGCCCAGCCCATTCAGCGAGACATAGGCCAGATTGTCGTACCCATAGATGTCCTGCCGTAGTTCGGAAGCGCGGAGATATCGCAACCCACGCTCGGGGATATAGCGTTCCGAGTTTTCACGCAGGAAATACATGCCCAGTTCATTCATCGAATAGGTATGTCCAAGCTCGACCGACCGTTCCAACAGCTCGAAGCCGCGGTTTTTCTCTTCGGTCGTTTCACCTTTGCGCAGCAGTTGTTGGCCCAGCCGGTGCATGGCATAGGGGTCTTGCTGGGCGATGGCTTCTTCTAACAGCGCGCGCGCTTTATCCGGGTCATAAGGGGTCTTGGTGACCGCGCGGTCGATGCGCTGTGTATCCAACAAAGTTGCCAGAGCGTATTTGGCGCGAATATGCCCGCCGTCGACAGCGGTCGTGAAACTCTCAAAGGCGCCTGGCACATTGCCTGCGGCTTGTTGCAAACGGCCCAGTTGATACTGGAACCGCGCGTTTTCCGGATAGTCCTCGACCGCTTGCGAACAGGCGGCCAGACCTTTGGTGATATCCAGCTCATTCGGCAGGCGAAACACGCCAACGCCGTTGAGGTCCAGCGCATCCCCCGCTTCGAGATCGCAGGCATTCATCCCCAATTCCAGAGAGACCTCAACCGTCTGTCGCGTCTGATCAGCGGTGACGACTTCGACTGCGAAGGTATCGGCGAAATCGGTTTTGGGCAGGTCAACGGCACGTGTGTCCGTGATCTCGGGCGTATAGGTCAGAGATGTTTCGCTTGCGCTGACAGCACCCCGGTCAGGGGTTTCTGTAACCCGCACATCTACAATGTCCCTTCCCAGCGCTTGGTTCAGGCTTTGGGACAATGGGACGGATTTATCGAACTGATAGCTGAGCGATAGGGATTGGGGGGCGCCATCCTGCAGCGCCTCTGGTTCAACCTCGACCTTTTGCTGCGCCAGATAGAACGGGCGCACCAGTGTCGAGCTTTCCCAGGGGATCTGCTGCCCCGATGTTTTGGTGTGAACCCGTTCGCGTATGATCGGAAAGAGCTGTTGGATATTCTCAAACGGAGAGGATTGGGCGGTTTCCAGAACGGCCGCCGTATAGGGGCTGTTGTGGCCGATTTCGCCATCACTGGCCACCGCACCGGGCGAGGTTGAATAGGCCACCAGAGAATTCAGCGGTGTCTTGAAAACATCGAACCCTTCGCGGGTCTCAAAAAGGTTGGCGTCCAGATCGGCCGCCAATCTGAGGTCTTGAAACGGATTGTCCCTGCACGAGTCCAGAATGGCCACATGGGCCGCGCTACGGGCGGACAGAGTGTCAATCACGCGATCCAGCGTCATCGTTGCCAGCGGCACATCATAGACGCTTTCAAACTTGGCATCCACGGGCAGCAAATAGTTTCGCCGCCCGATCTGAATGCCGTGACCCGCATAGTAGAACAGAACATCTGCGGAATCCGGGATGTTCAGAACCGCTGTGCGGATCAGCTCTTCAAACTCGCGTTTGGTCAGGTCATAGCCGTCGAAGACTTGGAAATCGAAGTCTCGCAGCATGTCCGCGATGTCTTCGGCGTCTTTTCTGGCATTGGTCAGGTCGCCAACGCTCGTGTAGTCCTGATTGCCGATGACGATCGCAACCCTGCTGTTAGCGCTAGTTGCCGACGAGGACTGCGCGCTGAGGCCGCTTGCGCAAATCGTCAAGATAGACGCTGCTGCTAGTAAATGGCGCCGACCGGTTTTGAACCCAAGCTTTAGCATGTGGTGTCGTCTCCGGCTTAACCGCCCCAGCCGCCACCGCCGCCACCGCCGTCTCCACCACCGCCGCCACCGCCGCCGCCGCCACCATCTCCGCCGTCGCGGTCATACGCATTTTGAGGCGCTGTCGATGAAACGGCCGTCGGGGTTACTGCAGGGGCTGCTGCCGCCGTCGTTGCGGGCGCAGGCGCGGGAGTTGTCGCTACCGTCGCCGCTGGGGTTGGTTGAGGGGCGGTTGCAGCCGGGGTGACAGTCTCAGTCTGTGACCAAGGGGACGCACAGCCTGCAACAGCAAGGGTACAGGCGATAAACAATGAAGTGGACGCGAAGCGCATCTCAAGCCTCCTAAAATAAAACAACTTATTAAACTCACACATAACACCGTAGCTTGTGTCTTTGGAGCAGGTCTATGAACCTTTTCACATATACACGAAAAGAAGAGGATCGGCCAATTATCCTGATTGGCGCTGACAAAAGGTAGGCTTTCCTTAATTTAACATTTGTGTTAAATAAGAATCATGACCGATCTTATTGCAGCCTTTTCCGCACTATCTGACCGCACTCGGTTTGCCATCGTCGAGCAACTGATGGAAGGCGGTGAACTGCCCGCCGGAGACCTGATCGAAGGCAAAGGCATGTCAGGTGCCGCAATCTCGCGCCACCTGAAGGTGCTGCGACAGGCCGGATTGGTGCAACAACGCGTACTGGGAACCCAGAGGCTGTATTCCGTCCACTCCGAAGGCCTTTGTGCGATTGCCGAGTGGACGATCTCGAAACGGCAGTTCTGGGAAAGCAGTCTGGATCGTTTGGGTGACATCTTGGAAAGGGAAAATTCATGGCCGACCTGAAATTGGAGCGGGACTTTCCCGTCAGCCCAGAAGACCTTTTTGTTTGGGTGACAGATGGCTCAAAACTACTGCAGTGGTGGGGGCCGGAAGGCATGCATGTGCCGGATCACAATCTGGATTTTTCAAGAACCGGCCCCTGGTTTTCAGTGATGGAAAACAGCAATGGGCAGCAATTCAAGGTTTCGGGGCATGTCACGCATGTTGATCCACCGAACTCGGTCGGCTTCACTTGGGGTTGGCATGGCGACCAAGATCAACGCGGGCCGGAAAGCCACGTGACTTTTACAATAACGGTAACCGAAACCGGCGCCCGACTTGTTATCGATCACCGTGAGCTCGCCGACGCCGAGGCAGCTGAGAACCACAACACAGGCTGGACATCCTCGCTGCGCAAGCTCGAAGCGCAGTGCCAATAGATTTCATTCAGGGAGGACCGAAATGCCCCAATATCTATTTGTTTATCACGGGGGCCACACCCCAACTGACCCCGCAGAAATCGAAGCAACCATGGCCGCATGGGGCGCGTGGTTTCAAAACATGGGCGAGGCTTTGGATATCCCGGGAAACCCGGTAGGCCAATCCTATACCGTCAGCAACGGCGGCGTTGTCGACAATGGCGGGGCAAACCCGGCCTCTGGCTTCACGGTGATCAAAGCCGACAGCATGGATGCCGCGACCGAGATGGCCAAAGGCTGCCCGATGGTCATCAACGGATCTGGCTCGGTCGAAGTGGCGGAAATCCACGAAATCGAAATGTAGCTGCTTTAGTTCGCAAAGCCCGGCGCGGGTCGGATGACACCGCATTCCAGTCCTCGGCGGCTGTATTGCGTGGCATTCATGAATTTGCGCGTCGCCGGGTGATCAGCCTCCAACACCCCGAGACTGACCAGAATGGCGGCGATGGCGCATTCACTGGCGCGGGTGGTGCCGTCGGTGATCTTCAGCGAAACGCCCATGCGTTTTTCCGGCAGGATCGCGACGAAGACGGCCTCGGCCCCGGTCTTGATCGCAGCGCGACCGTTCATCGCGCGCATCAATTCGGTACAGGCGCGGGTTTCGCCCGCGACAAGCTCTGGGTGCTTGATCATCGCGGCGGTCAGCTGCTGCGCCGCATCGCTCGACCGGTCCGACCGATCAGCGGCCGAGGCAAACCACGCCATCGAGCGCGCAAGCCCCACCAGCGAGGTCGCGAAATTCGGGGCCGAGCATCCGTCGATGCCGTAGCCGGGGCTAGTCTCGCCGGTTGTTTCCTCAAAGGTAGACAAACAGGCCTGTTGAACGGGGTGGTCGATCTCAAGATATTCCGGCCCGGCCCCCATATGCTGAGACAGGGTTAGAAACCCGCAATGTTTACCCGAGCAATTGTTGTGGATCTGGCACGGCGTATCGTCGGCCAGAATAAGCCGGTCGCGCGCGGCTATGTCGGCGGGCTCTTGCGGGCCGCAACGCAGGTCGGGCTCGGTGAGACCCAGATGGTCCAACCAGGCCGAAACGCGATCTGTGTGAATGGCGGCCCCGTTATGGGAGGCGCAGGCCAGTGCAAGATGTTCTGAGTTCAGCCCGTATTTGGCCGCAGCGCCAGACGTAACCAAAGGCAAAGCCTGGATCATCTTGGCCGATGAGCGTGGGTAGATCACTGCGTTTGGATTGCCCCAGCTTTGCACAATCTGCCCGGTGTCATCACAGACCACTGCATGGCCCAGATGCAGGCTTTCCAACAGATCGCCGCGCCACAGTTCTGTCATCGGGATGGGCTGCGTCATCTGGACCTCCGGATTTATGCGCAAAATTCTGCCAATCGCCCTTTCGCCTGTGGCGAAACCTGCGTTAGTGTGTGTATGTCGACAATCATCGGAATGCGCAACGTTTCCAAGACGAACTGGCAGGGTTCGCATGGCTTTCCGATGGGTATGAGGTAGAAGGTCGAGCTAGGAGGCTGGACAAATGGGATCAATGCTTACCCGCGTGCTTGCGGGTCTGTGTGTGGCGGGTATGGCCACAACTGCAATCGCACAGCAGGGGACAAGTACAAACCGCGTCGCGGCAAAAACGGATTGGAGCGTTTTTGTCGAAGATGATCCCACCGAATGCTGGAGCGTTTCGGCCCCCAAGGAAACTGTCAATACACGTGGTGGACGTGTCGTTTCCGTGCGCCGCAGCGACATTTTGCTGTTTGTCTTCTACCGTCCAAATGCCGAGGTCAAAGGGCAAGTGACCTTTACCGGTGGCTACCCTTTCGCGGCCGGTTCCACGGTGAACCTGGTTGTAGACGGGTCTGAATTCGAACTGTTTACCGAGGGCGAGTGGGCTTGGCCGGCGACCGCTCAGGACGATGCCAAGATCGTCACCGCCATGAAGCGCGGGACCGAGGCTGTGCTGACCGCACGCTCGGAACGCGGGACGCAAACCAAGGACACGTTCTCTCTGCTGGGCTTCACCGCCGCGATCGAAGACGCAGAGACCCGCTGCACCAACTGATCTGTCGGGTCGCGATCACACGCGGCCCATCTATTTTGCGGCTTCTCGCATAATTCTACCAAATATTCAGAAAGCTTGATCCGTATCAAAGCGCATCCTTTTGGCATCTGAACTAAATTGTTCAGTAATAGTAAAGGATGTCTGAATATGTTCGACAAAACTCTGATCACTCTGATGTTGGCTTCTTCACTTGTTCTGGCGGCTTGTGAAAAAGAGCCTGAAACCTACCCGATTACAGGTGAGGAATGCGGGCCTGAAGATCCGGTGAAAACGCTGGATGCCGAGGATTGCTTTATCCCTCCTGCAGGAGTCTGATCCGGCGACAAAAGCGCGTAAGGGTCAATACGATTCCTTTTGATCTTTGCGCGCGATCCTATATAGAGGCGCATCCCAATCCGGAATCCACCTGAGATACGCCCAGTAGGTACCCAAATGTGGCCCAAAGCGCCGATCACTCAAGACGTCATGACCATCCCCCGCAAACTGCCTGAGGGGAAGGTGAACCTTGTCGGACTGACTCGTGATCAGCTCCGCGCGGCTCTGATCGAACATGGCACGCCGGAAAAGCAGGCCAAGATGCGGACTGGTCAGATCTGGCAGTGGATCTACCAATGGGGCGTGCGTGATTTCGCACTGATGACTAACCTGGCCAAAGCCTATCGCGCGCAACTGGCCGAGAGCTTTGTGATCGAAATTCCCGAAGTGGTCACCCGTCAGGTGTCAGAGGACGGCACACGCAAATACCTGTGTCGTATTGCGGGCGGGCATGAGGTCGAGGTCGTTTATATCCCCGAAGAGGATCGCGGCACGCTGTGTATCTCGTCTCAGGTAGGTTGTACGCTGACCTGCTCTTTCTGCCATACCGGCACGCAGAAACTGGTGCGCAACCTGACCGCGGCCGAGATTGTGGGCCAGGTGATGATGGCCCGCGATGATCTTGAGGAATGGCCGACCCCCGGTGCGCCGAAGGATGAGACGCGCCTGCTGTCGAACATCGTTCTGATGGGCATGGGTGAGCCGCTCTACAATTTCGAAAACGTCCGCGACGCGATGAAGATCGCCATGGACCCCGAAGGAATTTCCCTGTCGCGCCGCCGGATCACTCTGTCGACGAGCGGCGTGGTGCCGGAAATCGCGCGTACGGCTGAAGAGATCGGCTGCCTGCTGGCGATCTCCTTCCACGCTACCACGGATGAGACGCGCGACGTTCTGGTGCCGATCAACAAGCGCTGGAACATCGAGGAGTTGTTGCAAGCGCTGGCCAGCTACCCCAATGTCTCGAATTCCGAACGGATCACGTTCGAATACGTGATGCTGGATGGCGTGAACGACAGCGACGAGGACGCGCATCGTCTGATCGACCACATCAAACGTCATAAGATCCCGGCCAAGATCAACCTGATTCCGTTCAACGAATGGCCTGGTGCGCCGTACAAACGCAGCTCGAACAATCGTATCCGGGCCTTTGCGAATATCATCTACCAGGCCGGCTATGCCTCACCCATCCGCAAGACGCGCGGCGAGGATATCATGGCGGCCTGTGGTCAGTTGAAATCGGCAACCGAGCGTGCGCGCAAATCGCGTAAACAGATCGAAGCTGAGGCTGGGTTGAGCGATAACTAAGCCATTTCTGCCAAGGGTTGCAGCGGTAAACTTAATGTTTCCGGTGCTGATTTTGTCTTCAATATTTGCTATGTGTTAGGGCGTCCGGTCCTGTTTCGGACGCTCGGCTTTCCCTTGAAACGCCGGTGCTTTTTCGCCGCGAGCCTATTTCTTCGCTACGCGCGGCATGTAGGCAAACTGATATTTCAGGTGAGCCCCAAATGATTGAACGACCTCGAAGTAAATTGAAAACCATTGCATTTGCAGTCCTATTTGTACCGCTATCTGCGGCGGGCGCTTTTGCGGAAGACCCTGACGCTCATCTGGCCATCGAAAATCCGGCCGAGCTGAGTAAGGACGAAGCCAACGCGCATTATCGCGCGCTGTCGAAACGTATGGCCCGTGGCTATGCGACTTCTCAGCTGGATCTCATTTTGAACTACCAAAGCTGGCCGCTGTTCAATGATGCGCCCTATATCTCGGCCACACATGGGCAGCGGTTCGTGAACAGCTATGCTAACCGCATGGCGCTGAACTACGCGACCCTGCA
Organism: Ruegeria sp. AG1; assembly: GCF_056541705.1. Taxonomy (NCBI): domain Bacteria; kingdom Pseudomonadati; phylum Pseudomonadota; class Alphaproteobacteria; order Rhodobacterales; family Roseobacteraceae; genus Ruegeria; species Ruegeria sp. AG1. Next base: position 309,502 of record NZ_JBQFYU010000006.1, on the reverse strand, counting down.
ACCGGGTGAGGTTTTGCCCATGGGCTCGGTTCTGGCCAAGGACAGCATGACGGTGACCGATGAGGGTAAAATCTACCCCGGTGCGATGTTCGTGATGGAGAAACTGGCCCAAGGTGCCAACCCCGAGACGGCAGACTGGCGCTACATCATGGTACTGCCCGATGGGTCTTTGTTTGGCGACACTCTGGGCGATCGGGCCGGGGCCGTGGCCTATTGCCATGACTGCCACGTGCAGGTGGCCGACAGGGACTACACCTTCTACGTGCCTGAGGACTACCAGATCAAAGGTGAGTAGATCGCTTTGCGTTTGATTTGAATCGAAATACGCTGCCTCTCCCTACGGTCTCTCACACATCGCGGTCGCGATGTGTTGCCGACAGTCGTTCATACGAGCGACGAGAGGCGAACGCGCATTTCGATGATATTGCCTCAGGTAAAACGCAAAACGCTTTAGACCTATCCGCGGCGAAAGCGGGCGGTTCCGATGACCTCGATCAGGTTTTGCCGGACCGGCTCGGGCTGCGCCTCGACCGCGTTCAAAACCTCACGCAGTTCAGCGCGAAGCCCGTGCATCTGGTCGATCAGAGAGATCATCATCGACAAAGCATCGGCCTCCATCTCGTATTGCTCGTGCAATTCGCAGGCCAGTTCCAGCCGGGCGACGTCGATGCTGTGGTAGACGACCCCTTGGTCTGATTGCTCGGGGATCACGATCTCAGCCGCCAGATATTCGGTCAGGCGGTCCGAGGTCAGACGAGTGATGGCTTGGATCAGTTCCTCTTCGGTCAGGGTCATGACGGCATTCCTTTCCGAGGATCATAGCGATGGGCGTCGCGCCATGTCTCCATGAATTGCTTGAGGTCGTCGTCGATCTGGTCGGGCAGCGCGACGGTAAGTTCGATCAGTTGATCCCCCCGCTCGGACGAGCCGCGTTTTTTGACTCCCTTGCCCCGCAGGCGCAGGGTTTTGCCGCTGCTGGTGCCGGCCGGGACGGTGACGTTGACGCCACCGTCGATTGTGGGGGCCGGGACTTTGCCACCCAAGACAGCCTCATCAATGGTGATCGGCAATGTGATGTGGATGTCATCCCCCTGCCTGTCGAACAGTGGATGGTCCGCAACCGAGATGGTGACCAGCGCATCCCCAGGAGGCCCCTCACCATAGCCCGGAGCGCCCTTGCCTCGCAGCCGGATGGTTTGACCCGTGGTGATACCCGCCGGGATTTTAACCTCGATCCGGTTGCCATCGGGCAAGGTTAGTTTCTGGCTGGCCCCAAACACGGCATCCAGAAAGCTGATCTGTAGCGAGTAATTCAGATTGTGACCCGGCGCATGGAATTCCTGTGTGCGCTCACCGCCAAACCCACCGCGGCCACGCATGAATTCGGCGAAGATGTCCGACATGTCATCCGGGTCCGCCTGTCGTCCACGATAGGGGTTTCCGGCGGCCTCGGCATAGTCGCGATAATATTGCTGTTGAGGGCGTTCCTGACCCGAAGCGTCAATCTCGCCATTGTCATAGCGGGTACGGGTTTCGGGGTCTTTCAGCAGATCGTAAGCAGAGGCGGCGGCTTTGAACTTGGCCTCGGCCTCGGCATCACCGGGTTTGAGGTCCGGGTGGCATTCCTTGGCGATGCGCCGATAGGCTTTCTTGATCTCGGCGGCACTGGCGTCTTTGGCGACGCCGAGGACGGAATAGGGATCGTCGCTCATCTCACCTCTCGCGGATGTGGGTCGGTCTGATCTTTATGAATGTGTTTTATCATGCGATTTCAACCGACCAAAAGGAAGAGGCAATTGAATTGGCTCGAAAAATCCTACAGGTTTGATAATATCTGCATGTCTGTACCTGTTCATACACGGAGAGCTTGAATGTCGCGCAGAATCAAATCCGCTCTGGCCCTGCTGGCCGGGAATGCCATCGGCCTGTTGCTGGCGTCGCTCATTTTGAACGGCTTTGCCATCAAGCCGATCTCATTCATCGTTGTGGTTCTTGTGTTCACCGTCGTTCAGGTGATTGCCGAGCCGCTGATCCTGAAACTGGGGGAAAAGAAGGCGCCGGCCCTGAAGGGTGGGATCGCGTTGATCGTGACCTTTGTGGGTCTCCTGGTCACCGACCTGATTGCCTCGGGGCTGACGGTTGGGGGTGTTTCCAACCTGCTGGCCGCAACACTGTTGGTCTGGCTGGGGGCGTTGATCGCCAGCGTGGTGCTGCCGATCTACGTGTTCAAGGAACTGCGCGAAGCCAAGAAATAGTTACAGCGCGTTCAGGCTGGCCTCGAACGCCTGCCAAAGCTCTTCAACGGGCTCACAGCCGACCGAAAGGCGGACGAAGGCGGGGTCGACAGCGTCACCCCACCGGGCACGACGCTCGGCCGAGCTGTGAACGCCGCCGAATGACGTGGCGGGCCGCAGCAAAGGGCAGGTATTGATGAAGGCCTCGGCCTTGTCTTCGCTTTCCAGCGTAAGGGATAGCAGGAACCCGAACCGTGTGGTCTGAGCCTGCGCAAGTGCGTGGGACGGATCGTTCGGCAAGCCGGGATAGCGGATGTGCTTGACGGCCGGATGCGCTGCCAGACGCTCGGCCAGCACTTGGGCCGAGGCGCACATGCGATCAAAACGCACGTCCAGAGTCTCGAGCCCGCGATGCAGAAGCCATGCTTCGTGTGGTCCGGGGATTGAGCCTGAGACGCGGCGCCATTCCTCGACCCGCTCCATGATCTGCGCGTCGCGGCTGACGACGTGGCCCATGAGCATGTCCGAGTGCCCGCCCATGGCCTTGGTGTCCGAGGACACGACCACGTCGACGCCCAAATCCAACGGGCGCTGGCCCAGAGGTGTCAGGGTCGTATTGTCGGCAATGGTGAGGCCTCCTGCGGCGCGAACCTGTTTGGCAACATCCGCAAGGTCAATCATGTCAAGGCCGGGGTTCGACGGACTTTCCACGAAGACCACGTCGAAGCCTTCAAACTCTACGTCGACAAAGCCCGTGGTCGGCCGTTCTTCGACCACAACGCCCAGTCGGGACAAGAACCTGTCCGCCAGCAGGCGCGTCACGTAGTAGCCATCCGAGGGGATCAACAGGCGCGAACCGGCCTGAACGGTTGCAAACAAAGCGGCCGAGATGGCTGCCATGCCCGACGGGAAGCTGAGGCAGGGTGCGTCCTCAAGATGGGACAAGACATGTTCCAGATGCACCCAGGTCGGGTTGTCGACGCGGCCATAGGTGGCATGCCCATCCGGCAGGCCGGGCAGGTGGTACATGCTGGTTTGGGTTAGCGGGAGGGCGACGGGTTCGCCTTTTTCCAAAGCGTTTCCGCGTAGATGAAGCATTTCTCCGGTTTTGTGTGCCATGGCTCAGCGTCCCGGAATGGCGTCTCGAGGCGGGGCGGGTTCCCAGTTGTCGATGATCTCAACCGCTTCTTGCGCGGTGTCGACAAAGCGGAACAGATCGAGGTCTTCGTCCGAGATCGTGCCCGCATCGGCCAGCGCCGACCAATTTATGACCTTCTCCCAGAATTCACGGCCAAACAGAAGGAACGGCACACGCTCCATTCGGCCCGTTTGGATCAGGGTGAGGGACTCGAACAGTTCATCCATCGTGCCAAAGCCGCCAGGGAAGATGGTGATGGCACGAGCGCGCATCAGGAAGTGCATCTTGCGGATGGCGAAATAGTGGAAGTTGAAGCTGAGGTCCGGCGTTACATAGAGGTTCGGCGCTTGTTCATGCGGCAGAACAATGTTCAGACCAATGGAGCACCCACCCGCATCCTGTGCGCCACGGTTTCCGGCCTCCATTACGCCGGGGCCACCGCCAGTGACAATGACGTTTTCGCGGCAGCCCGTTTCGTTCGACTTCTCGGTCATTAGCCGCGCAAACTCACGCGCCTCGTCATAATACTGGGACAGACCGGCCAGCGTTTCGGTCCGCGCGGTGTGTTTCTGCGACGGTTCCGGAATGCGCGCGCCGCCGAACATGACGATGGTCGAGGTGATCTCACGCTCACTCATGATCATCTCGGGTTTCAGCAGTTCCAGCTGCAGACGCACCGGGCGCAGCTCATCGCGGCACAGGAATTCCTCATCGGCGAATGCAAGACGATAGGCCGGAGACCGCGTTTGGGGCGTGTCCGGCACCTCGCTCGCGGTCGAGCGGTCGGTCTGCGCGTCGCGGAAAGGGCTGTGGCGGTCTTCTCTCATTGGTGAACGATCCCTGCTTGCGTGTTTGACAAACAGCTATAGGGTTCGCGGGCAGAGTGCCAGTCACGGAAAGACAAGAATGGATTGGAAGACGGAAATTCAGGCGGCGGCAGAACGCATTGCCGGTCACGCGCAGATAACACCGGTGATGGAGAGCCACATTCCCGGCTATCCGATCGAGCTGAAGCTCGAGCATATGCAACACACCGGCAGCTTCAAGGCGCGCGGGGCGTTCAACACGTTGCTGAGCATGGAGGTGCCGCAAGCAGGTGTTGTGGCGGCCTCGGGCGGCAATCACGGGGCGGCGGCGGCCTATGCGGCGCGTGCGCTGGGGCACCCAGCCAAGATTTTTGTGCCAGAGATCGCGGGCCCGTCCAAGATTGCCCTGATCGAACAAATCGGTGCGGATCTGAGCGTCGTGCCCGGCGAATATGCCAACGCGCTGGCGATGGCGCAGACGCATGAGGACAAGACCGGCGCAATGCAGATTCACGCCTATGATGCGCCTGCCACGGTCGCCGGGCAGGGCACATGCTTCGCCGAATGGGAGGGGCAGGGCTTGCAGGCCGATACCGTCCTGATCGCCGTCGGCGGAGGCGGGCTGATCGCGGGTGCTCTGGCCTGGTTTCAAGGCGCGCGTAAGGTTGTGGCGGTCGAGCCTGAGACCTCTTGCGCGTTGAACGCCGCCTTGCAGGCTGGTGAGCCGGTCGATGTTTCGGTTTCCGGTGTTGCGGCCAACGCGCTGGGCGCGCGGCGGATCGGTTCAATCTGTTTTGAACTGGCGCAGGGGATGGAGTCGGTACTGGTATCCGATCAGGCCATATCTGAGGCGCAGCGCGTGTTGTGGCAAGCGCATCGCATCCTTGTCGAACCCGCCGGAGCCGCCGCCTTGGCGGCGTTGATGTCGGGGGCCTACACGCCAGAGCCGGGCGAACGCGTCGCTGTTCTGGTCTGTGGCGGGAACATTGCGCCGGACCCGTTTGCAGGCTGAATTATCGCCTTGTGAAAACAGGTTGAGGATTTTATCTATAATTCATGAGCGCCACGATTGCCGATACAATCTACGAAAATCTCAGGCAGAAGATCATTACCGGTGATCTGAACGCCGGTGAGAAGCTGCGCCAGGATCACATCGCCAAAGCCTTTGAGACCAGCCACGTCCCCGTGCGTGAGGCTCTGCTGCGGCTTGAAGGGCATGGTCTTGCCAAAAGCGAACCGCGGCGCGGTATGCGTGTCGCTGTTCTAGACCCGGCCGAGGTGCGCGAAGTGGTCGAAATGCGCGTGGTGCTTGAGCCTTTGGCCTTGCAGCATTCCGTGCAGAACATGACACCCGGTGATGTGAAGCGCATGGATGAGGCGCGGATGGCCTGCGATGAGGCGCAGACTATGCCGGACTGGGAAACGCGCAACCGTGCCTTTCACCGGACGCTCCTGACGCCCTGCGGCATGCCGCGCCTGCTGCACACGATTGATGACCTTCATATCGCCAGCGCTCGCCACCTGTTCGCCCATTGGCGACCCAAGTGGAGGCAGCGTGTCGACAAGGATCATCTTGCGATTGTTCAGGCGCTGAAACACAAGGAACTTGGCGCCGCAACGACCATCCTGATCCGGCATATCCGCCGCGCCAGTTGAGGGTCGGACGATTCCGCCGCAAAAGAGCCTCTGTTCGTCGCATTGCACCGTGGGCTTGGCTTTCGTATAGGCCACACCGACACGAACAGATTCTGTAGGGAGACGCCCAATGTCCAATGCGCAACTGGAAGCCGCCATCGAATCCGCATGGGAGGCGCGCGATACGATCACGCCCGCGACCACAGGTGAACAGCGCGAAGCCATCGAAGACACGCTGAACGCGCTGGATAGCGGCGCATTGCGCGTTGCCGAAAAGCTGGAGAGCGGTGACTGGCATGTAAACCAGTGGGCCAAGAAAGCAGTTCTGCTGGGCTTCCGCATCAAGGACATGGAAATTCAGACCGGCGGCCCTCAGGCCGGTGGCTGGTGGGACAAGGTGGACAGCAAGTTCGCCGGTTGGAGCGAAGACCACTGGAAGGCCGCCGGTTTCCGTGCCGTGCCCAACTGCGTTGTCCGTAAATCGGCCTATATCGCGCCGGGCGCAGTGCTGATGCCGTCCTTCGTGAACCTTGGCGCCTATGTCGACGAAGGCACCATGGTGGATACATGGGCGACCGTCGGGTCCTGCGCGCAGATCGGCAAAAACGTGCACCTGTCGGGCGGCGTCGGGATCGGCGGCGTGCTGGAGCCGATGCAGGCTGGTCCCACCATCATCGAAGACAATTGCTTCATCGGCGCGCGCTCTGAGGTGGTCGAAGGCTGCATCGTGCGCGAAGGCTCCGTTCTGGGCATGGGCGTTTTCATCGGCAAATCGACCAAGATCGTCGACCGTGAGACCGGCGAAGTCACCTATGGTGAGGTTCCGCCCTATTCCGTGGTTGTTGCAGGCTCGATGCCGTCGAAGAACAACATCAGCCTCTACTGCGCGGTGATCGTGAAGCGCGTGGATGAAAAGACCCGCTCGAAAACCGGGATCAACGAATTGCTGCGTGACTAAGCGCGCTTCATTGAAACGATTGGCCGCAGCCCTGTGCTGCGGTCTTTTTTGTTAGGATTTGACCGGATAGCGGTCCGGCTCTTCAAACACGTCGATCACGCGTGAGCCTGCCTTGATCTTACCGCCATGCTCGACCCCGTCCGGGATGGAGTAGCTGTCGCCAGGGCGATAGATTCTGGTCTCAGTCCCTATCGTCAGCTCTACTTCGCCTTCGATGACAGTGCCCCATTGTGCCTTGTGGGCGTGCATCGGCAGTTCAAAATCCTTCAGGAAAGTGAAAAACGCCACCAGCCCGGCATCTGAGCGGATCACGGCTGTTTGCACGACGTCCTCGGGGAAGGGAACGTCAAGGCTGGGAAAGTCGGTAATGAAATCTGGAAAGGTCATCAAACATCCCTAGTGGCTTGTGAAAATACCACTATGCAGAGTTGTCAGCCCCATGCAAATGCTTGACCGTGCAAAGGTGCAGGTCTATGGCCCCCTGCATGGAAAAGCAAAAGAAACCCTCTCGTCAGCAAGTCTATACCCTGCTCGTGCAGATCGGCCGCAAGGAGGGAGATGGCCTGCCAGACGGCGCGACCGGAGCAGCCCTGATGTGCTTTGCCAGCGGCGTGGATGAGGCCGAAGCGGTGCGCGAAACGGTTGCGATCCTGAAACAGGCCGACACGGCCCCTCTGGACGTGACCGGCTATGGCACGTTGGCCGAGCGTGAGGCGCAGGGGCATGACATCGACCCTGATGAACGCGCCCTGATGCAGCGGGCGCTGGACGAGAACGCCGTCATTGTTGCGCAGATGACACCGTTTTTTGACGAAGGTGAAAAAGGCTGACGACTGGCCTTCTTGCATTGACGATCCGCTGGGCGCATATCCAGAGGGCTTTACTGGATTGAGGTTTCTCATGCGTCGCTGGATTTTCATCGCTGTTTCGGTCGCTATGGCATCGGTTGCCCATGCCGAGACGCGCGTACCTCAATCGCAAGCCGAAATCTCGCTTGGTTTTGCCCCAGTGGTGAAAGAGGCCGCGCCCGCGGTTGTAAACATCTATGCCAAGATCGTGCGGCAGGGGCGGTCGCGGCCATTGTTCTCGGACCCGTTCTTTCAGGATTTCTTTGGGCGTGGATTTGGCGAGCCACGGCAGCGTGTCCAAAACTCGCTCGGGTCGGGCGTGATCCTGTCCGAGGATGGCTATGTGGTGTCGAACTACCACGTGGTCGGCTTGGCCACTGAAATTCGCGTAGTCACAACCGACCGGCGCGAATTCACCGCCGAGGTGGTGTTGGGCCATGAGGAAAGCGATATCGCAATCCTGCGGCTGGAAGAGGCTCAGGACCTGCCCTTCCTGACCATGCGCGATTCGGATCACGTTGAGGTGGGCGAATTGGCCTTGGCGATCGGTAACCCGTTCGGGATCGGGCAGACGGTGTCCTCGGGCATTATATCGGGATTGGCGCGCACTGGCACGGCGACCGGGAACGCGCGCGGCTATTTTCTTCAGACCGATGCGGCGATCAACCCGGGCAACTCGGGCGGGGCTCTGATTGACGTGAATGGCGATCTGATCGGGATCAACACCTCGATCCTGACGCGGTCTGGTGGTTCAAACGGGATCGGTTTCGCCATCCCCGCCAATCTGGTGGCCGAATTCCTGCGGCAGGCGCAAGCTGGCAATGAAGTTTTTGTCAGCCCCTGGGCGGGTATGAGTGGCCAGCACATGAGCGCCGACATTGCCGAGTCTCTGGGTCTGGTGATCCCTATGGGCGTTGTGATCTCAGATTTGCACGACCTCAGCCCCCTGGCCGAGGCCGGGCTGCGAGTTGGCGATGTGGTCACACATGTGGACGGGGATGAGGTGAACTCTCCGGCCGAGATGAAATTCCGCATGTCCGTGGCGGGGGTCGGAGGCACCTCCGTTCTGACCCGCTTGCGCGGTGAGGAAAGCGACGACATCGAAGTGGCGCTGATCCGTGCGCCCGATACGCCGGATGCCGAAAAGACGACCTTGGATGAAAGCACAGTGCTGCCCGAGCTGACCGTCTCGGGCGTCAACCCTGCTGTGATCATTGATCTGGGGCTTAAACTTTCCCAATCCGGTGTCGTCGTTGTCAACCCCGGCCCATACGGCGCCCGCGCGGGTCTACGTGCAGGCGACGTTCTGGAGGCGATCAATGGCTCGGATATCGAGCGTCCTGACGACGTGGTGCGCGCGCTGACCGATCCGGGGCGCAGGATCAACATGGTGATCCAACGTGGCGGCCGCAGCCTGTCACTACGATTCCGGCTTTAGCGCATGAGCGATCTGTTCGATACCGGCGCGGCCGAGCCAGCTGCGAACCCGCACCGCCCCTTGGCAGACCGCCTGCGTCCGCAAACGCTAGTCGAGGTGATCGGGCAAGAGCAAGTTTTGGGCCCTTACGCGCCCTTGGGAGTCATGTTGGCCTCAGGCAGCCTGTCCAGCTTGATTTTCTGGGGGCCTCCGGGCGTGGGCAAAACGACCATCGCGCGGTTGCTGGCGCAGGAAACCGATCTGCATTTCGTTCAGATCAGCGCGATCTTTACCGGTGTGCCGGACCTGAAAAAGGTATTCGAAGCGGCAAAGGTTCGGCGTCAGAACGGGCAGGGGACGTTGCTGTTCGTTGATGAGATCCACCGCTTCAACAAAGCGCAGCAGGACGGGTTCCTGCCCCATATGGAAGACGGAACCATCCTGCTGGTCGGGGCCACAACCGAAAACCCGTCGTTCGAGTTGAACGCCGCGGTTCTGAGCCGGTCGCAAGTTCTGGTGTTGGAGCGCCTGAGCCTTGCCGATCTGGAACGTCTGACCCAGCGGGCCGAAAAAGAACTGGGCAAAGCGCTGCCCCTCACGCCTGCCGCACGTGATGCACTGCATGAGATGGCGGATGGCGATGGGCGGGCCTTGTTGAACCTGATCGAACAGGTCGCCGCATGGAAGGTTGACGCACCACTGGATCCGGATGCGCTGTCGACGCGTCTGATGCGGCGCGCGGCGAAATACGACAAATCCGGCGATGAGCATTACAACCTGATCTCGGCCTTGCACAAATCGGTGCGCGGGTCCGACCCGGATGCGGCGCTCTACTGGTTTGCGCGGATGCTGACCGGGGGCGAGGACCCGCGCTATCTGGCCCGCCGGATCACCCGCATGGCGGTTGAGGATATCGGTCTGGCCGACCCCCAAGCGCAGGCGATCTGTTTGCAATCGTGGGAGACCTATGAACGGCTGGGCTCTCCTGAGGGAGAGCTGGCGCTGGCGCAGGCGCTGGTCTATCTGGCGCTGGCGCCGAAATCGAACGGGGCCTATGTAGGCTACAAGGCCGCGATGCGCTTGGCGAAGCAATCGGGCAGTGAGCCGCCGCCCAAGCATATCCTGAACGCGCCTACCTCGTTGATGAAGGATCAGGGCTATGGCGACGGTTACGCCTATGACCACGATGCAGAAGATGGGTTCTCGGGTCAGAACTACTTCCCCGAGACGATGAAGCGGCCTGTGCTGTATCAACCGGTTGAACGTGGGTTCGAGCGTGAGTTGAAAAAGCGGCTGGACTATTTCGCCAAGCTACGCACGCAGCGCAACAGCGGGTAACGCAGGGTCAATTTCGCGCTGCCGTGGCGTCACAGGCGACAGGTGGCACACATCCGGCTTCCCTTGGGTCAATGATCACGAGGGAGGACATGTCATGCCCGTTTCCATAGACAAAACCGAAGACGTTTGGACCATCATCCATGACCGACCCGAGGCGCGGAACGCTGTTGACCCGGATCACGCGAAGGCTCTGGTGGATGCGTTTCTCGACTTCGAACACGGCCCCGCAAAGGTTGCCGTTTTCTGGGGTAAGGGGGGCAATTTCTGTGCCGGGTGGGACCTGAAGCTGGCTGCCGGTCTTTCTGACCCTGAATTGGGTGAGGCCTATTTCGAGAAACACAGCTTTCCGATTGGATCCGCCACCTCGACGCTCGGGCCAATGGGGCCATCTCGATTGGAATTGTCAAAGCCAGTCATCGGAGCCATCGACGGTGCAGCCGTCGCCGGCGGGATGGAGTTGGCCTTGTGGTGCGACATACGGGTGATGGCTGAGACGGCTTACCTTGGGGTTTTTTGTCGTCGTTGGGGAATTACTCTGATGGATGGCGGCACAGTTCGCTTGCCGCGCTTGGTTGGGCAGGGCAAAGCGCTTGAGATCGCTCTGACCGGACGCAAGGTTGAGGCTGAGGAGTGCTATCGGATCGGGTTGGCAGAGAAAGTCGTGCCGCATGGAGAAGCGCGGGCCGCTGCCGAGGCCATGGCCTGCGACATCGCCCGTTTCCCGCAGGAGGCTGTGCGGGCCGACCGACGCTCGATCATCGAAACGCGTGGGATGTCAGTGCGCGATGGGCTTAAGGTCGAATGGGCCAACGGTCTGGAGGCGATCCGGCGCGAGGGGACCGCAGGCGCAGGGCGGTTCCGAGACGGGGCCGGGCGACATGGGGATTTCTTGAACATCTGAAACACCTACGATTGCTTGACTCTCGACCCGTTGCAGGCCACAGACGCGCATGTTTTCTAGGACAGTGGCAACAGGATACTCCGGGCGGATCGGCCGCGCGGGACAAGGGGCGATGGCATGAGTGGCGTGCAGATGATTACGGTCGCAGAAGGTGACGGAGACCAGCGTGTGGATCGCTGGCTGCGCCGCCTGTTTCCGCATGTCAGCCAGGGGCGGATCGAAAAGATGTGCCGCAAGGGTGAGCTGCGCGTAGATGGCAGCCGCGCCAAGGCCTCGACCCGGCTGGAGGTGGGGCAGGTTGTGCGCGTTCCGCCACTGCCGGATGCCGATCACAAGCCTGCCGAGGTGAAGCGCAGCGTGTCCGAGGCCGATGCGAAGATGATCCAGTCCTGTGTGATTTACCGTGACGATCACGTTTTGGCACTGAACAAACCGCATGGCCTGCCGGTGCAGGGCGGCAGCGGCCAGACCCGCCACGTCGACAGCCTGTCCGAGGCTCTGCGCTTCGGCTATGATGAGAACCCGCGGCTGGTCCATCGGCTGGATAAGGACACCTCGGGCGTTCTGCTGCTGGCCCGCACGCGAGAGGCCGCCAAGGGCCTGACTGCTGCCTTCCGCCACCGCGATACGCGCAAGATCTATTGGGCGCTGGTCGCCGGTGTGCCAACGCCCTATCTCGGCGAGATCAAGACCGGTCTGGTCAAGGCCTCGGGCCATGGCAAGCAGGGCGAGGGCGAAAAGATGATCCCCGTCCATATGGGCGACATCGACAGCACGCCGGGTGCGAAACGGGCACATACCCACTACGCCACGCTCTACCGTGTCGCGGGCCGCGCCGCTTGGGTCGCGATGGAGCCGATTACGGGCCGTACCCATCAGCTGCGCGCGCATATGGCCGCGATCGGCCATCCGATCATAGGCGACGGCAAATATGGTGGCTCGGGTCAGGAAAACCTCGGCGATGGCTGGGGCGCGCAACTGGGCGGGATTATCAGCAAAAAGCTGCACCTGCACGCACGGCGCCTGTCTTTCCAGCACCCGATGACCCGCAAGCCGATCACGGTCGAGGCCCCTCTGCCCGAGCACATGAAGCACAGCTGGGACACGTTTGGCTGGACCGAAGACCTTGCCGCCGACGACCCCTTCGAGGAGCTGCAATGAGCGCACCCCTGCGTTTGGTCCTGTTCGATGTCGATGGTACGCTGGTCGACAGTCAGGGCAGCATCGTCCATTCGATGACGGCCAGTTTTCAGGCCGCCTCGGTCGAGGTGCCAAGCCGTGAGGCCATTTTGTCGATTGTCGGCCTGTCTTTGCCTTTGGCCATTGCACAGCTTGTGCCACAGCAGTCGACGACGATTCAGGCGAAATTGGTTGCGGGGTACAAGCAGGCCTATCACGCGCATCGGCTGGATCTTGGTGCGGCGAGTTCCCCCCTTTATCCCGGCGCGCGTGACGCGATCGAAGCCCTGCATGCGGTGCCCGAAATTGTGTTGGGTGTCGCCACTGGCAAATCGCAACGCGGTCTGGATGCGCTGATCGAAGCGCATGGGTTGGAGCGCTATTTCGTGACCCGTCAGGTGGCGGATCATCATCCGTCAAAACCTCATCCCTCGATGGTTCAGACTGCGTTGGCGGAAACCGGTGTTGAGGCTGCGCATGCGGTCATGATCGGGGATACCAGCTTTGACATGGATATGGCCGCTGCTGCTGGCGTGACCGGGATCGGGGTGTCGTGGGGGTACCATGACACTGCTGCGCTAAGTGCGGCCTCTTGTGTGATTGAAACATTCGACCAGCTGCCGGATACGCTGGCCACTCTTTGGAAGTGAAGACATGAGCGACTGGAAACCGAAACGCTTTTGGACAAACAGCATCACGGTCGAGGCCGAGGACGGCTATACGGTCGAGTTGGATAGCCGCCGGGTCAAAACGCCGGCCAAGGCCGCATTGATTCTGCCGACCAAAGCAATGGCCGAAGCCGTCGCCGCGGAATGGGATGCGCAAGACAAAGAGGTCGACCCGACCACCATGCCCTTCACCCGATCGGCCAATGCGGCGATCGACAAAGTGCGCATCCAGCACGGTGAAGTGGCGGATATGCTAGCGGACTATGGTGACTCCGATCTGCTGTGCTATCGCGCCACCCATCCTCAGGAACTGCAGGAGCGTCAGGCCGCAGACTGGGATCCCGTGTTGGACTGGGCCGCCGAGACCCTGCAGGCCCGACTGATTCCCGTGGCGGGTGTCCTGCACCGGCCCCAGTCAGCCGAGGCTTTGGCGCAGTTGCGTCAGCGGGTCCATGCGTTGGACGCGTTTCAGTTGGCGGCTTTCCACGATCTGGTCAGCTTGTCTGGGTCGTTGATTCTGGGATTTGCGGCGGCGCAGGGTTGGCGCGAACCGGACGAGATATGGCGCATTTCGCGACTTGATGAGGCCTGGCAGATCGAACAATGGGGCCATGATGACGAAGCCCACGCCGTGGCGGAAACAAAGAAAGCCGCGTTTTTGCACGCCAAGACCTTCTTCGATCTCTCTGTTTGATCCTTCCAACGTTGGTTTTTTTACGCATCTGCCTAATCCAGAGGCGGAGACCCATCGTTTTCCCTGATCCGACCCTTGACGTTTGTTTATGAATGCGACCAAACTCAAGCCCACTAAAGGGGAGACACCTTTGGGGTAACCTTTCCGGCATCCACTATGCCGGGCAGAGCCGCCCTTACCGGGGCGGAAAATCAGGAAGAGGTAAAAATGAAAAAATCCGTAATCTTGGGCGCGGCAACAGTGGCCGGTCTGGCCGCAGGTGCTGCCGCGGCGGGAACTGTAGACGACGTCAAGGCGCGCGGCACTCTGAACTGTGGTGTGACCACCGGTCTGGTTGGCTTCGCTGCACCTGACGCGAATGGCGAATGGAAAGGCTTCGACGTATCGCTGTGCCGTGCCGTTGCCGCCGCTGTTCTGGGTGACGCAAACGCAGTTGAATTCGTTCCGACCACCGGCAAGACGCGCTTCACCGCTCTGGCCTCGGGCGAGATCGACATGCTGGCCCGTAACACCACATGGACCTTCAGCCGCGACGTCGACCTGAAGTTCGAATTCACCGGTGTGAACTACTATGACGGTCAAGGCTTCATGGTTCCCAAGGCACTGGGCGTAAGCTCGGCCAAGGAACTGGACGGCGCGACTGTCTGCATCCAAACCGGCACCACCACCGAGCTGAACCTGGCCGATTTCTTCCGTGCCAACAACATCAGCTACGAGCCGGTTCCGATCGAAACCAACGCCGAAGCGCAGCAGCAGTACCTGGCTGGCGCATGTGACGTTTACACCACCGACGCTTCGGGCCTGGCCGCAACCCGCGCCACGTTCGAAAACCCCGGTGACCACGTCCTGCTTCCCGAAATCATCTCGAAAGAGCCGCTGGGCCCGCTGGTCCGTCACGGCGATCACGAGTGGGGCGATGTTGTCCGCTGGACCCTGAACGCGCTGGTTTCGGCTGAAGAGCTGGGCGTGACCTCGGCGAACATCGACGAGCTGGCAGCTGGCACCGACAACCCGGAAGTCAACCGTCTGCTGGGCACCGAAGGTACCCTGGGCGAGATGCTGGGTCTGGACGCACAGTGGGCCATGCGCGCCATCAAGGCGGACGGCAACTATGGTGAAGTGTTTGCCAAGAACATCGGTGAAGAAACTCCGATTGGTCTTGCACGCGGCCTGAACGCTCAGTGGACCGAAGGCGGTCTGCTGTACTCGCCGCCTTTCCGCTAAGACATCCACGGAAAAGGGCGCAGGACATCCTGCGCCCTTTTTCACTAAAGCTTACGCGAACGGACGCAGAGCGGGGACAACCTCGCCATAAAAACAAAGTCCGCTAGCTACGGGGATTCCAAAATATGTCGACTATGACTGACCCGCCGAAAGCTGATTTTCGGCTGTCGATGCTCATAAACGATACCCGCTACAGATCGCTGACCTTTCAGGTGATCGCGGCTATCGCTATTGCGCTATCCATTTGGTATCTGGGCAACAACCTGATCCAGAACCTTCGGGCCGCCGGCCTGAACATATCCTACACATTCCTCGGCGATTCCGCCGGGTACGACATCAACCAACGTCTGATCGAATATGACAGCCAGTCCTCGCATGGGCGGGCCGCGGTTGTGGGGCTACTGAACACACTGCTTGTGGCGTTTCTTGCCTGTATCACCGCCACGATATTCGGTGTGATCGCCGGGGTTCTGCGGCTCTCAAACAACTGGCTCGTCTCAAAGCTGATGGCGGTCTATGTCGAGATCTTCCGCAATATTCCGGTTCTGATCTGGATCATCATCATCTTCACGATCATGACGGCTGTTCTGCCGGGTCCGCGGGCGTTCCGCGGTGATAACCCGACGTCGAGCATGCTGTTTGATGCCTTCGCTTTCACCAACCGTGGGGTCTATATCCCCCGTCCGGAATTCGCACATGGTCTGTTCAGTGCAACCATTCTGAACTGGCTGTTGGTGATTGCCGGTCTGGTCGGATCATGGTTCGCCTCGCGCGAGATCGAAAAGCGGGCGACCAAGAAGCAGGAAGAGACCGGTGAACGCCCCAGAACGCTGCTGGTGAAACTGGGCGTCTGGCTGGTGCCGTTTGCGTTGCTGATGGTTCTGATGGGCCTGACCTGGGACATTCCCGCGTTGAAAGGCTTCAACTTCAGCGGAGGCATCAAGGTCGGCGGTCCTCTGATCGCTTTGTGGTTCGCGTTGTCGATCTACACCGGGGCCTTCATCGCGGAAAACGTGCGGGCCGGTATTCAGGCGATCTCAAAAGGTCAGACCGAGGCTGCGGCCGCGCTGGGTCTGCGTCAGGGTCGGATCATGAATCTGGTCATCCTGCCGCAAGCGCTGCGGGTGATCATTCCGCCGCTGATTTCGCAGTACCTCAACATCACCAAAAACTCGTCTCTGGCGATTGCCGTGGGCTATGCGGATATCACTGCGACGCTGGGCGGTATCACCCTGAACCAGACCGGTCGTGCGATCGAATGCGTTCTGCTGCTGATGCTGTTCTACCTCACCGCCTCGCTGGTGATCTCGATGGTGATGAACGTCTACAACGCATCCGTCAAGTTGAAGGAGCGCTGAGCCATGGCCGATCAAACAACCAATCCGATCGCTTTCGTGGCCGAAGGTACCATCCCCCCCTCTCCGCCCCCGGCGAATGAGACGGGCGTGGTCAAATGGCTGCGTGAGAATCTGTTCTCGGGCGTCACCAACACCATCCTGACGGTTCTATCGCTGATCCTAATCTACATCCTTCTTAAGAACACGTTGCCGTGGATTCTGAACGGGGTGTGGAATGCGAACTCGCTGGCAGAGTGTCGTGAGATTCTGGGTGGCAAGACAGGCGCGTGTTTCGCGGTTCTGACCGAACGCTGGCCTCAGCTGATCTACGGCTTCAAATACCCGGTTGACGCTTACTGGCGCCCCAACCTGGCATTTGTGCTGATGTTGGTGGCCTTTGCGCCGGTGCTGTTCTTCGACTTGCCGCGCAAGATGCTGATCTTCACGGCGCTCTACCCGTTCATTGCGTTCTGGCTGATCTGGGGTGGCACCATTCTGGTCCCGCTTGTGGCTCTGCTGGGTTGCGTCGCGGGCGGCGCCGTGTTCCAGAAATTCGGCAAGAACAGCTTTGCGGCCGGGTTCTTCGGGGCCATCGTTGTGGCGCTTGTCGTCTGGAATGTTGGCGGAGCGCTGATACCGGAAGGTGCTTCGGAAGACGCGATGCTTACAGCTGTTCCCAGCCGTGATCTTGGTGGTTTCATGCTGAATATGATGCTGGGTGTCACCTGTGTGTCGCTGTCGGTTCCGCTGGGCATTGCCCTGGCACTGGGCCGCCAGTCCGACATGCCGCTGATCAAGTGGGTGAGCGTCATCTTCATCGAATTCATCCGTGGCGTGCCTCTGATCACGTTGCTGTTTGTGGCTTCGGTGATGCTGGCCTATTTCTTCCCGCCTGACAGCACGGTCGACCTGTTCCTGCGCGTTGTGATCATGATCACCATGTTCTCAGCCGCTTATATCGCCGAGGTGATCCGCGGCGGTCTGGCAGCGCTTCCACGAGGACAGTATGAAGCAGCAGACAGCCTTGGTTTGGATTACCCTCAGGCGATGCGTCTGATCATCCTGCCACAGGCTCTGAAGATCTCGATCCCTGGTATCGTGAACGTAGCCGTTGGCCTGTTCAAGGACACCACACTGGTTTCGGTCATTTCGATGTTCGATCTGGTGGGCATGATCCGAGGCCCCATCCTGGCGTCAACCGAATGGAACGGCGTCTATTGGGAGCTTCTGGGCTTTGCCGCGCTTCTGTTCTTCGTCGTCTGCTACGGCATCTCTCAATATTCTCAGTGGCTCGAGCGTCGCCTTGCCACCGATCATCACTAAGGAGTTCAACACATGTCTGAACTTGCAATTGACCGCGAAATCGACCGCTCGAAGATGCAGGTGAGCGACGAGGTCGCCATCGACATTAGCGGAATGAACAAGTGGTACGGCTCGTTTCACGTGCTGCGCGACATCAATCTAACCGTCAACCAAGGCGAGCGGATTGTTATCGCGGGCCCGTCCGGCTCGGGCAAGTCCACCCTGATCCGCTGCCTGAACGCGCTGGAAGAACACCAGCAGGGCAAGATCGTGGTGGACGGTATCGAACTGTCCAATGACCTGAAAAACATCGACAAGATCCGGTCCGAGGTTGGCATGGTGTTCCAGCACTTCAACCTGTTCCCGCATTTGACCATTCTGGAGAACTGCACGCTGGCCCCGATCTGGGTGCGCAAAACGCCTAAGAAAGAGGCCGAAGAGCGCGCGATGCATTTCCTCGAGAAGGTGAAGATCCCCGATCAGGCGTTGAAGTACCCGGGTCAGCTTTCCGGTGGTCAGCAACAGCGTGTGGCGATTGCTCGTTCGCTTTGCATGATGCCGCGGATCATGTTGTTCGATGAACCGACCTCGGCGCTGGATCCCGAGATGATCAAAGAGGTGCTCGACACCATGATTGAGCTGGCCGAAGAAGGCATGACCATGCTCTGTGTGACCCACGAGATGGGCTTTGCCCGTCAGGTGGCAAACCGCGTGATCTTCATGGATGCTGGCCAGATCGTGGAACAGAACGAACCGGAAGAGTTCTTCAACAACCCGAAGAGCGAACGCACCAAGCTGTTCCTCAGCCAGATCCTCGGACACTGATCGAGATCACATCAAAGGAAAGGCGGGGTTTTGCCCCGCCTTTTTTCATTTCAGAAGCTCGCGCGGGATCGCGAAGCCCAAGACCTTGCCGCTGTGCTTCTGGATGTCGGACCACTTGTCGATCTCAAACTGGATTACCGTTGTGGCGCAGGTCGGGTAGTCGTGGAACCGTGCGTGCTCAGGCGCGGTTTCGACAAGCTGAGCCGCGAACTGGGCAATCCCGGGGTTGTGACCCAGCATCATCACGGTCCGGCCTGTTGCCGTCTTCAACTCGGCCAGCATCGCATCCGGCGCCGCCAGATAGAGGTCATAGGCGTAGTAGGCGTTTTCAGCATGCAGACCCATGTAGTCCCAGGTCTCGCGTGTGCGGACAGAGTTCGAGCTCAGAAGTTCATCCGGAACCCAGCCGTTATTCTTGAGCCAAGATCCAATCGCCGGGGCTGACGCTCGCCCACGTTTGTTCAGTGGTCGCTCATGATCACTGAGGTTGGGATCATCCCAGCTGGATTTGGCATGGCGGGTCAGGATCAGGGTGTGTGTCATGACGGATGAAAAGCCCTCATATGATGTGCGGATTGGTCCGGGTCTCGGCCTGCGCGGGCGCTGACAGGGCAGGAGAGGCGCGCGAGGCATCCTCCGGTCATGCAGACCTGCCCCTCGGGCGTTGCGAGGTGGTTGTGGCAGGCCTCGACATTGTAAAAGCTCTGATCATTCAGCGCACCTACCGGGCAGGTCTGCGTGCAAGGCGCTGCGCATGAGGTGCATGGCGAGGGGGCGGTTGCCAGGGGTATTGGGAATTCATCGGCGAAATGAAGCGCGCCGCGCAACGAGATCATCATGCCCATCTGGTCATGTACCAGCGCGCCCACCGGGCTGCTGAAGGTCCGCCCTGATTTCAACGCCCAGTCGATGAATGGCGCGTAGGGAGGGCCGCCGAAGGGAAAATGCGCCTCGGCTCCCAAGTCCTGAGCCAGTTGGCCGACCACACGTAGTGACCAGCGATCGACTGGGTCCTTGCCCTGCCATTCTGGCGCGGCTTTCAACTGGGGCCAGAACTCGGGCCCTGCGCCCAGAAGGATCAGCGTACCGCCATCCAATTGTTTCGCTTGCACCTGACGCGGATGTAGCGCACCCATGACGATCAGCCCGACCCGCTGCGCTGCGTGTTCGACACGATCATAACTGTGGTGAGAGGAGGCGGGCTGTTGGGTCATATCTCCTCCGGTTTGGTATTAGTCGGGGCGTATCAGCGACCCGGCGCCGTGTTCGGTGAACAGCTCCAGCAGGACCGCGTTTGGCGCGCGTCCGTCCAGAATAACCACCGCGCGCACTCCACTATGCAGCGCATCCAGCGCGGTTTCGGTTTTGGGGATCATACCACCGGCAATGGTGCCTTCCAGAGTCATTTCGCGAATCTGACCGGCCTTCAGCTCGGTCACGACGTCGCCAGCAGCGTTCTTGACGCCCGAGACATCCGTCAGCAGCAGCAGGCGATCCGCTTTCAACGCCGAGGCGATAGCCCCTGCAGCGGTATCGCCGTTGACGTTAAAGGTCTCCCCCTCGGTGCCCGCGCCTAGCGGCGCGATGACCGGGATCACGTCATGCGAGAACAGGTTGTGCAGGACCTTGGGTTCCATCTTCGACGGCGACCCCACAAATCCTAGCGAAGGATCGGTCTGTTCGCAGGTCATCAGGTTGGCGTCCTTGCCCGACAGGCCCACAGCAGTGCCGCCCTGACGGTTGATCGCCTGCACGATCCGCTTGTTCACAAGGCCCGACAGGACCATCTCGACCACTTCGACTGTCGCTTTGTCGGTGACGCGCTTGCCGCCCACAAACTCGGACTGGATGTCCAGCTGTTTGAGCATCGCGTTGATCATCGGTCCACCGCCATGCACGATCACCGGGTTCACCCCGACCTGCCGCATCAGCACCACGTCGCGGGCAAAGCTGTCCATCGCCTCATCGCTGCCCATAGCGTGGCCCCCCAGCTTTATGACGACAATCGCGCCATCATAGCGCTGCAAATAGGGCAACGCGCTGTTCAGAGTTGCGGCGGTGGCGATCCAATCCCGGTTCATGTCTCGTGTCTTCATGGCTGTCAGTCCTCTGATCCACCCTGTTAGGGCGTTTGGACCGGACTGCCAAGACCATACCGCTGCAAATGCAGGTTGACAGAGCCGCGCCGGGGAGGCGCGGCCCCTGTTCAGATCAGTTCATCGCGCGTTTCATCGCGGGAATATTGCTGAGGATCAGCAGGTCGAAGGCCAGTACACCCAACAGGGTCAGCCCTACCAGCGGGAAAGCCATAGCTGTGAATAGCCCGATCAGGACCGCGCCTTTCCACAGCGGGAGTTCCGCTGGCATCGGTGGCGCCGCCAGACGACGCGCCTTTTGCGGACGGCGCTTGACCCACATCACAACGCCCGAGACACAGACGAAGACCACCGATAGGCAGAACACCACGTTGAGAATGAAGTTCCACGTACCCATCAACCCCATATGGAATGGGATCCCAACGGCCATGGATTTGCCCATCAGCGAATAGTCCTCATACCGGACATCGGCCAAGATTTTGCCGGTGTACTGGTCGACATGGACAGTTCGGTCGTTCACCGGATCGGTCGAGTCGCTACTCATGCTGTCGCGGTTGAGTGTCCAAACGCCATCCTCGCCGCCCGGATAGGCCACGCGGAATCGCCCGCTCATCTCCAATGCGGTCCCCAATGCGACCAGGGCGTCGATGTCGATTACAGTGCCCTCTGGCGTGCCCTGAATTCCGGCGTCAGACCCGGATGCAGGCATGGGTGTTTGCTCTAGCGCCCAGGGGACGTCGTTCTGATGACCGTGGTTCATGCTGGCATGGGTTTCATCCGACAAGGGCACATTGTCCCACTTCTCCGCTGGGAAGCTACTCCAGGGTTGAACGATCATACCGCCCCAGACCCCGGCCCAAGACAGGCCCGAGATAAGGAAGACGACCAGCAACAACGACATCCAGAAGCCGACCACTGCGTGCAAGGACTTCCACAACGCGCGCCCTCGCGCCTTGAGGTTGGGTACAAATGCCGCCATCGCATTGCTGCGTGGCCACCATAGATAGAGACCGGTGAACACCAGAACGAGGCTCAGGCCTGCGGCGATTTCAAGGATGCGGTCGCCAGTGGTACCGATCAGAAGGGTCGAGTGGATATTGTCCGCTAGATCATACCATCCGGTGCGGCGATCCCAGATTTCCAGAACCTGACCTGCGTAGGGGTCAACCGCCACCAAGCGTTGACCTGCATCAGTTTTGATGCGGAAGACGGTGGCGAGATCCTCGGCCTTGGGACCGATCCATTCGACGACCTGCCCGGGAACCTCGGCCAAAGCGACTTCGGCCTGTTGCGAGACGGGTAGCCCTTTGCCTTCGACCTTGACAGCGATCTTCTCACCATCGCGCCCGTCAAACTGAGTGATAAACATCATCATCAAACCGGTGACGGCGAGGATGATCAGAAACGGGACTACGAAAATCCCAGCGTAGAAGTGCCACCGCCACGCGGCGAAGTAGAATTTTTGCGCAGCTGTATTCTGCATCGGGGCTGTGCCCGATATTTGGCTATCCATTGCCATTTGAAATCTCCATATACAGACATCCCTCGCGCGCAGGTGCGCGCAGGGCCAAAACAAGGTTTCGCTGTTTCAGGAGGAGTGGGGTGGTCCCCGCGCATCATAGCGGGCGTAAAATCCTGCACTGCGATGGGTGAAATCAGATTGATCCCAGCGCGGCTGCAATTGGAAATCCGCTGGAATGATCAACTCAAATCCAGGGAGATTGGCATCCGCAGTGAGCCCCGCAAAAGGGCACATGGAGCGCGTGTCATGCTCATCATGGATCGGATCGTCCGGGTTCAGATCGACCCATTGCTCGACCGTTCCCTCACCTGTGCAAAGCACCAGTAGGATCTTGCCGTCATTGCCTTGCGCTGGCATCCATCCCTGCGGAATTGCACTGGTCGCGAGCAGTGCAAGCAGGGTCAGAACACCAAAGACGCGCAGGATCAGGGTCATTCCAGATGGGCGATGATCGAGCGAAGCGTCGGCACCCCATCCCCTTTTTCCGAGGATGTCAGAACGATCTCAGGGTATGCGGCAGGGTGTTTGGACAGGGCTGTACGCACTTGGTTCAGCACTTTCTCGCGGTCGTTGGCCTTCACCTTGTCGGCCTTGGTCATGACGCATTGAAAGGTCACGGCGCTCGTGTCCAGCAGCTTCATGATCTCGTCATCCACAGGCTTCACCCCATGGCGTGAGTCGATCAGAACAAAGGCCCGACGCAGGGTTTGCCGGCCGCTAAGGTACTGTTTCAGCAGCCGCTGCCATTTCTCAACCACCTTGACCGGAGCATTGGCGTAGCCATAGCCGGGCAAGTCCACCAAATACAGCTCGGGGCCTTGGGTGAAAAAGTTGATCTCTTGCGTGCGGCCGGGTGTGTTTGAGGCGCGTGCCAGGCCCTTGGTGCCGGTCAGCGCGTTGATCAGGCTGGATTTCCCCACATTCGAGCGTCCGGCAAAACAGACCTCAAGCCGGTCGGGGGCGGGCAGGCCATTCATCGCGACGACGCCTTTGACGAACTCGGATTCACCTGCAAACAGCTTGCGCCCAAGCTCCAGCGCGAACGCGTCAGGATCTTCGGCAAGAGGGAAAGGCAGGGCAGTCATAGCAGTTGAACCTTGTCGTCAATGCGGATTTCACCGCCTCGGATCACCTCGGCATAGACGCCGAAATCCTGATGGTCCCAGCTGTTCAAGGCACCAAGCGTGTCCGCATCCCGCTCGCCCGTGTCGGGGTTGGCAGTGGTTGCCAGACAGCGCGTGATCCGTTCGCGCACGTGGAACACGGCCTGTCCAATCTGAACTTCACGCCCGAGCCAATCAAACTCCTCCCACAAGGGCAGGCCATTGAACCAGATATTGCCGCGCCAGCGGATAGGCGACAGGTCACGACCCAGCTTCTGTTCGACCGCGCGGTGGCTGGCCATGTTGCACAGGCTGATTGAGGGGAAATCACTGTCGGTCATGCCCCGACCGGGCACACGCACGATCCGTGCGGAGGCGGCGCGATCCGCAGGCATCAGGGGTTTGACCCACTCCAAAAACACGTCCTGTTGGGTATCGGGTGCAAAGCTCAGGTCCGGACGATCAGGGTGGCGCAGGGTCACGTGGTCGCCCTGCGTCTCAGCCGAGATCGCCATCAGCTTGGGTGCCTTCGCACCGCGGCTGAAATTTACGCAGGGTGCCCATTCCGAGCCGTCGGTCCTGGCAGCCTCATGCGCGACGGCCCAAACACGATCCCCGGGCATGGTCTGCCCGGGGAGTACAGTGATCTCGGTCAGGGCTTCACGCCCATGGCTCTTGATCGGGTGCCGCCAGATGGCTGAGACCTGCCCGCTCATTTGCCGTCCGTTTTCGGCGTGCGCTTGAAGCCGGATTTGATGTTGCCGAACACGTCCGGCTTATACCCTTGGCTGCGCATGATCAGATACTGCTGGGTGAAGGTGATGGTGTTGTTGGCAATCCAGTAAACCACCAGACCGCTGGCAAACCCGCCCAGCATGAACATGAAAACCCACGGCATCCAGGCAAAGATCATCGCCTGTGTCGGATCGGTTGGTGCCGGGTTCAGCTTTTGCTGCAGCCACATCGAGATACCCAACAGCAGGGGCAGGATCCCGATAAAGATCAGCGCAAGGAAGCTTTCAGGCGCGGGTGCGGCCCAAGGCAACAAGCCAAACAAGTTGTAGATCGAGGTCGGGTCCGGCGCGCTGAGGTCCTGGAAAGGACCAAACCACGGGGCCTGACGCAGTTCGATAGTAACGAAAATCACCTTATACAGCGAGAAGAAGATCGGGATCTGCATCAGGATCGGCAAACAGCCCGCAGCGGGGTTTACCTTTTCCTTCTTGTACAGCTCCATCATGCCCTGCTGCATCTTTTGACGGTCGTCGCCAGCCGCCTCTTTCAGGGCCTCCATCTGCGGCTGAAGCTCCTTCATCTTCGCCATCGAGACGTAGGATTTGAACGCCAGCGGGAACAGGATCGCCTTGATGATCAGCGTCAGGCCGATGATGGACCAACCCATGTTACCGATCAGAAGGTTGATGTTATGCAGCAGCCAGAAGATCGGTTTCGTCAGGAAGAAGAACCAACCCCAGTCGATGCTGTCGATGAACTTCTGAACGCCTTCGGATTGGTATTCCCGAATGGCTTCCCATTCCTTCGCGCCCGCGAACAGGCGGGTGCTGACCTCTTCCGTTGCACCCGGAGCCACTGTCAGGGTCGGAAGTACGGTTTCGGTCTGATAGATTTTGCGGCGCGAGTCGTATTTTGCGGCTGCTTTGAAGGCCGATCCGGGCTCGGGGATCAGTGTTGTCATCCAGTAGTGATCGGTGAAGCCGATCCAGCCGTCCTCTTTGACCTGATAGACCTCGGCCTGAGCGCGTTCGTTCGGGTCGATGTCGAAGTCGCGGACATCGCCATAGTCGACCTCGGTCAAAGTCCCGTCGGCCATGCCGATCACCCCTTCATGCAGGATGAAGAAGTTCTTGAGGCCCGGCAGATCGCCGTCTTCGCCAATGCCATGGCGGGCCAGAATGCCGTAGGGGGCCATACTGACCTCAGCGCCGGTGGCGTTTTCGACCGACTGGGTCACCGAGAACATGTAGTTTTCGTCCACCGAGACTGTGCGGCGGAAGGTCAGGCCATTGCCGTTGTCCCACGCCAGTGTGATGGGGGTGTCCACGCCCAATGTCTCGCCCTGCTCAAGGGTCCAAAGGGTGTTGGGGCCGGGAACGTCCGTGCCGCTAACACCGGATCCGGGGGCCCAGCCATAGAGGGCGTAATAGGCCGAGTCCGACCCGACCGGGGCCAGAAGTTCGACGATCGGTGCGTCTTCCTCAAGCGAGACTTTGTAGTCCTTCAGGAACAGCTCATCAATGCGGCCGCCCGACAGCGACAGGCTGCCTTTCAGACGGGGCGTATCAATCGCAACGCGCGGGGCCTGCTCTTCGGGCTGAGCCTCTTCCGCGGTCGCGGTTGACTCGCCAACCGTTCCGGTGCCGCTTGCGCTGGGCGTTTGAATCTCTGACCCTTCGGTTGCTGCGATCTCGGTCTGTTCCGTTCCGGGCGTGGGTTCCGGCGGAGGGAACAACACGAACCAGACCAGGATCACGAGAAAGCTGAGCGCGGTTGCAAGGATGAGATTCTTGTTCTGATCGTCCATCTGGGACAGCCACCTTGAGCAGTGAAAGACACCCGCAGGGTTCAACAGAGTGCAGGCCCAAAGGTCAAGCGGAATCGGCTGCAAATTCGTCGCGCCGTGGCATTCCGGGGCACTCTTTCACGGAATTCAGCCGGTTTGGCGTCCGATTTTCGGAACCCCGTTCATCTTGCCGTTATGCGCGGCCATCCAGTCCAGCGTCTTTTCGAACGGCATTGGCTTGCCGATACCAAAGCCCTGCACGTGATCACATCCAAGCTGGGCCATCAGGGCATGCTCCCCCGGTGTCTCGACCCCTTCCGCCAGCGTCTCCAGATTCAAGCGTTCGGCCATGGTCAGGACGGCGCTGGCCATCTGTTGCTGACTGGGGTCCTGATCGGATTTGGCAACGAATGAGCGGTCGATTTTGATCCGCGTGACATTGAACCGCTTGATCGACGCGATCGAGGCATGGCCGGTGCCGAAATCATCCAGATCAATACAGCACCCCAAAGCTGCAAGGCCGGTAACATTGCGGGTGATCACGTCGTCGGGGCGGCGGGAAAAGACGGTCTCTAACACTTCGACGGTCAGTCTGTCGGGGGTCAGATCGAATTGATCAAGCTCCCATTTGAGGCGGTCGATCAAACCCGGTGCGCGCAGCTCATCCGAAGAGAAGTTGACGCCTATACGCGGCACAATAACGCCCGCCCTGTCCCAGGCCCGCATGGCGGTGAAGGCGTGGTGCCGGATGGCCTGACCCAAACGCTCCATCAAGTCGGCTTGTTCGGCGAAGGGCAGGAAGACTTGTGGGCTTAGCACGCCTTTCTGCGGATGTTCCCACCGAGCCAGCGCCTCAAAACCTGTGACGCGGCCGGTATCCGTGGACACCTGTGGTTGGAACCATGGGCGGATATCGCCATGATCCAGCGCCGCCTCGAACTCCTTGCGCAGATTGCTTCTTACCAGTGACCTGCGACGAGTCTCAGAAGAATAGGCCCGAATCGTCGAGGGCCCACTGCGCTGTGCCTCGGTCAGCGCATCGATGCTGGCGGCTTTCCAGTCCGAGACCGTATCGCCGGCAATTGTTTTGTTCATGCTGAACCCAATTGAACAGGTCAGGTAGAGGCCGATTCCATTGAGCATTATCGGCTCTTCCACCACAGACAGGATGCGCCCGGACATCTGAATACAAGCCTCGAGATCCAGCTGCTGCGACGGGTGCAGCCCGATCATCAAGCCATCGTACCCGAGCAACACCGCAATGTCATCGTCGCGGATCATCGAAAGAACCCGGCTACAGAACTGCTGGTGGATGTGATCGGCGGCGGCCTGGCCGTGAATATCCACAACCTCGGGAAAGCCGTCGATTGCAATGGCGATGCAGGCTGTGCCAGCCTTCTGCTTTCGCGCGATTTCTAACTTTTCTGTCAGTGCCAGATTGAACTGGTCGTTCGGCAGCACACTACAGATTGCCTGCACTGCACGCCTTTTCGACTGATTGCTCACAATCCCAGCTACTGCGAACATCAAAGGTACCCCAAGCGTCACACTGACAAGCGCACGTTCGCCGCCCAACCAAAAAGCCCCAAGGCTGAGCGCTGGCAGAAAGGCCAGAGCAGATGGCCCGTTGAGGGCAGAGGTCACAGGACGGAGAAAACAATCAAAATCAGGAAGTTTCCGCATAGCTATTCCAGGCCTTGGGCATCGAGCGCTCAAGGTGAACCGTAGGAAACCAGTCTGAGTCAGACGTTAACGCAACTGCGGAATTTCAGCCGAATTTTCGTCTTTTTTGCCAAGATCCAGGGAAAGCCCTGAAAAGTCGAACAATTTTGGGTCCAGCAAATGGGAGGGGCGGGCGTTGGTCAGGGCGCGGAACATGACCTGACGGCGGCCGGGGCTGTTCTTTTCCCACTGATCGAGAATCTGTTTGACCTGCTGTCGTTGCAAACCGTCCTGACTGCCGCACAGATCGCAGGGAATGATCGGGTAATTCATCGCCTTGGCGAATTTCTCGCAATCGGCCTCGGCCACATGGGCCAGCGGGCGGAAGACGAATAGGTCCCCTTCTTCATTGACCAGTTTGGGCGGCATGGTGGCCAGACGCCCGCCGTGGAACAGGTTCATGAAGAAGGTTTCCAGAATGTCGTCGCGGTGATGGCCCAGCACTACGGCCGAGCAGCCCTCTTCCCGCGCGATGCGATACAGGTTGCCCCGGCGCAGGCGCGAACACAGGGCGCAATAGGTCCGGCCTTGAGGGACCTTGTCCATCACAACGGAATAGGTGTCCTGATACTCGATCCGGTGGGGAACACCCATCCGTTCCAGAAACTCGGGCAGGACGGTGGCGGGAAAGCCGGGTTGCCCCTGATCCAGATTGCAGGCCAGCAAATCGACCGGCAGCAACCCGCGCCATTTCAGCTCATAGAGCACGGCAAGCAGGGTATAGCTGTCCTTGCCGCCTGACAGGCAGACAAGCCAGCGTGGCGGCTTGCCATCCTTGTCATGGGCGGAGGGGTCGATCATCCCGTACTGCTCGATCGCCTCACGGGTCTGGCGCACGATGCGTTTGCGCAGCTTCTTGAACTCGGTCGTCGAGGGCGCGCCAGCAAACAGCGGATGGATATCGTCGGCTTCATCAAACATGGGCCGTGATTACAGCGCAGGATGCGCGCGGGCAAGGTGTCGCGAATGCGGGCCAGTTTTTGGGGAAAACGCCGCCTGTGCTATGCTCTACGGATTTACCGACGGAGTTTAAAATGGACTATTTCTTTACCGTCCGCGGACGGAGCGGCAATCACTATTCAAACAAACTGGGCAAGGCGCGCTATCTGGTGATCCCGTCCAACGTAAAGACACCAGCACGTAAACATGAAATCCGAATCTCTGACTGGCTGGACAAGGTGCAGGAGGCCGCCGGGGCGACGGATCATGAAAAGGGCCACATCGTCTTTTTCGTGCATGGATTCAACACCGAGCAGTTCGAGATGCTGGAGCGGCATCGCAAGATCCGCAAAGGGCTTGAGGCCCATGGGTTCAAAGGTGTGATCGTCAGCTTTGACTGGCCAAGCGATGGATCCGTCTTGGGCTATAGCTCGGACAGGGCCGATGCACGGCGCTCGGCGGATAAGCTGTTTAATGACGGGATCAGACGCCTGTCCAAAATGCAGACCCCGGATTGCCCCCATAATGTTCATGTTCTGGCGCATTCGATGGGGACGTTTCTAGTGCGCGAGGCCATGGACTATGCCGATGACGACCATGAGATCGCGCAGCACAGCTGGACCACCAGCCAGATCGCCTTTGTTGCGGCGGATGTCTCGGCCAAGTCTTTCCGGGAAGGTAGCGCCAAGACCTCATCCCTTATGCGGCGTTGCACGAGGTTGACCTGCTACTACAGCCCGTTTGATGAGGTTCTTTCGATCTCTGAGGTAAAGCGCGTGGGCGTTTCGCGCCGGTTGGGGCGTGTGGGTATGCCCTCAGACCACCCTGAAAAGGCGGTCAACCTATATTGCGGCAAGTTCTTCAATGACAATCGCGCGGATTACCCGGATGGACCATCCGCCAGCCACAGCTGGTATTTCGACTCGCCACGATTCTACGAGGATTTGCACCACACTCTGCTGGGTAAACTGGATCGTGAGGTCATCCCGACCCGAAGGTTTACGGACCGGGGCAATCTGGCGCTGGTCTAATCGGTGTCTGTTTTCTCGGGCACCGGGTCATACCCCGTGCCGCCCAATGGGTGGCAGCGCCCGATTCTACGGGCGGCCAGCCACGCGCCCTTGATCGCGCCGTGTTTCTCAAGCGCTTCCAACGCATAGGCCGAACACGTCGGCTGGTAGCGACAATTAAATCCGACCCACGGGCTGAAAACCAACCGGTATGCGCGCACGGGCAGGGCGAATATGCGCGCCAGCAGGGTCATTTGCGAGGGGCGTGGATTTTGCGCAGCGCATAGCGCAGATCGTCGAGCATGGCGTCAAACGCCCGCCCGGCGGTGACCTCGGCGCGGCCGATCAGGACATAGTCCCAGCCGTCATGCCCCTGCTTGGGTAGTACGGCACGGGCGGCTTCGCGCAGGCGGCGCTTGGCGCGGTTGCGGGCCACCGCATTGCCGACCTTTTTGGAACACGTAAACCCGACGCGAATGCCTGCGCCCTCGTCCGAAGCGCGCCTGCGCGCCTGCACCATCATCGAGGATGTGCCTTGTCGACGCGCCCTTGCCGCTTTCAGGAAATCAGAACGATTCTTGAGAATGGTCAGAGGTTTGGGCGCGCAAACGGACGCCGCCGGGGGCTTGACCCTCGGTTGGTTGATACCATCCTCAGGGGCCTCCGGCGGCGTCATGTTCATAACCTGATCGGTGAGGCGGTTTACGCGCTCAGCGATTTGCGGCCGCGTGCACGGCGTGCGTTCAGGATTTTGCGGCCGGCTTTGGTAGCCATGCGCGCGCGGAAACCGTGGCGGCGTTTGCGAACCAGGTTCGAAGGCTGATAGGTGCGTTTCATCGCTCCGTCTCCAATCTATAGCGGTGGGTGCGGCGCGGATTCGCCTGGCCCGAGTGTTCGAAGCCCGTCCTCTACTGCCAAGCGGGGGGTAAGTCAAACCCCAAGGCACGGGTTTTCGCGCCTTTTGCAACAATTCTGTAACCTGGCCGGTCAAAAGATTTCAGAATCCGGTTTTTTGCGCCCCGAACCCTCACATTCCCTACCGTAGAGTTCAAGGCCGCGTGAGGGGCCTGTTGCAGGACCACGAGGCAGCGCATGTTGGGGTCAGAATGAAACAACCAAAGCCGGACAGCCAGATGAGCGAAACGACCCAAGCACCGCGCAGCGGGTTTGCGCGCCATATTCCATTGCTTGTGATCCTGACCGTTGCCGCGGTGGGGTTCTTCACCCTTGGGGACTACCTGAGTTTTGAAACCCTGCGCGACAATCGCGAGGCTCTGTTGGCCTGGCGGGATGAGTACTACTGGGCCATGGCCGCAACTTTCGTTGGGATCTATATCGTGATCGTGGCGTTTTCCCTGCCCGGGGCCGCCGTCGCCTCGATGACCGGAGGTTTCCTGTTCGGCCTGTTTGCAGGCACCGCGTTCAATGTGTTCGCGGCAACCATCGGCGCATCCGCCATCTTCTTGGCTGCGCGCTGGGGCTTGGGTGAGTCGTTGACGGCGCGACTCGAATCCTCGGAAGGGACCATCAAGAAACTCAAGGACGGCCTTCGCGAGAATGAGATCTCGGTCCTGTTCCTGCTGCGTCTTGTGCCCGTAGTTCCGTTCTTTGTTGCCAATCTGGTCCCGGCGCTGGTGGGCGTGAAGTTCCGCAACTTCCTGTTCACGACGGCGCTGGGCATTATTCCGGGTGGTATTGTCTACACCTGGATCGGTGTTGGCCTGGGCGGTGTCTTTGATCGTGGCGAAACGCCTGATGTTTCGCTGCTTTGGGAACCGTTTGTTATCGGTCCGATCATAGGCTTGTGCGTATTGGCCGCTCTGCCCATTCTGATCAAAGCCCTGCGCGGTAAAAAGGACGCCTGAATTCCATGAAAGAGCTGAAAACAGATATCCTGGTCATCGGCGCCGGGTCGGGCGGTTTGTCGGTTGCGGTAGGGGCAGCGCAGATGGGGGCCGATGTGATCCTGCTGGAAGGTCACAAGATGGGCGGGGATTGCCTGAACTTTGGCTGTGTCCCTTCCAAGGCCCTGATCGCCAGTGGCAAGATGGCCTATGGGCAAGCCCATTCAGCGCCCTTTGGTGTGGCCGATGTTGTGCCGCAAGTGGACTATGCCGCCGCCAAGGATCACGTGCATGGTGTCATCGCTCAGATCGAGCCGATGGACAGTCAGGAACGGTTCGAGGGCTTCGGCGTCAAGGTGATCCGCGAATTTGGCACCTTCCTGTCTCCGAAACAGGTTCAGGCGGGTGAGAACGTGATCACCGCCCGGCGTGTTGTCATCGCCACCGGATCATCGCCGCTTGTGCCGCCGATCCCGGGCCTGGACTCGGTGCCGTTCTACACGAATGAAACCATCTTTGATCTGAAGGATAAGCCCGACCACCTGTTGATTATCGGTGGTGGCCCCATCGGGATGGAGATGGCGCAGGCCCATATCCGGCTGGGCTGCAAGGTCACCGTGATCGAAGGCGCAAAGGCGCTGGGCAAGGATGACCCCGAGGCCGCGGCCCTTGTTCTGGAGACCCTGCGGGCCGAAGGGGTCGATATTCAGGAAGAAGCCATGGTCGCGCAAATCCGAGGCTCGGCTGGCGCGATTGAAGTCGTCACCCAGAACGGAGACATCTTTGCCGGTACCCATCTTCTGATGGCGGCCGGACGCAAGGCCAATGTCGAACGTTTGAATCTTGAGGCCGCTGGCATCGACCGCACGCGCACCGGGATCAAGGTGGACAACGCCCTGCGCACGACCAACCGCAAGGTCTATGCCATTGGTGATGTGGCAGGTGGTCTGCAATTCACCCATGTGGCGGGGTATCACGCGGGCATCATCATCCGCTCGGCCCTGTTTGGTCTGCCGTCTAAGGCCAAGACGGCGCATATCCCCTGGGCCACCTATACGGACCCCGAACTGGCTCAGATCGGCCTGACAGAGGCGCAGGCCCATGAACAGCATGGCGATGCGATGGAGGTTGCTCGTTTCGACTACCACCACAATGACCGTGCCATTTCCGAGCGTAAGACAAAAGGGTTCATCAAGGTCATGGTCGTGAAGGGTCGCCCCGTGGGCGCGACAATCGTCGGTCATCAGGCTGGAGAGCTGATCAACTTGTGGTCCCTTGCGCTGGCCAATAACCTCAAGATGGGGCAGATCGCCGCGATGGTTTCGCCCTATCCGACGATCGGAGAGCTTAACAAACGTGTGGCGGGGGCTTATTTCTCGCCAAGGCTGTTTGAGAATCAGACGGTTAAACGCGTGGTCAGGTTCGTGCAACGCTGGATCCCCTGACCGGAAGAGGAGCGCCAATTGAACTCGCTGTCCGGCCGATTTCTGATCCTGACGACGGTCTTCGTGATGTTGGCCGAGGTCCTGATCTTTGTGCCGTCCATCGCGCGTTTTCGAGAAGACTTCCTACTGAACCGGCTGGAACGCGCACAGATCGCGTCTTTGGCGCTGCTGGCCGATGATATGCTCGCTGACGATCTTGAGGCCGAGCTTCTGGCAAATGCCGGTGTCTACAACGTTGTCCTTCGGCGCGATGAGGTGCGGCAGCTGATGCTGTCTTCGCCCATCCCGGAACAGATCACCAACACCTATGACCTGCGAGACGCGGGCCCGTGGATCCTGATCCGCGATGCGATGACCCGTATTTTTACCACTGAAAATGAGGTCATCCGTGTGATCGGTGAGCCGGTCAAAGGCGCTGGTCTGCTTATCGAGGTTACCATTGATAGCATGCCTTTGCGCATGGCGATGGTCGATTACGGGCTGCGCATTCTGGGGCTGTCTTTTGTTATTTCGATCATCACCGCTTTCTTCCTGTTCCTTGCGGTGCGCGTTGTGCTGGTGCGTCCGATCAAAAGCGTTGTCGGCTATATGCAGCGCTATGCCAGCGCGCCCGAGGATGCACGCGGCATTATCACTCCCAACTCCAAGGTCACCGAACTGCGTGAGGCGGAAGAGGCTTTAAAGATGTTGCAAACCGACCTGACGCAGGCGTTGAAACAACGCGAACGTCTGGCGCAACTGGGTGGCGCTGTCGCCAAAGTCAGCCATGACCTGCGCAATATCCTGACCTCGGCGCAGTTGTTTACGGATCGGATCGAAGCCAGCGATGACCCCTTGGTCCGCCGTATGGCACCCAAGCTGGTCAACTCGATCACTCGCGCGGTTTCGCTGTGTGAAAGCACCCTTGCCTTCGGTCGGGCGGAAGAGCCTGCGCCGACCCTGACCATGGTGCGCGTCCGCGACATCGCCGAAGATGTTGCCGCCAGCGAGCAGTTGGCCGTTGCCGATGCCTGCGTCGAAATCGTGAACGAGGTGCCCGAGGATCTGGTCGTGCGCGCAGAC
The DNA here is from genome assembly GCF_056541705.1 of Ruegeria sp. AG1. Classification (NCBI taxonomy): domain Bacteria; kingdom Pseudomonadati; phylum Pseudomonadota; class Alphaproteobacteria; order Rhodobacterales; family Roseobacteraceae; genus Ruegeria; species Ruegeria sp. AG1. The sequence goes on along the minus strand of NZ_JBQFYU010000006.1, from coordinate 275,734 downwards.
CCAGAGCAGCTCTTCCGTGTGATCATGAACCTTGTGCGCAATGCCCGGCAGGCTCTGGTCTCCTCAGGCAAACCCGGGCGCGTCACTGTCACCGGCTGCGCCATGGAGGCCAGCTGGTGCATCGAAATCCGCGATACCGGCCCCGGCCTACCGCCCAAAGCACGCGAGAATCTGTTCACGCCATTCCAAGGCGGCGTACGCAAGGGGGGCTCGGGCCTTGGGCTTGCGATTTCACAGGAACTGGTGCGCGGACATGGTGGAGATCTTGTGCTGAAAGAGACCGGACCCACCGGTACAACCTTTGAAATAAGCCTCCCACGCGGCGATCTAACTTTTTGAAGATTTTTTGCAGAATCGGCTTGCACGTCTCCCGCACCGGGTCTAAACACCGCTTCACCAACGCGGACCGATAGCTCAGCTGGATAGAGTACTTGACTACGAATCAAGGGGTCGGGGGTTCGAATCCTCCTCGGTCCGCCACTTGGTGATTTTCCCAAATCTCAATGAGATACACTAGGTTGCTTAAACCTATGTGTTTTATGGCTATCGCCGCGTTGGCTGGTTTCGTTGGATTTTATCCGATTATACCCGTATTCTTTTATTGAGTGGTATATTTTGTGGTATTTTCATGGCTGCGCTCAGCGGGAAGCTGACAAAGAAGCTGGTAGAGAATCTTGGCCCGGGTCGGCATGGCGACGGTTCTGGTCTGTATCTTGTTGTTGATCCATCGGGTGCACGGCGCTGGATCGTGCGCGTAACCGTCAAAGGGCAGAAGAACCGCAAGGGCGCTCCGCTGCGCACGGATTTTGGGTTGGGTGGCGCTGATGTTGTCACTCTGAATCAAGCCCGCGAAAGAGCTCTCGAGTATCGACGAATGGCAAAGTCAGGGCTGAACCCTCGGTTCAATTCCCAGCGCGAAATCCCAACCTTCGAGGAGCTCAGCCGACTGGTCCACATCGACCGCCTGCCAACATGGAGGAATGCCAAGCATGGGCAGCAGTGGCTCAACACCTTGCGCGACTATGCGTTCCCAAAGATCGGGCGCATGCCAGTCGACAGCATTGATCAGCCTGAAGTGTTAATGTGCCTGTCCCCGATCTGGACCGATAAACATGAAACCGCAAAGCGGCTGTCGCAGCGGATCAAGACGGTACTCGATGTGGCAAAGTCCAAAGGCTTCCGATCGGGCGAGAACCCGGTGACCGCTATCCGCGAAGGCAAAGTGCTGCCCACCGTCAAAGCCAAGGTCCAACACCACGACGCGATGCCGTGGCAGGAGGTCCCCGCGTTCTATGCCGAGTTGCAGACCCGCTCAGCTATGGCCGCCAAGGCGCTGCAATTCACCATTCTGACCGCCTGCCGGACCTCAGAGGTCTTGGAGATGAAATGGCCCGAGGTCGATGTTGATGCGCGCCTGTGGACCATACCTGCGGAGCGCATGAAAGGCGGGCAGGTCCATCGTGTACCTCTCACCGACGAAATGCTGGCTATTCTGGAGCCGCTGCGCGCGCTGGCCTCTGACTATGTGTTCGAGGGGCAAAAACGGCACCAGCCGTTGTCGAACATGTCCATGCTGATGCTGTTGCGCCGGATGCGACAGGATGGCGTCACCGTGCATGGCTTCCGCAGTTCGTTTCGGGATTGGGCGGCCGAAGCTGCAAACGCGCCGCGCGAGCTGGCTGAGGCGGCTTTGGCACATCAGGTTGGATCGGATGTGGAGCGGGCCTATGCGCGGTCGGATTTGTTAGAACGGCGACGAAAGCTTGGCGAGAAATGGAGTAGATTTACATCAAGCCAAGGAGCGTCTCTGTGAGATTTTTTTGTGCAGTTGAACTGCCGGAGTGGTGTTATCTGTCGGAAGCCGTGCACTTCCTAGCTTTCGGGAAGGTTCCAGAGGTTATCTGGTATGACACGCCGATACCTGACGAGCGTGGTTCGCCCGTTGGTATAGACGCAAGATTTTATTGGAAGGAGATGCCTGACAATTTCGAGAATAACTTGATTAGTTTTGATTTCTACGAACCAGAAGACTTCGCTGCTGCGGGCCTGGATATGCCCAAGGGCTACGGAGAAGCGGCTAGTTCAATACTTTGGGGACAAATTTGGGATGCGTACCATACTCTGAAATTCCATGAGGAGTATTTCGATCGGATAGACTGGGAACCCTTAGAAAGAACTACTCAGCTGAATAAATATAAGGCGGCAAAGAAGGTAGTCAGTGAAGCTGGTCCAAAAGAAATTCTCTTTGAAGAGACCAACGCCCTATTTGAAATCCACTTAGAGAAGGTTTGGGGTCAGCTTTTCTCGGGAATTCATTCGGGGGATTTGGTTATTGAAGCTGTGCATCTTGAGCGGTGGGATGCACTGTCCGCAGCCGATGAATACGAGAAGGCAGGCGAGTTCGAAAAAGTGCCGGCGGAGGCATTTAGGCTTGCTCACGATTTCAAGCAAGATGAATTGACATTTGGGCAAAGAACTTTCGTAGCCACACGAGTGAATACGCAACAGCTAATCACGTTTTGGGGCAGTCGCTTCCAGATGGGCGAGTCTCTGACTGCTAGATCGTTTGGACACGCATTGGTTCTGGAGGATGGGACCTTAGACAGCGTAGGGAGTACTCCTAGCAAACGATCTAGAGGCGCACCATTCGCCTTGGACTGGAAAAAAATGGAAGCAAGATTGGAGGAAATGCACCAACTCGGCTCACTACCATCGAAGAAAGATGCTTGCATTCAAGAACTGATAGAACATGCACAAAAGGTACTTGGTAGGAGAGTTGGTAGAACGACCGTGCAAACACGTTTGAAGCATTCGCTAGACAGGCACTATGCCCGTAATTAAGTCCTTTGGGCGCCTGAATACAGGCTTTTGGGGCGGGCTTTTCGGGCCTGAACTGGTATCGTCACAGCCATTGGTCGAAAGTTAACAATAGCCATCGCAACTGATCCAAGAGGATTTCAACGATGGCAAACGTCTTCAATGACGACCGGGTCTATTTCCCAGAAGACCCAGAAATGCAATTGCTGGGAAACCGCGAGAAGCTGGCTCAATGGCGTCACCGCATGTGTGGTCCGGCCTTTATCCGCATCGGTCGGCGGATCGCCTATCACGGTGCTGATCTGAACTCCTGGCTGGAAGCGCGGCGCACCGATCCCAACAACGAGGCTGCAAAATGAAAAACCCCAACTCCAAGCGCGGAGATGGGGCTTTTCCAGTGACATCAACTGCCACCCTAGCAAGTCCAGTTGATGCCACAGGATGTCCCGCGCCGACAAGACAAAACGAGCGCCGGTACTACTGGTCGCCCCTGAGCCACTCGGTCGAACGGGTGATCATACGGAAAGGACGGATCAAGCATGGCTGATATATCCTTTTCCAAGCCGAACAGCACGAGTCTCGACAGGGGGCCAGACACTGGCCTTCTTTCACGAACCGATCATCGGGAAACTGCTGAGAACTACGGCGGCGAACTCTTTCGCCATGGTATCTACCGCGTCGCCGTATGCCGGGATGGTATCCAATGGCTGTTTCAGCGCCAGAGACCCAAATTTCCGGCCGGGGGAGCGGCGTGGGACACGCTCGGGTACTGTGTGACCAAATCCGGCCTAATCCGGCTCGTCCGGGCGCATATCGGCTGCGACGTTCCGGAGTTGGATGCCCTTCCCGAGCGTTTCCAGCGGAGGTGTCGCGATGAGTAGACGGCGGTCTCCCAAGGGCAAACGGTCGGATGAGGGGCAATACATCCCTCTGCCCTACGCAATGATCAAATCTCTCGCGTGGCGGGCTTTGTCGGGACCTGCAGTGAAGCTCTGGCTGGAGCTTCACACCCGCTTCAACGGCAGCAACAACGGCAAGCTGTTTCTGTCGATGAACGAGGCGGCAGAAATCCTAGGATTGGGTAAGGCCACTGTTCAGCGGGCTTTCGAAGAACTTCAGGACAAAGGCTTCCTTGTTCTTGAGCGTGAAGGCAACTGGTACCACCGTCGGGCCCACGAATGGCGGTTGACGACCAAGACGACGCAGACCCGGTCCGGCAAGAAAGCAGCCACCAACGACTGGCGGTTCTGGCAGCCCGAAAAAACAAAACGCGGTTCTGAGACGGACCCGTCAGCATCCTCCGTGGTTCCGTTTGAGAACCCAAAGACTTCCCATGGTTCCAAATCAGAACCCGTCAAACCGGTTTCTCGCCGGTCCGTCGGTTCTGAAACGGAACACTAATACTAACCACTCCCTGTTACGCGAGGCGAACATGAGCAAGGCACAGAAAGACAAAAGCAACGATCTTCAGACAACGAACTTCGAGCTTACCGAAGCGGAAACCAATGCAATTGCCGATCTGATGGAACGGAAGAAATCCCGTGTCCGGGCACCCGATATCAAGTTGGACTTCGATGAAGAATCCCGGAGGCTCACTGTCGGTCACAAAGGAAAAGACCCAACGCCAGCCTGCGCTTTGGCGATGCATGAGCTGGGGACTGTTGATTTTCGGTTCTTCGAAGGCGTCATGGATCAAGTTGCGGCTCTCGGGCAACACGACAGGCCTGTCTCCGAGACGGCATCGAACTTCGTGATGTCCGTTGTTGCCGGGGTCAAGCCGCAGGACGAGATAGAAGCAATGCTTGCGATCCAGATGGGCGCGATCCACCAGGCAACGATGATGATGGCACGTCGCTTGAACCACGTAAAAACTCTCCCGCAGCAAGATTCAGCGGAACGCGCGCTTAACAAGCTTGCGCGCACTTTCACCAGCCAGGTTGAAACCCTAAAGCGGTATCGCTCCAAGGCAGATCAAACTGTCCGGGTCGAACGCGTTGAAGTCAAAGAAGGTGGTCAGGCAATTGTTGGAAACGTGCACAACGGGGGGCAGTCGGATGACAAAAAGTAACGACAACCTCATGGACCCTACGAAAAGACTCAATGATGCGCCCAGGTGCACAGCAACGGCGAAGTCCACTGGCAAGCCGTGCCGCGCGCCCGCCGTTCAAGGCTGGAGTGTTTGTCGCATGCATGGGGCTGGAGGTGGGCAAGCCGCTGGGCCAAGCCATCCGTCATGGAAGCACGGAGAACGATCGAGAGAAACCGAGGAAATGCGCAAGACGATCAATGAACTTATCCGCGCTGACAGGGAACTGCAGAAATTGATCGGCTGATCAGGCACTGCCTCGCAAGCAGGGTTAAAGCAGTCATTCGACAGAGCTGTTTCGACGGCCGCTTCGAGCCCGAAGCAGACTTTCATGCACGGATGTGATAGTGCTTTTGCATTGGTTAAAGCGAATGAGAACACTTCATGCTTGAATTCGATGCAGAAACCACCCGGCTTCTGGACAGCGTGTACCAAGGCGCTGATGTCACAAGACGGCGTCAGGGGTCCTTTGATGCCCTTAAGCCAGGTCCAGGTGAAACGATCCTTGACGTTGGCTGCGGCAACGGACTTTTGACCCTAGAGCTTGCCCGGGCGGTGGGGACCAGCGGTTGTATTATTGGCGTGGACCCAAGTGAAGACATGCGTCAGTCGGCTCAAAAACGGTGCCAAGGTCAAAGCTGGGTTGAGCTTGCCGCCGGTTCAGCAGACAGTCTACCGATTTCGTCCAGTACGATAGACAAGGCGGTTTCGGTACAGGTCTTTGAGTACTTGGACGATATCTTTTCGGCTTTGTCTGAAATTCATCGCGTGCTCAAACCCGGCGGAATACTCGTCATCGGCGATATTCACTTTGACAGTCTGATTTGGCACAGCGACGCTCCGGACAGAATGGAGCGAATGGTCAAGGCTTGGGACCATCATTTCGCCGAACGCCGCGTTCCAGCCCTCTTGCCACCATTGTTGAGAAAGGCTGGCTTCTCGGTGGAAAGTGTCACGCCAATCACAATTTGTGATACGCAACTGAAGCCCGATGGGCTGGCGAATATGATGATTGTCTTGATGCGTGGATTTGCCGAAGCCAAGAACCTTGTTCCAGCGGAGGAAGCCTGGAATTGGGCGGAAGAGCAACGTTTGCTGGCAGAAAGCGGGCGTTTTTTCTTTTCGCTAACTCACTTTGTAGTAACGGCTCGAAAATCGGTCTGAAGTGGGCACCAGAAAGGTTGGTCAACGACACAAATGTCAGCGTAGCGGTCATTCGCAGCAACTGTGCGAACGTCTGCACTGAGCCCAAAGTTGCCAGTGGTGCTTAGGGTACGAAGGTCAGTTTTGCGCGGTAAAGCGGACTTTGCTAAGTTCATCCGTTAGGCGCTTTCGGATACTATCAAGTAGTCAGAATACAGTGCTAAAACACGCGTTCTTGATAGATTTTTGTTTCGGCTGCCATCATATTTGCGACCCCGGTTTTTCCAATCCGGGGTCACAGTTGGATACGCGAGTACTATTCGGCTGGCATCGATGATGTTTCTGGATCAATCGTTGATGCGATGCCGGCAGCTTCGCGGCGCCCGTCGTTCCAGATCGCTTTGATCAACGCGATGCACATCAGCGCCATGACGATGGAGAAAGGTAATGCACCGATCACCATAGCAGTCTGGATTGCTCCCGTTCCACCTGATATTAGCAAACCACCAACGACCAATGCCAGCGCCGCACCCCAGAACATGATGTGCGGTCGAGCCTTGGGACCTTCGTCACCAGCAGCGTTGATTGTGTTCACAATCAGCACTGCCGAGTCAGCGGAAGTTACAAGGAACGTCATCAAAAGGATCACGATCACCACTGCCATTGCCCAGGCAAGGAACTCCGCTATTGGTGCGAGCATGTACGTAGTCATGGCAAAGATCTTGTCACCATTGGCTGCGTCCAGAATCACGCCATTCGCACCGCCATTCAGTTCCAGGTCGATGGCCGTACCACCGGCCCACGCAAACCAGACAAAGCACATAAGCGAGGGTACGATCATTGCGCCCAGCACAAATTCACGGATGGACCGACCGCGCGAGATGCGCGCCAAAAACAACCCGACGAAGGGTGCGAACGCGATCCACCAAGCCCAGTAGAACACCGGCCACCAGCCTTGCCACTGTGCTAATAGGAAAGCCTCGGAGCCCTCAACGCCATCTGATGCGTAAACATTGAAGCTGAGCCAAGGCAAAGCGATCAAGTAATCCCAGATACCGACAAAGAAGGCCTTGGCGCCAAAGAATGTCGCTCCGAACAGGATGAAGAATCCCAGAAGGAAGATCGACAAAGCCATGTTGATGTTTGACAGCCACTTAATACCTTTACCCACACCGGACAGAGCCGACAGCGTTGAGGCACCCATAATGACCAGCAAGGCGACGATGATACCCAACGTTGTGGCTGAACCGTCTGCATTAGCCAATCCACCAATGCCGATACGGGTCAGACCTGCCACGAATTGCTCGACACCAAATCCCAAGGTTTGTGCCACGCCGAGGATTGTCGCAACAACGGCAACGATATCAATCAGGTGTCCAAGGTTGCCCGACAGTGCTTTGCCAAAGAGCGGTGTCAAGGATGAGCGGATTGTAAGCGGAAGCCCGCGGCGGTAGCTGAAGAATGCCAGTGCCAGACCAGCAATCGCATAGCACGCCCAGGCGCCTAATCCCCAATGTAGGTAGGACCACACGTAGGCGGTGCGCACATTGTCTGCATCTAGAGCTGTAGTGACACCCTGAATAACCGAAGGGTTGTTCTTGAAGTGAGCTACGGGTTCTGCAACCGCCCAAGTTAACATCCCGACCCCGATCCCTGCGCCGAACATCATCGAAAACCAGGAGAAATTCGAGAACTCTGGCTTTTCACCTTCGACACCAAGGTTCAAACGTCCCGCAGCTGGCCAGATGGCCAAACCAATACAGACGACAACAAATCCGGTTACGACCCAGATGTACCAAGCCGCAAACTGCGCCAGAATAGCTGCGTTCCAATCGCCTAGGATTCTGCCAGCCTGGGTTGGCCAAACGATACACCAGACGACCAACAAACTGATGATGATCTTACTGATAACCGTGACGTTTACACTGAACCCCCGATAAAAACCGTTATCAGCGGTCTTAATCGGAAGTTCTGAAAGAGGTGGCTTTATCGCCATAGTCAACTTCTCCCTGTTTTGGTTGTTGTAGTGGGGCTGTCTGCTAGATTTGGTCCGACAGCCCAAATTGCCTAGAAACCAGTGAACCCAACGATGCACAAAAACGCGTCGTCAACCTCAACGGGTCTGAAGAGTTACAACGTTCTAAAATTATTAGATTCTTTGAGCCTGCGTACGCATGTAAGTTTCGTTAGTCGGCTGGCTGTCCGAGCCTATGGCCGTGACTTTGTTTTGTTATCGTTGGCTCCCGTGTTGCTTTCACAGGGCTGCACTCGCGCCCATTGGCATAGTTTTTGGTATAATTCTTCTTTCTTTTGCAGTAGCTGAGTAGTTATGGATGACATTAATCGAGTTAATACCAATCTAAGCCGGAACCTCGTGGCGCTCTATGCGTTCGAAATGGTCGCAAAGCATGGAAACTTTACGAGTGCGGGAGACGCTCTCGGGTTGACCCAGTCCTCTATCTCTCAACGGATAAAGGGTTTGGAGGTTGATTTGGGTGTCGTCCTCTTCAAGAGGGAGCACCGGGGCGTCTCACTGACATACGAGGGTTTGAGGCTTTTGAATGTGGTCAGACCAGCTATGACTCAGATGAACTATGCGGTAAACTCTTTGCTGGAACGCAAAACTAAACCCAGTGTTCGAATCTCAGCCGATTTTGCTTTCTCAACATTCTGGTTGCTGCCTCGTCTTGGTTATCTCCGGGAGGAAATCGGGGATGAAATTGAGTTTCAGATTCTGGCTTCGAATGTGCCGCCCAGTCTGGATGATACTGATTGCGACATTCGTATTCATGTTGCGCCCAAAGACCAGATCAAACCTGATGAAATAATGGTCTTAGAAGAGGTTGTAGCTGCTGTTTGCACTCCTCAGCTGTTAGAGAAGATCGGGCCAATCCAAAATCCTTCAGACTTGCTCAATGTTCAACTCTTGAGTCTGTCAAAACCCGCAACCGCGGCGTGGCAAACCTGGCAAGGATGGTTTGATAGCTTAGGCGTAACGGGCGAAAGAAAGAAAAACTACATTAGCTTCAACAACTACGACATGGTCACCCAGGCCGCTTTGTCAGGTGAAGGCGTTGCATTAGGCTGGATTGGATTGATTGATGATCTGCTCAACAAGGGTTCTCTTGTGGCTGTTACGGACGATCTCGTTTTCAGCGATGCCGGTTATGTGATGTCTCGGAGCCACACCAACTCGGGCCGAGGTCCCAGGCTTGTGTTCGACTGGATTGCAGAACAAGTTATCGCAGCATCTTCGAAATAGGATGTCGCTGAGTTGTTCAGCCAGCTTTGCCACAAAGTCAGATCATTTCGAAGACTACGGCAATACAAAAACAACTTGAGGGGGTATTGAAAACTTACTTTCTTCACGCTTTGCGTTATTGCAAGGTCTGGTCGCCAATGTCGGCTACGGGCTGAGACCGGTCCTCAGCACCCAGTGAGCCCACGGGAAATTTGTCAGCAGAGCCGTCATTTAGGCCTAGTGCCGCGAGCGGCCACTCCGAGCCCAAACCAGCCAGTTTCGACTTCTCGATGAACATCCGAAACCAAGATGCGGTTTTGGCCTCGAATTGCGCCGATCAAAGCGGGCGTGCTGCAAGCTGCGGCTTTTAGACAGTGAAAGCAGCGGTTGCGGCTCCGTACGGCGAAGAGGTTCCAGGTCTTATCGACACAGGCTTCTACTACTACGATGCCTCGAACATTGATGGCCCCAAGATTTCGGCCGTTTTGTACGATTGAGGAGAACGACACTCACAGTCCGGCCTGCTTTATCGTTGGGCCGGACACTTTCACCTGTAGTTTGTCAGGAGAATTGATACCAAGGCGTGCGGGGCAGTGGCATTCGGGTCGCGACGCTGGCTTGTAACTGAGCTGCCGTCGTTTTGAGCGCATCAATGACAAATTCACGCCGGTTGTTGATCACGCCTGACGAAACGAAACGGGCGCTCCCCTGGTTGGGAAGCCAGCCCGATTGAAAAGGCTTTTCGGCAACAACAATCGACCAAGTGAGAAGCCCTCCATAGGTTCAAAACCTTATGGAAGCTGTGAGTTCTCCAACAATACTGGAGCCACCACCAAAGGTTGATTGAAACTCACCGCTGAAGCCTACCGACCTGTTTCCATCTGCAGAAATATGTTCAAGCGTAAAGCCAAGAAACCCAGCAGCTGCATCTTCTGTGGACGCTACGAAAGAAAACGGCGTCGCCGCTACGATCGCGTCTACATCGTCGGAACCTGCATCGAAAGTTGCGTCAACTCCAACTGTCCAGTTCAGGTAGGTGCTCGATCCATTTGCACCCTCGTAGAGGCGAGGGAAGTTCAATTGCGCCCGCGTGTTGAAGACTGAAACGTTCCGATCTTCGACCGTTAGAGGAAACGCGGTTCCTGTTTCGGTATACTCGTCAAGCTTCAGAAATACATAGCTTGCGCGAGCACTGAAGAAGGCAGGTATTGGCAAAGCGTTGATGGGGGCCGAGATCGAAAGCGATGGAGCAACGAACGTCCCATCAAAATCGCCTTGCGCTTCGCCGCCATCAACGTTTCGAGTCACTTCATTGTCGGTTATTCCAGCAAGGAGAGCTGCGTTGATGCGAAATTGTCCGTAGTCCCTTTCGAGGTAAACGCCGCCAAAATATGACTCGATATCAGTATCACCTGCATCCTGATCCAGCGAGATGCGGCTATCGTCGTAGCCAACAAGAACACCAAAATCGCTGTTTCCGATGAACTCATTCGTTTCAGCACCAACCACAAAACCGTACATTCTATGGCTGAAACCAAGGCTTGAGCCTTCTTCTTCAACATCGCGATCTCCGCCGAAGGCTGTACCCCAAACATAGGGACCACCATCCTGTTCGGCATACCCGAAGGCACTCCGGTTCCTGCTGACCTGACCATCGGATGAGCCAAAGTCATAGGGGCTGGCGGTTTCAATCGTATTGAACACTGCGTCGGTCAGATCGCTGATAAAGGTGCCTTGGGCCACAAATCCTGTCGTATCCACCGAAACCGCCGTGAGGCCATTGTTGATCAAAACGCCTGCACCATCGAAGTTGACGACTTCGGGGGCGGACGCAAGATCACTATCGCTACCCGATGCATCGGCAAAGTTAACAACCGCATTCACCCCGGGCGCAAAGTTCAGCGTGTCAATGTCATTCGGGTTCGTGCCCCCCATGCCATCATTGCCATTGCCGAAATCGACCGAACCGGTCAGGGCTGAGCCGGGTTCGAGCGTCAACGTGTCGTTCCCGTCCCCGCCGAATACGATGGAAAAGCCTTCGCGACCGGTGATGCGAGCCGAGTTTGTGATGGTTGCGGCGGCATTGTTGTCACGATCTTCGACTTCGATACCGTATTCGAACGCGTCAATATTTCCTGTGTTCAAAATGGTGATCGAACCCATTCCATCTACGTCCACTTCGATCCCGTTATTGTCCAGCGAACGCAACGCCCCGCTGTTGGTGACCCTCGCGTTGCCGTCACCGTTTAGCTCAACGTCAATCGCGTCGGAATCGGCGGTAAGCTGGGCAGAGTTTTCAATGCTGACGTTGCCACTTCCTTCGACATCCACTTCAATCGCATCGTCTTCGCGAGAGGTTACCTGACCCAAGTTTTCTATGAAGACATCGCCGTCTCCGAAGATTTCTGCGTCAATTCCCTCGTCGTTTCTGGCGGTTATGGATGCGGAATTTGTAATGCGTATGTTTCCGTTGTCGGTCACATGGGCAAAGAGTCCGTCAACTTCGGCATCGATGGTGCCGGTTGCCGAAATGGCAATATCACCGCTTCCGTCAATTTCCGCATTGATGCCGTCAATGCTATCAGCCGCTATATCACCAGACGCTTCAACCGAGATGTTTCCGTCACCGGCCACAAAACTGCGGATCCCGTGTTCGTTTGCATCGATATCGCCATTCATCGTGATCGAGATGTTGCCGTCTCCATCAACTTCGGCTTCGATACCGTCATCCGAACCAGCCAGAATATCGCCCGTGACCTGAATACTGATATCGCCGGAATCCTCGGCGTCTGCGTCAATGCCAATAGCGCTTCCAGAGATATTGCCCGCCACTGTGACGTCAATCACGCCTCCGGGGCTGCCGGTTTCCACATCAATCGCATCACTGTCGCGGGATTCAATATTGCCCGTCGCATCGACGGTTACGTTCCCGTCCTCTGCGTTGGCAAAGATCGCATGTTCTTCATCAGCCGAAATGTTGCCGTTGGAGGTGATCGTTACGTTGCCCGTTCCATCGGCTGCACCGTAAATCCCATATTCCCTGCCGGTAACATCCCCGGAGCTGTCGATGACGACGTCACCCACGCCATTCACAGTTGCGTTGATGCCGTCGCCTGCTGCTTCACCGCTGACGTTGCCCCGGTTCGTAATAGAAATGTCGCCGTCATTGGTCACAAGCGCGCGGATGGCGTCCTGTGCGGACGAAATGTTGCCCGAAGAGGTGACATTGATATCACCCTCTCCGCCCCTCTGGCGGGCAAAGATACCATCCGCATTGTTCCCGGTTGTCGTGATATTTCCGGTCGAACGGATTGTGATAGAACCGTCGCCGTCGTCCTGCCGGGCAAATATCCCCCGGGCGTTGTTTCCGGTAGTCGAGAGGTCGCCCTCAGATTCAACGGTGATATCCCCGTCGCCGCCATTTTGACGCGCCAAGATACCATCAGCGTTATTCCCGGACGTCGTGATGTTTCCGGTTGAACGGATTGTGATAAATCCATCGTCGTTGTCTTGCCGGGCAAATATCCCGCGGGCGTTTCTACGGGAAGTCGAGAGGTCGCCCTCGGATTCAACGGTAATATTCCCCTCGCCGCCATTTTGGCGCGCCAAGATGGCATTTGAGTTATTGCCTTCTGTTGTGATACTTCCCTTCGATTGGATCGTGATATCGCCATCGTCATCGCTTTGCTGTCCAACTATCCCGCCAGAGTTGTTAGCTTCCGTCGAGATATTGCCATCCGACACCACCGAGACATCCCCTTCGCCACCACTCTGAAGAGCGGTGATGCCTGTAGACCGACTTCCAGCTGTGCTGATGTCGCCCACTGAGTTGACCGATACCGCGCCGTCTCCACCGGCTTGATTGGCGTTAATTCCGTCTGAACGGCTGCCCGATGTGTTGATCCGACCATCTGATACGACTGACACGTTGCCATCACCACCTTGTTGAGTGACGCCGATTCCGACGCTTCGGCTGCGTCCGGATGTTGTAACGTTGCCAGTCGAGTTCACCGAAACGGTGCCGTCACCCTCAAGTTCGGATCGAATACCAAAGGAGCGCCGTCCGTTTGTTGTAATGTCGCCGGTCGAAGTGATCGAAACTTCCCCGGCGCCGTTTGCATCTACAACAATCCCATCCGCGCCATTGCCCGTGGTAACAATGCCGCCGGTTCCATTCGTCTGGATACTAAGGGTTGCGTTCCCTGATGGTGTGGCAAAGGCAACGCCGTCGGTTCCACCGCCAGGTGCAATTCCTGGTGCAGTAACACTATTGATATTGAGCGTTTCGATTGTGGATCCGCTTGCCTGGACACCCGTAGAAACATCTCCCGTGCAGGTGGCGACGTCCCCCGCAACAGTGCACGGACCGCTAGACGGAGGAACAACCGTTTGTGCGCCCAATGGAGTTGCCACTCCGATCGTTGCCCCCAAAGCTATTGAACCGGCCGCAACCGGTACCGCGAAGACGCAAAATAAGGTAGGTCTAACCCGATGGTTGTTATTGGGCTGTGCTTTGGAAAGCGCCGCCGCATGACGGCGCGCTCTACGGTTCAAACCGCATACTCGAAACATCTTGTTCACCACTTAAGGGTGGTTTGGAAACCACTACCGTTTTTTTTGCGCGGAACTCTCCGCGCACATGTCAGAGGCAAAAAAATGATGGCTTTTTGATGTTCCAATTAACGATGTGTTAACAAACTTCTGAATGGCCTTTTGTATGATGCAATTTGATCACATGTATGATCTGAAAAACGATGAGCGGCAGCATTAGACCGTCCTTTGTCACGTCAAGGACAGAAGTGCGTGGTTGCCGCCAGCTAACATGTTGCGCGACGTTTGCCATTTTGGGCTCAGAGCGGTCGTTCGTTGCGTGCCGTCTGAATGACCGCTCTGCGGACTTAGCTGCCGTTAACTTTTAGCGGTCAAATGTCCGCTTCCCTCGGTGTTCTAGTGGTCTATGTCGCACAAGCCGTGGTCGGCCAACGATGCTAATACGTAGCAGTCTTCGGAAACGCCTTTACCATTGCAGCCCTTCGATATCCGGTTGAGTTCCTTTTCAAGTGTTCGGAGGCGTTTGATCTTGGTGCGGACCTCTTCAAGTTGAGATGTTGCGATATCCGTCGCAGCCTCGCACGACCGGTCGGGGTGCTCCTGCAATTCGATCAGCGAAGAAATTGCTTCAATTGAAAACCCAAGATCACGCGCATGGCGGATGAAGCTCAGCCGCTCTAACCCAGCTTGGTCGTATCGTCTTTGGTTGCCTGACGTGCGCTCTGCCTCGGGCAGTAGTCCCATTTCCTCGTAATACCGGATGGTCGGAACTTTGACCTTTGTGCGCTTAGAAAGCTCGCCAATGGAAAACATGAAGAAACCTCTTGAACCTCTAGTCGCTAGAGACATTACATCATGAACAACCAAAGATGAAAGAGGATTCCTATGGCTGGTTGCTGCGGACATGACGCCAAGTTTGACGGTGTTTCAGATGACTACAAAAGACGGCTTTGGATCGTGATCGCGCTCAACGCGACGATGTTCTTTGTCGAGATGACAGCGGGTCATTTGGCCAAATCCCAAGCGCTGCAGGCAGACGCACTCGACTTCGCGGGCGATGCGCTCACCTACGGCATTTCGCTTGCTGTTATCGGGGCCTCTCTCCGCGCAAGAACGAATGCAGCACTGTTCAAAGGCATCAGCCTTCTGATGATGGGCCTTTGGGTGTTCGGATCGACTGTCTATCGCGTCTTCTTTGTGGGCGTTCCAACTGCAGAGATAATGGGGGGCGTCGGCTTTCTCGCGTTGCTTACCAATCTAGCAAGCGTCTTGCTTTTGGTCCGCTACAAAGATGGTGATGCCAATGTTCGGTCGGTTTGGCTGTGTTCGCGCAATGACGCGATTGGGAACGTGGCAGTGATGTTTGCAGCACTTGGTGTCTGGGGCACGTCAACAGGTTGGCCTGATCTTGTCGTGGCAACCGTCATGGCCGGGCTCTTTCTGTCGTCTGCCTTCCAAATTGTGCGCCAAGCCTTGGCTGAGCGCCGGGAAATGACCGACCATAAGCACGCGGAAGCATGATGCTGCCGACCAAGCGCAAAAACAGACCTTCGCCATAGCGCGGCTTCTTGGGGGGTATAGGCTCGAAGTAGTTATTCGTGAAATGACTGCTCAGCGGACAAAGCTGACATAGTCTTTTTCCTGTTGAATTGCTGCTACGGTTACTGAAGAAGAGTTCCAAATCAGCCGTCAACTGTTGTGTTGTGCACGCGTTCATCCTATGTGCACATAATCTGAAATGGAGATTTCATGTCCCGGTAAGGAAGGGAGGCAGCGCGCCTCCCGGA
Source organism: Ruegeria sp. AG1 (assembly GCF_056541705.1). Classification (NCBI taxonomy): domain Bacteria; kingdom Pseudomonadati; phylum Pseudomonadota; class Alphaproteobacteria; order Rhodobacterales; family Roseobacteraceae; genus Ruegeria; species Ruegeria sp. AG1. The sequence continues at coordinate 260,109 of NZ_JBQFYU010000006.1, read as the reverse complement.
GCACATTCAACATCTGAAGAAACACCGTCACATTATGGCCGACGGTGAGTTTTGATGTGCAAACTTTTTTCTCACCAACAGCGCCCAGATCAGACTTGGGCCAGAGACATGAAAGTGACACCCTATGATAAGGGATTACTCAGACTTCCTTCCGCTTCGCGCACGCAACGCCGGAAGACACTCCGACTTCAACCCTCTTCAGGCATTGGGATGGCAACCGTTTTTCGCCCAGCAGATCAGCGTAGAAGATTTGTCGGTGACACCGCCCGTTCGAATTGTCGAAGTGCATCGCAATGGCCTGCACGCCCTCGGTGACGGCATCGATACGATACTTCCGCCCAGAGCCGATGTAACTGTAGGGGACTGGCTGATGCTGGATCCTTTGCGCCCGCGATCCAGTCGGGTTCTAGAGCGCACGAGCCTCATCAAACGGCGTGCGCCCGGAACCGACCGGCAGGAACAACTGATCGCGGCGAACATTGATACCGCCTTTATCGTCACGTCCTGCAATCAGGATTTCAAAGTGGCCCGGCTGGAACGCTATGCAGCTCTCACTTTTGAGGCAGGGATCACGCCTGTCATCGTCGTCACAAAGACCGACCTCCTGACGGACTCGCAAAGCTACATCGACACGGCCCGCACGGTGTCGGACATGATCGATGTGGTCGCACTTGACGCCCGCGGAGACGCGCCCCGGACAAAACTGACTTCTTGGTGCAGGCCCGGCAAGACGGTGGCGTTTCTCGGCTCATCTGGCGTTGGGAAATCGACGTTAGCCAATGCATTGCTCCAGAGCCAATCCATCGAGACCCAATCTATTCGCGAGGACGACGCCAAGGGGCGGCATACGACAACGCGGCGCGAGCTCCATGCAATGCCCAATGGATGTCTGATACTGGACACCCCGGGTATGCGGGAATTGCAGCTCACCGATGCAGCTGACGGCATTGATGATCTCTTTGCCGACATTCAGGAGTTGGCCGTGCGGTGTCGATTCAGGGACTGCCAGCACGAATCCGAGCCGGGATGCGCTGTTCTGAAGGCTATCGATGAGGGTGCTCTTGATGGCGGTCGTCTTAGCAGATGGCGCAAGCTCATGGCCGAAGACGCCTTCAATTCCGCGAGTCTTGCGGAACGAAGGTCGCGCGACAAGGCGTTCGGGAAGATGGTCCGCGGTGTCAAAAAGCTCAAAGATGTCAGGAAGTAAGACGATGACACAGTCGAAAGCAGGTCAATTCGTATGGCATGACCTTTTCACATCGGACAGGGCATGTTCGATGGCATTCTACCAGCACGTCGCCAACTGGACGTATGAAGTCGAGCGGGCATCGGATTTTGCATGGGGTGGCGGCGAGCAGGATTTCGTCCTTGCCCTTTCCGGTGACGAAGCGGGTGCGGGATTGATTGAGACGCCCCTGGAGCAGGAAAATGGCTGGATCTCTTACATCGAAGTTCCCGATGTGGACATAGCGATCAACCGCGTCGGTACACTCGGAGGTAAGATCGTTCGGGAGCCATTCGAGGTGCCGGGTGTCGGTCGCAATGCGCTCGTCCGCGATCCGCTCGGTGCTCTAGTGGGGATTTCTTTGTCTCGGCACACTTTCCCCGTACCGCAAAGGCAGTTCGGCCCTGAAGTGTATGTCAGCAACGGGAATGACTTTCCGCAAGCGTTCTACATCGAACTCTTCGGATGGCAGGTTTCTCCCCAGCGGGGCAAGGATTGCGTCACCCTCCTCGAGCCTCAGGGCCAACTTGTTGCAATCCAGCATGCCGCGACTTGGTCAACTGCCTCAAACGCATCTTGGGTTCCTTGCATCAAGGTTGCTTCAGTCTCCGATGCCTCCCGTGCTGCCGAAACCAAAGGGGCGCGTCTGGCTTCTGTGAATGATAATGAAACCGTTCAAGCCGATAGCCCCATCCTGTGTGATCCAAACGGTGCGCCGTTTGCTCTCGGCGTTAAGCAGACAACGAATCTCTATTAGCTTGCCAAATTCTTCACAGGAATTGCAGAGCGGACATTTGCCCGCTCTGCAGCATCCGTGACTCAGGGCTCGAAGAAGACGTTCGCTGCACTTTGTATGAGTGTCTGCTATTCTTAGTTACCGGTCGTTCCGTCATGCTCAAACCTGAGGCTTTGAAGCGCCAGTTCCAATGACTGGTGTGGTATATTTAGTGGTATGCGTTTTTGTTTCTAAGACTTTATAAATTTTTAACAATAAGTTATATAAAATGTTTGGTTGCTCCTCGGTCCGCCGCTGGTTTCTTGTGGGACGACACATAGTTTTACCATTTGGCACCCATAGTCGTTCCATTGCCGATAACCCCCTTCATTTTTTCGTTCTTTCGCTGTGCGCCAGTCGGTGAAGCCCAGTACAAGAATACTACTAGATGGCGATGATTCGACCTGGCTACATTTTTTATGACAGCGGGTAGCTCAAATAAGATGCAGGCGCGCAACGACGATGTACCACTTTTTTGACTGAACGTTGTTACGTTGAATTTCGTCTCAGCTATCGAAAAATCCTCGACGCCAGTTAGTGGCCGTTCGCCGGTCCTGCCTCACTGATCGCTGTGGACCGCAGCAATATGCTAAAAGCGGACTTGGCAAAGTCTCGTAAGATTGGCAATTTGCTGGCAGTCACAATGTGTGTTGCAAGAGCGATCCAGGCTGAACCTGTTCGGGTACACGTAACCATCGAACTGAAGCGTGTCACACGATCCGCAAACAGTGGCCTCAGCGAAGCAGCAGAGCTTAAGCGCCACTATCAATCCAAACATTACTCGACCGGTGACCAATTAGTGTCTGGATCATAGGCAGTAATTTCAGCTGCAATACTGAGTGTTTCCGGGCCAAAATCTGCCTCGTAGACTATGCCGTTTTCGCCAACCAAAAAGGAATGGACACCAGTTTCTCCGTAGTCTGCCGGTATTGCCAGCAAGGCATGTCCTGCAACGAAGTGATCCCCGACGAAATAAGGGTAGGCACCCCCAGGAGCGTTAGGGCCCTGCTCTTGCAGGATTGTGTAATAATAGCCAAGAAACGGCTCGGCTTCATAGTCGGCCTGACCGTCACTCCACCCCGAAGCTGCAGCGCGGGCGAGCGCTGCACCGACAAAGCTGTCTTTACCAAGCCAGAATAGTCCGTTTTGCTCTTCGGGATCAGAAATGATCGTCTGAGCGAATTCCATAACGCCATTCCCGTTATGGTCCACAAGCCGGAAAGCTGCCTGCAGGTCAACATAGGCCTCAAGCAATTCGATCACTTCCAACTCATTCAAGCCTATTTCACGAGCTGAAAGTTCCTCGATCCCAGCCTCCAGGTCAAAGCGCCAACCGTCATCTTTACGCAGAATTGGGATAGGAAAAGGCCAACCGTCTTCACCCAGAAGAAGTACAACGCCATCGTCCTCAGGCCGGAAACGATACCCCTCGGCATACATGCCAAGCACTTCCTGCCTTCTTTCTTTATCTTCCGCCGGATCACCCGTTCCAACCAGATCCTCGGCTTCAGGCCCGAAAATTTTGATCAGCTTGCTCTGATCATTAGCCTTCAACGCATCAACAAAAGCATCCAGTGCGGTTTGCGGCGTATCAAAGCTGGCTCCGTCAGAGAAGGCCGGGCTTGAAGTCCCCGCGAGCAACAAAATTGCAAATACTAATCTTCGCATCTTACCGTCTCCGCGTGCCTTTAGCGGCGTGTCCACGCTTGGACGCGCTTTGAGTTCTGCTACCGGACGCTTTTTTCTCCATCGCTTGCCCTTTGGATGCCCTAGGCTTGCCTTGTGTCGATGCGGCTTTCTTCGCCTGCGGCTTCTTAGAGGTCTGCGGTCGTTGTGCGACTGGCTTTTTCGTTGCATCTGGACGTTTGGTACGATCAATGGCCTGTTGCTTTGCGGCGGCCTTGTCCCGATTAGCGTTGCCCCGATTCGCTAAAGCCCCGCCTGATACAGCCCCAGCACCGGCACCAACCACAGCTGCGGCCGCGCCGCGGTCCCGGCTAATATCTGCAGCACCAGATTCTCGGCTCAACTTTGCACGCAGTTCATCTGTGCGACCATCAGGACGGTTAACCGGCAAGTCGCCACGGCCACCTTCAGGTCTTTTATGGTCCGCTATTTTGTTCCGGGCCTCCTGTTGCCGGTCAGGATCGGGGTTCCATCCGGTATCCGTTCGGTCACCTAAATCTATATCATTGCCGATATTGACGTTGCCATCGACGTCTATGTCGATGTTTGGATTTCTATAAATCGGACCACCGCCCCAACCACCGCAATTTTTGCACCCCCAGTAGTCGTACCAATCATCGTCGTCGTCAAAAATTTCGTCGATCAAAGCAACAGCACCAAAAGTCAGTAGTGCCGCGCCCACAACATCCCCGGTTGACGGGCCAGTATAAACTGTCTCGGGATTGTATTGTGGGACGTATACCGTTTCGGGTTCTGTCGGTGTAATTACTACTGTGTCGTCGTCAGACACTTCGACAGTTTGCTCGGGACCTGAAACAAGAGCGCCGCTGTCAATTGCCTGATCCCGCATGACCTGTACCGCATCCATCACATCATCGGACTGGGCCAACATGGCTGTGCCGACTGTCTCGGTCCAGTCGATATGGGTGGCCATCTGACCAACAACTTCAGGAAAAGCCGTCGCCAACACGCTGACAGAAGGATCCCATCCCATTGCTTCGATTTCCGGCTCAAGTTCAACGGGGTCGCGGTCGGCGTTATCCAGCAAATACCGCTCGGCCTTAACAATTTCCAATGGCTGGGTGGCCGCGACAAATATCTGTATTAGTAACGTGTCGGGATAAAGAGCAACCGGGGCGACCAATGTCTGCAACTCAGCGTCAGTTAGCAGGCTGGACGAGGTCGCCGAGGTATCATCTTTTCCTCCCGCATCCTCGGACGACTCTTGCGCTAACGCGAAAGTAGATACGCAAATACCCAATGCAATTAAAAGAAACCTAAACATATTGCGATCCTTCGATTTCTTTAAGGATCACCTAAGACTGCGATTCTGGCAACCGATCAGTCAAATAGACGGTTGTGGGATAACAATGGCCCCCAAACCAAGTTTGAGCGAGTGTTCGCTTTGGGCTCGAAGCAGACCTTCGCTTCAACTTGCTCAAAGTCTTCTTTGCGGACAAAATGAACTTTCAATCAATGATTCTGAACGTCCGCTCTCCTATTCTCGAGCATGTAAGTGTTTCGCCCATTCCTTACTGAAGTCTCCGAGTGGACAGAGATGATCATAGAGGTGTTGTCCCAGATCAGTCGACGCATATCCTTCGGCAACGCGATGAACAAATCCCGCCGCTTGAAGCTCTTTCAGTCGGGTGTTGAGTGCCGCAGGTGAGATTGTTTCGCACTCTTCTTGCAGCTTTCGGAATGTGCATGGGCCAGCCTCGCTTAACGTCCACAGGACTCCCATAGCCCAGTGCCGTCCAAGCAGGTCGAACAGAGCCATAATGGGCGCGCCGCTTTTTGAACCACGAACAGGCTGACCTGGTATCGGTATCTTAGTCACTTGCTATACTTTCTGTAGCAACCTATATTGCTATGCAATTTGTAGCAACCCCAGCCGGTATTGCCAATGATCAAGACAGATACTTACGAAATCCGTGATGATCGATTCAAACGCAGCATCAAACTGGATGAGCGGATCGATCAAATCTGGACAGGCGGCAAATGGACAGAAGGACCGGTGTATTCTCCGGCGTTCAGATGCCTGATTTGGAGCGACATTCCTAATGATCGACGGCTCCGCTGGGACGAACTAACCGGAGCAGTCGGGGACATCCGCTCAGGCCTCGGATGCTACACGAATGGCTCAACGCTCGACCGGCAAGGGCGGATCGTGGCATGCGAGCATGGGACGCGCGGTGTCACCCGGATTGAGCATGATGGGTCGGTTACGACTCTGGCCAGTCATTTCGAGGGAAAGCGGTTCAACAGCCCCAACGATGTTGTGGTGCGATCAGATGACACGATCTGGTTCAGTGACCCGGCCTACGGGATAGAGTCTGACTACGAAGGGTTTCAGGCAGACCCAGAGCTTGATGGTGAACATGTCTATCGTCTCGATCCGGCCACCGGCGATGTCACACAAGTGACTACTGACTTCGCCTGTCCGAATGGACTTGCATTTTCGCTAGACGAACAAACGCTGTATATCGCTGACAGTGGTGGCACGCGTTACGCAAGCGGAGAGCGTCATATCCGCGCGTTCTCCGTTAGTGCAGACGGCAAGCTCTCAGGCGGGGATGTCTTTGCTGAATGCGAAGAAGGCGTCTTTGACGGATTTCGGCTCGATACCCAAGGCCGTATCTGGACGAGCGCAAAGGACGGCGTTCATTGTTACCACCCGGATGGCACGCTGCTGGGCAAGATTTTCGTCCCAGAAGAGGTCTCGAATGTTTGCTTTGGCGGGCCGAAACGCAATCGCCTGTTCATTACCGCCTCCACAAGCGTATATGCAGTCCTCCTGCCAACAACTGGCGCTTTTCTGTTCTGATGGCAGAGGCTACTATGCTGAAGGCCTTAACAGGTCGCGCGTTTCGTCTTGTCCAAGGCGCACAATTGAGAGTTACCAATACCTTCGGCTCTCAGGTTATCGGCGCGCGGGCGTTCATGGCTGTTGACATCGATTTAACCGCGTTCTGGGCCAGCAAGGCAATACGGTATCCGTCCCGTGCAAACCGGCGGGCAACCGATGCTCCGGTTCCGTCACCGACACCTGGAATCAGACAGACTTAATCGTTCATGGCGGCTCTCCTTTGGGAAAGCTCAGCTTGTATCAAGCCGCTCTAAATCAAAGATTTCATATCCGCCGCGAATGTCGGAAACGCATATAGCGAGGATTTGAGATCGCTGGCAGAGATGCTGTGACGCATGGCCATGGCAAAGAGATGGATCAGTTCGTCACCGTGATGGCCCAGAATATGAGCACCCAAGACTTGATCGGTACTCTTGTCGACCAAAACTTTGGACCAGGCTGCCGTTTCCGCGTAGGTCTTAGTGGAAAACCACCCGGACATATCAGAAACCGTAACTGAAACGTCGAGACCCTTTTCCCGCGCTTCGGCTTCAGTCAGGCCCACAGTGCTGAGCGCTGGAACGGTGTAGACGGCGCTGGGGATCACGCTGTAATCCGGCCTTTTAGTTGGTCCGTGCACGATGTTGTGGCCGACAATCTGACCCTCATACGTTGCGATGGGGGAAAGTTGAGCGGAGCTGGTGACAGCATCGCCCGCAACCCAGACTGAAGGATTGGAGGTGGACCGCATCGTATCGTCGATCAGAATGCGCAGTCCGTCATGCTCGACACCGGCGGCATCGAGGTTAAGCCCGTCGATATTGGCGACGCGGCCTGCGCCGTTGACGACCCGCTCGGCCAAAAGACTTTGATTTCTGCCGTCATGTTCGAATTCAACGCGTAACCCGTCGGCAGTCTTCTCGATTGCCGTCACCGATACTCCGGTTTTGACCGCTACGCCCAGCCGTTCGGTTTCCGCTTGCAGAGCCGAGACGGCGTCGCTGTCCATACGTGGCAGCAACTGTGGCAACGCTTCAAGGATTGTCACCTGCACTCCGGCTCGCGCGTAGACATGACTGAACTCCATGGCAATGACGCCGCCGCCAATGAAGACAACTTCTTTCGGCAATGTCACATCGGAAAGAACTTCGTCGGACGTGATCATGTGCTCGGTGCCGGGGATAGGCAGAGGCCTTGGCTTCGATCCTGTTGCGATAACGATGTCCTTGCCATGTTTAATCTGACCGTCGACCTCAACCTCGTTCGGCCCGACAAAACGCGCAGTGCCTCGAAAGACATCCCCGCGTTTTTCGGCCAGCCCCTGCATGGCTTCAGGGATGAAACCAATCAGATTCTTCTCTCGCTCGATCAGTTTCGCCCAATTGAGCTTTGGCTTGCTGACTTCGATCCCGTGGATGGGCGCTTGTTCGATCTCGTGCATTGCATGGGCAGCTGCCACAAGAACTTTTTTTGGCGTGCAGCCGCGATTGGGGCAGGTCCCGCCAAAATCGCGCGCTTCGATAAAGGCAATGGATTTTCCGGCTTCATGTGCCACGGAGGAAACACCGAACCCTGCATTTCCCCCACCAATAATGATCACATCATATGGCTCGCGCATATTCTTACTCCTCTCGTTCTAATTTCCGATTGCAGATCTTCGTCTATAGAGATCACATGGCGGAACCGAACCTTTCGGTGTGGATCTGCTCGGCTGGAACGCCTTGGCTTTCCAGGTCAGCCTGCACGTCGCCCATGAAACTGACTGGTACGCACAAAAAGTAATGCGCGTCAGGTTTTTCGATCAGTCGAGCAAGCAACGCTCCGGTGAAGCGTCCCCGGGAATTGTATTCGTGGCCATAGACATCTCCAGTTGCCGGTCTGCTAACGGTTAGGCAAGCTCACGCGCAATATGACGTGCCTGGGCCTGAGCTGAGGCAACCGAAGCTTTGTGACGCTCATCGGCAAATTCCTGATACTCGGCCGCAGCTTCGAACATGCGTTCTGCGCCCAGGTACTTGCGCAATGTGCTGATATGCGCAGAAAGGTGACCCGAGTCATTGCGAATCCCACCGTTCTCAAAGCCGAATTCGCCAGCCGATGTCAGCAGCACCAGTGTTTTTCCGGACATGATCGGTTCCAGAGGGAAGTCGCCGCGCGCCAAATCAAACGTAAATGTCTTGTTGATCCGGATGATCTGATCAAACCAAGCCTTCAGGGCTGCGGGCATGCCATAGTTGTACATGGGCGTCGAAATCAGCAGGATGTCGGAGCGGTCGAGTTCTTCAATCAGCGTGTCAGACAAGCTGACCAAAGCGCTCTGTTCAGGAGTGCGTTCTTCTTCTGCTGTAAAGACAGACGCGATCCAATCGTTGGAAATGAAATCTGGTGGTGCCATTCCGACGTCACGCAGAATAATTTCGACGTCCGGATCAACCGTTTTCCATTCTTCTACGAAACTGTCCGCCAAAGCGCGGGAAATGGAGTTATAGGCCGAAACGGGGTTGTCGGTGCGGCGTACGCTGGCGTCAATTCTCAGGATTGTGGTCATCTTGTCACCTAGTCAGTTTGCAATGAACCATTCAAAGGTGAAGCCAGTGATGCGCAGGTACAAATGAAGAGAATTCTGAATAGAATGAACTGACCTCAGCCATCTCTAGTCGCTGAAAAAATCTTCTCAAGGTAAGACCCCGTCGCAAGTACATCCGCGTCCCTGTTTGCGCCGCCGCTCAAGGATAGGCTGACCCCCGGTCTCCGGTCCCCAAATGGAACGGAAATTGTTGGGGCATTGAGGAAAGCGGCTTTCATCGATACCGACAGGATAAGGGCGTTTTCCCGTGCAAAGACACCTTTATCGCGGGTCACAGCCAGAACAGACGGCGGGTACGACGGCAATGTCGGATAAAGCAGCATCTTCCCAGCCAGTTCCCTGCCAAAGTCCAGGATGAGGGCCCGCCGGATTTCCAGCAATGCTTGCAGATCTGTGCCAAGGATTGAAGCCGCCTGAGTAAGGCGATCCTGCACATTTGGGTCCAGTCTGGCCTGCTGGTCTCCGACCAAACTTGGCAGAAGACGAAAGGCTTCGGCGCTCACCAGCGTTCCATAGGTTTGGAAGATCTCCGTGACACGAGTGAAACTACGGATATCAACCCTTTCCAATTCGACGCCATGATCGGACAAATGCTGCTGGGCCTGTTCGTACATAGCCCTGATTTCCGGGGTAAATCCCACTAGGGCGTCTTCCCTCAGGCACAGAATATGACGGCAGGCGTGCCCGGTTTCTTTGCAATCCGACAAAACGCGATCTACAGCGCAAATCTGACTGACGTTAAAAGCGAGTGAGCCTGGCGTATCCAGAGAAGGCGCCAGTGGTAAAATCCCGGCGCTTTCATAGCGGCCCATAGTTGGGCGAAACCCCACCAGGCCCTGACAGGCGGCCGGAATGCGCACGGAGCCGGAGGTATCTGTGCCCAATGCGATGTCGGCCAAGCCCAAGGCAACGGCTGACGCCGATCCGCTCGAGGACCCTCCGGGCACCAGTGTGCTATCCAACGCATTCAGGGGGGTGCCGAAATGCGGATTAACTCCGAGCCCGGAGAAGGCGAACTCCGACATGTTCACATGACCCAGAATGATCGCGCCCGCAGAACGTAGCTTGGCCACGATCGGGGCGTCAGTGTCTGCTGGTTGAGGATCGATGGCCAACGATCCCGCATTGCTGCGGAGTGCATGCACGTCGATATTGGCCTTCACCGCAAGAAACTGGCCGTCCAACGAGCCAAGCAGCCTCCCTGCGGCCTGTCGCGCGGCGGCGGATCGGGCATCCTGCAACACTCTATCTGGCGCAACGCCAAGGAATACCTCGCGCTGCGCGTCGAGCGAAGCCAGGAAGTCGCGCGCCCGTCGAAGGATATTCATGTCGTCAGGACCGGAGCCTGATAATAGGGCAGTTCTTCAACCCGTACGCTTTGCCGGTCTGCCTCATATTGCGTGCGCACGTGCTGCGCGATCTCTCCGAGAGTGGCGAACCAGACGTCACCCCTGTTCAAGACGGTTTCCATCCAGTCTTCCACCTGCCGCCACCGCGCCAAACGCCCGGTCAGGAAGGGATGCCAGATGCCGATCCAGAAGCCACCTTCTTCGTATTGGGCTTCGAATTCCTCCCAAAATGGGGTCAGCCCGGCGCGTGGCCCGGCGACGGGCATCATGTAGCCAATCTCCTCAAAATGGGCAAATTGCGGCCAGTCGTCGGTTCCCCAATGCGATGGTAGTTCGACCAAAGTCCGCCCGCCGGATCGCAAGAGATATGGCACATCATCCGCCATCAGCGAACTGTCATAGTCGAAGTCATGCTTGTTCAGCAGGTCGATGACGGTTTGCGTCACATTATAAACCGGTGCGCGATAGCCTTTTGGCACATTGCCCAGAACCCGCTTATGCGACTCCAGCGCGCGTTCAAACCAATAGACTTGTTCAGACGCGCTGTGGTTTGTCGGGTCTTCGTGCAAATAGCCATGATGGCCGATTTCATGACCATCTTTCAGGATGGCTTGCATAGCATCCGGATATTGCTCCACGACCCATCCGGGGGCGAAGAAGGACTGTTTCAGCCCGAGACGTTTGTAGGTTTCTAGAATCCGAGGGATGGCAACCGTCGGCCCGTATCGTCCCATGGAGATCGGATACAGGCGATCATGCCCGTCGACCGGCTTTGCGATATGGACAAGGCTGTCCGCATCTATATCAAAGGTGATCGCACAGGCGCATCGCGCGCCGTTTGGCCAGATTATCTTCTTCTGCATGGTTTTGCTCCTCTGTCATAATTGCGGGGCGTTGTTCGTTAGCCAATCGTCATACCAGCGCTGCAATGCGGATTTGACGGCGGCATAATCACTGGCGCTCAGCCTTTGATCCGCGGCGCGCTGCATGCCGTCGGTGATGTTCTGAAGAATTATCTTTTCGTCGCCTTTTTGGGCCTCGCCGTGCGAAACGGCCAGTTGTCCGCCGGTGAAAACGCTCTGGATGTCCGTGGATTTTGCCGAGCTGATCAACAGCTCAACCGGATCAATGCCGGGGTCCAACCAGGGACCTTCAAGACGGTCCAGGCGCAGGATCACAAAGTCAGCGCGTTTGCCGACGGACAGGCTTCCGATGCTGTGATCCATTCCCATCAAACGCGCGCCACCCAAAGTGGCCATGTCGAAAACATCCTTCGCGGTCAGGCTAGGGGTTGCCCGATCACTTGACCAATAAAGGCTATGCGCCAGACGCATTTCGGCGAACATATCGTCATCGCCTGCCAGACTGGTCCCATCCATCCCCAGTGCGAGGTTGATGCCCATCCTCTTCATTAATGGCGCGGGTGCGATGCCGGAGCGCAGCCGCAAATTGGAGCTGGGATTGCAAACGATATGCGCGCGCACCTCGGCCACTCGCGCCAAATCTTTTTCGTCCGCCCAGACCATATGCGCCAAGGACAAGCCGTCAGTGAACAGGCCAGCTTTGCCCAATTCTGCGATGGCACCCTGAAAACTCCAGGCTGTAGCCGACAGGTGTTGCAGCCGAGACTCCTCGGCATGGGTGTGAATGCGCTGGCCGCTTTCGCGAACCTCCCTGGCAATGTCGCGAAGGATCTCTCGGCCCGTCCAATGCGGTGCCGTGGGGCCAAACCAAACATCAGCGCATTCAGATGCCGCGTATTCGTCATGCATCCGGGACAGAAGCCGCACAAAGCTTTGCGGTGCAATACGTGTACGCGCAACGTGTTGGCGTTGCAGTTTGCATCGCAGAACTTCGGGCAAGGTGGTCAGAAACGACTGGCTTTGCCCATATGGATGCACAAGCTGGTTGTGCCATCTCTCGCCCGGCGCGATGGCACAGGACAGGCCAAGCCCATTATATACGGCGATTTTGTCCCTTATCTTCGCTTCGGCAATGGCCGCTGTCTGACCCGCGGTGCCAGCATCCACAACAGCCGTTACCCCATTCTTCAGCAAGCGCATTGCCGCGTATTCGGTGGCGAGGCGCGGCGCAATGTCGGCTGCGCCAGCGGAGGCGAAAACCCAAGGCTCTAACAGGTCATCCTGTATCCCTTGGTTGATCAGGTTCACCCCATAACAATGGTGATGAGCATTCACAAACCCGGGCAGGATCGCCGTGTTCGTGTCCGAGTGCACCCTTGCGCTGGGATAACGTGACTTCAATACGGCCAGAGGTGCTAAGCCACCTATTCTACCGTCTAGAACAAAAAGAGCGAAGTCGTTGTGACTGTGAAAAGCATCTTCGATGATCCAGCGGGCAGAAAATATGTCGCCGCCATCATCCGTCATGAACAACAAATTCCAGCGCGCTCGGCTTGCCTTCGTCCCCGTTGACTGGAGTGATATCTTGCGGGCAGGCCGACATCACGGCGTAGACTGGCATCTCAGCTTTGAAGGTTATGCTATCCCCCGGCTTTGACACTGGCGCAGCCCAAGCAAGGCTGCCATCAGGGTGAACTGGTACGTTCATCCACAGATTGAAGGGCGCTGGCACTTGTGGTGCTTTTTTCCCGATAGCAAGCAAGGCCTGCCTCAAGTTGTCGGCGCAATTGTCGTGGCAATCAGTGACGCCCAATTGCTTGTACCGGTTGGCATCGCAAGCGGCGATCGTTGTGTCATGAACACCCGGCGATGTGTCTTGGGTCAGCGTCAGAAGAGGATTGCGCAGATTGCTGACCAACCTGTCACCGATCTTTGGGAAAACAGACAGAAGATCCGTATGCACATGCGGCATAGACAAATATTCATGCAGCTCCGCCGCATTGAACGCCCAGAAATCGCAGACTTGCCAGCCGGTCGGATTGGTGATGGTCAAAGTCTGCCCGGCTGTCAAACGTACTGCGACACCGCAACGTGCTGGCACTGTATACCGTACTGCTATGACCGGGACGCCGTCGGAAGAGACCGCGCTGTCCAGTGTTTGATTGAAAACATCGGGTTGGGACGGGTCAAAACTTTGCATGCGTAAGAACTCCTAATTAGGGGTTCAGAAACGCATGGTTCTTGGCAATTTAGAAATGACAAAAATTCAAGCGACGGATTAGATCGTTACGGACGCGCTAATCTTCAAAAAACCTTTGACCGACGGCGCTGTCGCGAAACTCATCTGCTTGGTCCAATAGCCATTCCCGGAACACACGAACGCGTGCACGATTGGCGTAAGTCTCCGGGCAGACGAGAAAATAGCTCTTGTTCTTCAATGCCGTGTCAAAGGGGGCGACCAGCATATTACGTTCCAGAAAACGCGCAGCGGCCAAAAGGCTGACCAGGGCCACACCATGACCATCGCTTGCCGTCAGCAAGCAGATATGTTCCTCGGAATAGGTGACATAGGGCTCGACATCACCAGTCTGCAAGCCAGCCGCGTCCATCCAGCGCTCCCAACTCGGATCCGCATCAGAAAACCCGCTCCATTGGTATTCGATCAGACGAGACTTCAGAAGATCTTCGGCGGAACTCAGTGACTTCGCCTTTTCCACGCTGCAGACAGGTGCCACCCAGTCATTCAAGACCCATGCCACATTGCTGTCAGGATAATCGCCAAAGCCATACCGGATGGCCACATCCACATCGCTGGACTTGAAATCCGCCAGCTGATCGCTTGACAGAACCCTTACCGAAATCTCCGGGTATTTCTCGTAAAAGGCTCGCAGTCGCGGGCTAAGCCAGTTGGCGGCAAAAGACCCGGTGGTTGAGATTGTCAATGTGCCCGCAAGGTCGTCTTCCTCCAGCGCGAGCGAGGCGGCTTCGATGTTCTTGAAGGCCTCAATGATGTGGGGCGCGTAGTTGGCCCCATCCTCCGTCAGTTTCAAGGCGCGGGTCAGCCGGTGAAATAGGGGCACCCCAAGTTGATCCTCCAGCGATTTGATCTGATGGGAAACGGCAGTCGGAGTGACGCATAATTCATCGGCGGCATCCTTGAAACTCAGATGCCGGCAGGCTGCTTCGAAGGCCTGAATGCTTTTCAACGACGGTATCTTCGCCATGACGCGCGGTTTTGCTCTCCTGATGCGATGCTATTTCGTCACTCCACTCTAACCGGATTGCCAGTTCATATGTGGGCAAAATTCTCAGCTGTGAGGTGAAAACATCTAATTTGAGAAGACAGGGCATTCTCTCTTGAATTTGGGTGAAAGTTGGGAGGTTGTCTTGGATCCATTTTTGAAAGTCACCGGCATCGACAAGTCATTTGGCGCCGTTCGTGCATTGCACAACGTCAATCTGCTGGCATCGAAGGGCGAGTGCATTGCGATTTTGGGCGAGAACGGAGCGGGGAAAACCACGTTCGCAAGCGTTTTGATCGGTCTGTATCAGCCCGATAACGGCGAAATCAAACTGGGCGGAATACCTGTTTCGGTGACCAGCCCAGCAAAAGCTATTGAGCATGGGATCGGCATGATCCACCAGCATTTCAGCCTGGTCGGCGCAATGACAGCCGAAGAGAACATTCTCATCGGCTTGCCCAGCACAAAGAGGGGTGCCGAAGCGCGGGCGCGCATTCGGCAGCTTTGCAGCGACTTTGACTTTAACGTCGATTTCGACATCCGCGTCACGGAAATGCCTGTGGGTATGAAGCAAAGGGTGGAAATCCTTAAGGCGCTGTTTCGCGATGTAGCGATCCTGATCCTAGATGAACCCACCAGCGTACTTGCCCCGACTGAAGTCGCTCCGTTTCTCAAGGGGGTGCGCAAGCTGGTCGCCAACGGCTGCCTCGTCTTTTTCATCAGTCACAAGCTCGATGAAATCCGCGAAATTGCCGATCGCGTCATGATAATGCGCCATGGGCGTGTCGAGGGAGTTCTTCCGGTTGCAACCACGCCTATGGCCCAGATGTCAGCGCTTATGATGGGAGAAAAGTCGACCTACGAAACGGTCGAGACACCCAAGGCCCAAAAGGCGCGCAACGACACCAGCTCAGCACCGAACGCTCTGGTTGTATCTGATGTCTGCCTGATCGATCCAGGCGGCGTGGAAATCCTGCAGGATGTGTCCCTCTCCGTGAAGGCTGGCGAAATTCTCGGAATCGCCGGGATCGACGGCAATGGCCAGACGGAGTTGAGCGAGGTGATCACCGGCCTCAAAAGACAAACCAGCGGCGCCATCCACCTTAATGACACGGAGATATCAAGCGCCTCCATCGCTTCGCGCATTGCAGATGGGATAGGCTTTGTGCCCGAGGACCGCCATGCCGAAGGCTTGGTCCTGTCGCTCAGTGTCGAAGAAAATATGGCCTTTCGATCCATTGGCGAAGACAGGTTCATGTCTGGCGGTCTGATTTCCCGGCGCGCGATGCACGAGATCACGTGCGACGTGGTCGCGGCCTTTGACATTAGGCCCCCAGACCCGAAATTGAACGCCTCAGCTTTGTCCGGCGGCAATCAGCAAAAAATCGTTCTGGCCCGCGAAGTGGCCCGGGCGCGCAATCTCTTGGTCGTCGTACAGCCGACAAAAGGGCTTGATGTCGGCGCAACGGAATTTGTTCAGAACCAGATCCGTGCTGTCGCCCAAAGCGGCGTGGGCGTTCTCTATATCTCCACTGAACTTGAGCATGTGCTCGACATCTCTGACCGCGTCGTCGTGATGGCTTTTGGTCGGATCACGGGTGTTGTCGATCCAGAAAACACAACTCTTCAAGACATCGGGCTCTTGATGACCGCAGCGCCGGAGGAGGTACAATGAACAGATTCACCATGCAAAGCCGGATTGCGATTGCTTTACTTTTAGCGCTGAGCGTTGGCGGCGTGCTGATCCTGCTCGACGGGCACAACCCGTTTGAGGCCTATAAGATTCTGTTTCTGGAATCCTTCCTGAATTACTGGGGTTTCTCCAATACTTTGGTCAAAGCCTCGCCGATGCTTCTAGCGGGGCTGGCCGTGATCATTCCGATGCGCGCCGGTGTGTTCAACATCGGTGGCGAGGGGCAGATCTATATTGGTGGGTTGTTCGGTGCCGTCTTTGCCTTGGCGATCCCCGATCTGCCCGGTCTATTGGGCGTGCCGCTGATATTTATCGCCGCCGCTGGCGGCGGGGCGTTCTGGGCGGCAATTCCTGCGTACCTCAAAGCCTATCGGGACACGAATGAGGTCATTGTCACGCTGTTGATGAACTTCATTGCGATACACATCGTCAGCTATGCCGTGGCTGGGCCGCTATTGGCTGAAGGCGCGCCCTATCCTTATTCGGAGGAAGTCTCAGAAGCCTATCGCCTGCCTATTCTGATGCCGCAATCTGATACCCATGCGGGCTTTGTATTCGGGCTGGGCATGACGATCATCTTGTATTTCTGGCTGCGCTTCACGCCATCGGGTTTCCAACTGGACCTTGTGGGGCGCAATGCGCGCGCTGCGGCCTATGCCGGTGTGGACCAGAAAAAGACCATCATTCGCGCCATGTTGATTGGCGGCAGCCTTGCCGGTATGGCCGGCGCGATCGAGGTGATCGGGTTGAAGTACCGCCTATTCCACCTGTTTAGCGATGGCTACGGCTATGACGGGATTGTCGTCGCCTTCCTTGCGGCTCTTAATCCAATTGTCGCGCCTTTGACCGCGCTGTTCCTTGCCGGGCTCTCTTCCGGGGCGGGAACGATGCAACGTGCCGTCGGGGTCGACAGTTCTGTCATCGAAGTGGTCGAGGGGCTCGTCGTGGTTTTTGTCGCTGCCGCCCTCGTGACACCGCGAACTAGGTCAAAATCCATTCTGAAACTACTGGCAAAAAACCTGCGGCTGCGCCGCCAAACACAACGCCAAAAGAAAGAGGCATAAGCTATGATTGATCTTGTTTTACTGGGCGACGTCCTTGCCGGAACCGCCCGATTGGGTGCGCCAATTGCTTTTGCTGCCCTTGGCGGGGTGATCGCGGAACGTGGCGGGCTATACAACATCGGCCTCGAAGGTCAGATCCTCGCTGGAGCGCTTGGCGCTGCTACTGGTTCTTTCGCAACGGGCTCCGCCGTGATCGGGCTCGGATGCGGGATCATTTGCGGCCTGATCTCTGGCCTGCTGCTTGGGTATATGTCGATCCGGCTGCGCATCAACCAGTTGGTTGGCGGTATCGCGCTCAACCTGCTGCTGGCCGGACTAACAGCTTTTCTGTCCCGTCAGATATTCGGAGCTCAGGCCGGAGGGGCGCGGGTAAACGGGTTTTCGCAGATCGATATTCCCTTCTTGTCAGATTTGCCGGTTGTTGGCCCGTCCCTTTTTTCCCAAGATCCGCTGTTCTACCTATTGATCGGATTGGCAATAGCAGCCTGGTTCTGGCTGATGAAATCCTACAAGGGTTTGGACCTGCGCGCCGTTGGCGAAAACCCAAAGGCCGCGGACTTGGCCGGGGTTCCTGTCTTTCGCATGCAATATCTCGCAATTACAGTCAGTGGTGCCCTCGCGGCGCTGGCCGGAGTGCATCTGGTCTTGTCGCAAGTCTATGTGTTTGCAGAAGGCATGAGCGCGGGCAAGGGCTTCATTGCGCTTGCGGCAATCATCTTAGGACGTTGGTCGCCCATCGGCGCGATCTGCGCGGCGCTTTTCTTCGGCTTCTGTGATGCAGTGCAGTTCAAACTGCAATTCACCTCGCCAGAGATTCCCTATCAGCTCTTCCTGATCTTGCCTTACCTGGCATCGCTCATCGCACTCGTGGTCCTCGCCGCCAAGGCCAGCGCACCTGCAAGCGTCGGATTGCCCTACGACCGGGAGCATCGATAAATCTCAGCCGTGACGTGAGAAACCATCGTTTTTCACGTCGCGATCCCCCCGTCACTCTAACAACACATATCCAATATGGGAGAACAACAATGCAATTGAAGTCCAAACTATTGGCAGGGCTTGCGGCACTGATGTTGGCAGGTTCTGCGGTTGCTGACGGGATCGAACGCGCCGCGATCGTTATGCCCGGATCGATTTCTGACAATGGCTGGAACCAAGCCGGATTTGAAGGCCTCACCAAGGCAGGTGAAGCGCTCGGCTTTGAAGCCGCTTTTTCCGAAAGCGTGCATCAGCCCGAACAAATCGAAGTCCTGAGCGACTACGCACGCCGGGGGTATGACCTTGTGATCGGTCACGGCGGAGAATTCCAGGACGCCGTGGAACGTGTCGCTGCACGCTTCCCGGAAACCATGTTCATGGTGAACAACGGACTGGGCACCAAAGATAACATTGCCAACGCGGATTTCTATTTCAGCCAAATAGCTTATCTGATGGGCTACGTTGCAGGCTCCATGTCAGACACAGGCACCATCGGCATCATCGCAGCGCAGCAGTTCAAGTTTACGACCGACACGGTTGCTGGCTACGAAGCGGGCGCCATAGCGGCCAATCCGGACGTCAGAGTTCTGGTTACCTGGACCGGCGACTGGGATGACATCGCCAAGGGCAAAGAAGCTGCCTTGAACCAAATTTCCCAAGGCGCCGATGTCGTCTGGCCGACAATGGACAGTGCGACGCTGGGCTCCATGCAGGCCGTTC
Source organism: Ruegeria sp. AG1 (assembly GCF_056541705.1). Taxonomy (NCBI): domain Bacteria; kingdom Pseudomonadati; phylum Pseudomonadota; class Alphaproteobacteria; order Rhodobacterales; family Roseobacteraceae; genus Ruegeria; species Ruegeria sp. AG1. The sequence continues at coordinate 241,082 of NZ_JBQFYU010000006.1, read as the reverse complement.
AGGAAAAAGGTGTCTATGGCATCGGCATCTATCGTGATGCGATCAACGAATGGCCGGAAATCCTACAGTCCGCAATCTTGGATGTCCGAGGCAACATGCGGTCCTACCTGGAACTGGCAGCTGCTGGAAAACTGGAAGGTGCACTCTACCGGGCGGATATGGGCAATGAATTGGCCATGCGAATCGGGTCGTTCCATTCAGATATCCCGGTGGACGTTGTGGATGAAGTCAACAATCTGATCGACGCCATGAAGTCAGGCACTTTGGTTGTAAATCCACAATAGCGTCCCCAATAATCGCTACTCCTTTTACTCTCGCCTCCAAGTCTGGGGGCTTTTTTGTCAGAGAAATCAATGACTGAAGCCTTTCGCTTGTACCGCGTGGGACTGTGTTTTCCCCGATTTCGTCAGAGTCGCTGTGCTTTCTATTGATGGTTTGTAGTTCTGCAATGTCCGAAAATAAACAACTCCAGGACTGCCTAAGATCCAACCATGCAAAACGCTCAATCAACATCGTCCTTGCAAAATCTGTGACCAGACATTCCTGCGCATTGCAGCATCGGTCGAACTGGGCTCAATATGGTCGTTCGCTGCGCCAGGTTCGATTGTCTGCTTTGTGGACCTTTGGCCATGGGACCGCAGGAGTTGTTCATACCGTCAGGTTTACCAGTCAGCCCTTTAAGAACTTCGGGCGTGTGAGAAACTGGCCTAGGTGGTCGAAAAAGCATCGCTCAGGAAAGCAAACGCCTTTGAATTTACCTGAAGCAGGTAAAGCTGCGAAACCCGGACACGCAGCACTATCGTTACTACATCACTGAAGAGAGTATTCAGGCTTTTGAAAAACACTATGTAACGCTGGGCCAAATGGCAGAGCAGTTTGAGATCGCCGCGATCCATTTGGGTCCAGCACTGGATCGCAGAGAAGTTGAGACAATCCCCTGCGAGGCTGGGTTTGTTCGTGCGTACCCGAACGAGACACGGGACGTGGTTCGGGAAATGACGATGGGGGGCAAAACTTCGATCCAAACAGACTGTCTCCACGACAGTTGGAACCAAGATAAGCAGGCGGCGGAGAAAGGTTGATGCTCCGCCACACATGCTCATCGGTAAAAGTGGCGGTCTATCGATTGGGGCAACTACGTTGAACTGCTGTACTGCGAGGTAAAGAAACATGACTAGCAGTCGAAGAAATCTCACTGAACGGCTTCAACCAATATGGGAGGCCGTAGGCAAGCTGGGCGCGAATAGTCCCGAGCTTAATCTAAAGGCCTATCTCGATGAGATGTGGAGCGAAGACGAAACAACTACTGTTTCTTTGAGGGCTGGAAAGGGTCTGGCTCGACGAGACGAAAAAATTGCGGAAGATCTTGAGGCCCAATTCAAGATGATTGCGGTCGCCTATGCCACTGGAGAATTGGATGAGATCGACCGCGTAGTTAACTACCTAGCGTTCATACGTCGCATGAAAAAGCAGGGTGTTTACGAAATTGGACAATGGAGCGATGAGGACCCAGATGGCGGCGCGCGGAAAAGACAGTGATGACGATATCTGACATCTCCGGAATGCGCGACATTGCGTCCAGCATCTTCTCGCGCGGGACAGAGATGGCACGTGTGTTCTCTCTGGCACGCATAGGCAGCGAATAGACCCCGCCGCTGAGAAACGCGATCTCTCCCAGGAACTGCGTCGGCCCAAGGGACGTAGGTAGATAAGCCTCTCGCGTTTGTGGATCAATTACCTCAACCCGACCGCTGACAATGTAGATGAACTGGTCCATTGGATCGCCAACCTCAGCGATCATTTGGCCTGCTTCAAAACTCACTTCAGTGCCTAACGCTTTCAAGGTTTCGACATGGCTCTGGTGCAAAGGCGTTCGCGTCATTTCGCGAAGATTGGCAGCTAGGCTCTCCATGTGCAGTTCTCCTGACGATCAGCGCTGCTACAAGACCTAGCGGCTATTTCGAGATTTTCACCCTTTCATTCGGCACTAAGGCTTCCGCCTTAGAACTGCCGACGTTTCGCATGCTGTTTCCCGTGCAATGAGCCATGCAATGCAACGGTCACTGCACCATTGGCCTACGTCGTGGTTTGCCGCATCGGGAATACCGTGCGCATGGCCACATAAAAAACAGGTGTGAAAAACAGTCCAAGCAGAGTTACACCCGACATGCCAAAGAATACTGCCGTTCCAAGAGCCTGTCGCATCTCTGAACCGGGACCGACTGCAATCATCAAGGGCACAACGCCGAGTATAAACGCGAATGCAGTCATCAGTATTGGCCGCAAGCGCAATTGGCTGGCCTCGACAGCGGCATCAATAGCCGACAACCCACGTTCTTCCTGCGCTTGTTTGGCGAACTCCACGATCAGAATGGCATTCTTTGCGGCAAGCCCCACAAGAACAATCAATCCAACCTGCGTCAGAATATTGTTGTCCATACCTCGAAACATCACCCCCAGCATCGCGCCCAATACAGCCAGTGGAACGATCAAAATAATGACCAACGGAAGCGTCCAACTTTCGTAGAGCGCCGCGAGAAAAAGAAAGGCAAACAGCACCGAAAATGCAAAAATATATGCTGCCGTATTGCCCTGATTTCGTTCCTGCAAAGCAAGCTCGGTCCATTCAAAGTCCAACCCCGGCGGCATGACGGCTTCTGCGAGTGCTTCCATCTCCAGCAATGCCTGACCCGTTGACACACCGGGTGCTGGCGAGCCCTGAACCGGCACAGACACCTGTTGATTATAGCGCTGAACCAAGGCGGGCCCCGCGGTTTCGCGGACGGTAACCAAGGTGCCCAACGGAACCAAAGCTCCTGTTGCGGAACGGACTCGCAGACTTCGAATATCACTCTGGTTCAGACGGAACGGCTCGTCCGCCTGCGCGCGCACCTGGAAAAGACGCCCGAAAGCATTGAAGTCGTTCACATAGGCAGACCCGAGGTTGATCGAGAGTGCTTCGAATATTTCGCCAATCGGGACATTGAGCATTTGTGCCCGAACGCGATTGATCTCAAGGTACAGCTGCGGTGATCCGGACGAAAAGGTTGTGAACACGCCCTGAACCTTGTCCGACTGGCTTGCACTGCCCATGACTGCATAGGCAGATTGCAACACGCGGGACATGTCTGCGCTTTCAAGTTCCTGAAGCTGAAGCTTGAAACCGCCACCAGTGCCAACCCCGCGGACCGCAGGAGGTGCAATGGCGATGATAAAGGCTTCGCGCAGGGCCTGCATCCGGCCAAAAAGTTGGCCCACAATAGCACCTGCAGTCAGCCCGTTTTCCTGACGGCTTTCGAAGCTCTCGAAGGTGGTGAAAATAACACCTTGATTGCTTGCATTGGTAAACGTCGCCCCCGAGAAACCCGCAAATGCCACAGCATTTGTGACCCCGGGTGTTTCCAATGCTATCTCAGTCGCTTGCCTGATGATATCGTCGGTCCGGTCCAGTGCTGCACCATCTGGCAGTTGCACCACGACGATGGCGTATCCTTGGTCCATTTCCGGGATGAACCCGGTCGGTACTTTTGTCGTGATCCAATATGTTCCGCCCATCAATCCGGCAAAAACCAACAGAACGATGCTGCGCATCCCGGTTGAACCAGACAATGCGCGCACGGTCCGACCATAAGCGGACGCCATTGCGTCAAACCCCCTGTTGAAACCGTTGCTAAGTGGGTCTGTGACAAAGGCCAGCGGGTTTCTTGTTGGTACACTCGAGTTTGGCTTCAAAATCACGGCGGCCATCGCTGGCGAAAGGCTAAGTGAATTGATGGTCGAAATAACTGTTGCGACGGAAATCGTAACAGCAAATTGCCTGTAGAATTGGCCGGTAATGCCGGGAACCAAAGCGGCTGGCACAAAGACAGCAATCAGAACCAGTGTCGTTCCGATGATTGCATTTTGGACTTCGTCCATGGTGCGGGCAGACGCATCCTTCGGAGACATGCCGTTTTTGATGTTTCGTTCAACGTTTTCGACCACAACGATGGCATCATCCACGACGATCCCGATCGCCAGAATAAGCCCGAACAGCGTCAGCAAATTCAGAGAGTATCCAAGCGCCAGCATCACTGCAAATGTCCCGATAAGCGATACGGGAATGGCAATCAACGGTATGATGGCCGTTCGCCAGCTCTGAAGAAAAACAACGATCACAACAACAACCAGCAATACGGCTTCGAACAAAGTTCGATAGACCGCGTTCACCGAGGCTTCGATGAATTCTGTAGGGTTGTAGACCACCTGATACTCAAGCCCGGATGGGAAATCCTGTGACAGCTCTTCAACTACGGTCAATATCTCATCTGCCGATGCCAATGCGTTCGAACCCGGTCGCTGAAAAATGCCAAGGGCCACAGCCGGTTTGTTGTTAAGGTACGAGTTTGTCACGTAGGAGCGTGCTCCGATTTCAACCCGCGCCACATCCCTAACTCGTACGACGCGCCCGTCGTCAGTCGACTTGACGATAACGCGACCGAATTGGCGTGGATCTTCCAATCGACCTTGCGTTGTGAGCGTCACTTGAAAGGCGCTGTCGGTCGCATTGGGCGGTGATCCCAAGGAACCGCCCGAAACCTGAACGTTTTGTTCGCGCAGCGCCGCGACGACATCTCCGGACGTCAATCCTAGCGAGCCAAGCCGGTCCGGGTCCAACCACACGCGCGCCGAAAACTCCCGTTCACCGAAAATAATCAGATCGCCAACACCATCAAGACGCACAAGGCGATCTCTGACACGCGAACGGGCGTAGTTGGATACATAAAGTTGGTCAAAAGTCTCATCGGGCGAGAGCATATGGATGACCATCATGAGGTCGGGTGAAGACTTGTTCGTCGTCACGCCGAGCGCTCTTACCTCTTGTGGAAGGCGGGGTTCAGCGATGGAAACGCGGTTTTGGACAAGAACCTGGGCAGCGTCGAGATTGGTGCCCAGTTCAAACGTAATCGTCAGCGACATAGACCCGTCAGCCGTCGAATAGGAAGACATGTAGAGCATGCCCTCAACCCCATTGATCTCTTGTTCCAACGGGGTTGCGACCGTGGCGGCAATTGTTTCAGCGTCTGCTCCGGGGTAACTCGCCCTGACCACAATCGATGGAGGCGCGATTTCCGGGTACTGCTCAACGGGCAGTTCGAAATACGCGAGCAACCCAACGATGGTTGTCACAACCGCGACAACGATCGCAAAGATGGGGCGGGTGACAAAAAAACGCCCCATATCAGTTTTCTGCGACTAACGGCAGCTCGATCAATTCCGCAGCAACGACGGTGCCCGGACGAGCACGAACAAGACCTTCGATGACCAGCGTCTCCGACCCATCCAAACCTTCACGCACGACCCTGTAGCCGTCTATTCTGGGGCCCGGTCGGATTTCCTTTGGTATGACATTGCCTTCAGCGTCCACTGTCATCACAAGTCTTCGGTTCTGATCAGAAGCAATCGCCTCATCCGGGATCAGAATGCCCTCATAGGGAAGCGATCCCGGAACGTTGACGCGTCCGAACAGACCAGGTGTCAAAAGCTCATCCGGGTTTCGCAGAACTGCGCGTACACGCATCGTGCCAGTTTCGTCATCAATGCGGTTTTCTGAGAAATCCAGTATTCCGTTCTGAGGCGGTATGCTTCGGTCAGCCACTGTTACCTGAACTTGGAGATTGTCTGCGCCTTCTTGCAGAACGGAACCCCGGGCACGCGCGTCTCGCGCGTATGCCAGAAAATAGCGTTCATCTATGTCGAAATAGAAATAAATCGGGTCGGTCGAGACGATTGATGTCAAAAGGGTATCTTGGGCTATGATCAGGTTTCCAGGATCAACCCGGGCCTGATCGATACGCCCTGACATTGGTGCTCGGATCTCCGAGTACTCCAGATCAAGCTCGGCCAATTCCAGTGCAGCGCGCGCTTGTTCCAGAACACCTTGCGCTGCAAGAAAAGCTTCGCGACGTTGGTCCACCACGCTCTCCGCGATGTTGCCATTTCTGATCAAAGCCTCGGCACGTTCGAGCTGATCAGTCGTAAAGGCACTTGTTGCTTCAGCAATGCTGATCTGTGCCCGGGCTTGTCTTAGTGCGGTGCGAAACTGACGCTGGTCGATCGTAAAGAGCAAATCGCCCTGTTCGACGAGAGTTCCGTCCTTGAAATGCACTTGGTCCAGAAAACCGGAAACCCGCGCTCGGACGTCCACGTCAGCCGCGGCGCCGAAGCGACCGACAAACTCATCATCTTCAACTATGGACTTCACAACCGGCTTTGCCACCGTCACGGGTGGAGGACCCTGCTGAGCCATAAGAGCGCCTGAGAGGGCGATCAAAATGACGGTGGCGATAGGAAAAACCCTGATGATCATGCTCATGCCCCCGGGATAGATGATGACTTAAGGTCAAATCTGCCATCGAACACTTTAGAGTGTTCTAGCACAAAGGGTCTAGTTGATTTGATGTTAGTGATCATTCTGCTCCATTTCTGGACCGCATTCAGCGAACTACGACCAATTTTTTAGCAGTGAGCGAACCATAAGTTTGGCCCAAAGCGGGCGCGCACACCCGAGGCTTGGTGCTACAGCTGCTGTCCGCAGAGCAGACACTACGTTGAACTCAAGTAATGACTGCTACGAGCCCAAAGCAGTCGTTCTTGCTGGTCAGTAATAGCCTTTGAACATCGCAGGAGGGCGGTCAGCACAAGCCCGATGGTAGCTGCTTCAATTGACCCCTAGCTTCCTGAAAACATGCAAATGAGATTGCACTAGAGCTTGATGCGGAAAGCCGCGAAACCGTCTGTGCCATTTCCGGTGTCTTCGATTGAAACGCCTTTGACTTCGCCAATGTAGTCTCGGGCCTTAGGACCGGTCTCGAAAAGCACGGTTGTGTTCTCAAGAGGTGCAAAAGACCAATTGGCGTCCGCTTTTGGGTTGATCGTTCCCTGTTCAACAATATAGCGCACAATGACGTCGCGATTTGTGTCCGGGGCCTCGAATACAATTGTATCACCCAGTGCGCCGGGGAATGAACCTCCGCCCGATGCACGATAATTGTTGGTGGCGATGATGAACTCCATGTCATCAGTGACCGGTTTACCTTGGAAGGACAAATTCACAATTCTGGCTGCGTCGGGATTCACCTCTTCGCCCTTTGGTCCAAAGCGCGACGGTTGTGAAAGGTCGATCTGGTATGTCACACCATCCATTACATCGAAATTGTAAGATGGAAACTCTGGGTTCAGTAGAACCGCGTCCTCTGAGCCTGGCTCGATCTTGTTGAACATTCCGGCCGAACGCTCCAGCCAACCACGCAGCTGAACACCGTTCACGCGCACCGCGCGCACCGTATTTGGATAGAGATACAGATCAGCCACGTTTTTAATAGCAACGTCCCCGACAGGGACGTCGGTGTAGTAGTCGGGGCCTCCGCGACCACCCGCCTTGAACGGCGCCGCCGCTGACAGGATCGGCAAACCCTCGTGCTCGGTGCCTTTCAGCATTTCTTCGACATACCATTTCTGCGCGATTGAAACGATCTGTACAGACGGATCGTCAGCAACCAGTGCGAAATAGCTGTGCAATGGAGCAGATGTTTTTCCGACTGCGCGACGGACATAGGCGAGCGTTTCGTCGTGATCCTTCGCAACCGAGTCGAGAACCTTTTGATCGTCTTCGACCAAAGCGGTGATTGAACGGTCTTCATTGCGTTGAGAAATCGCGCGGGCCTCTGACGTCGTGGTAACCACGCGCCACTCATTTCCGTCCCGTTCCAGCAACAAATCCAGTAAACCAAGATGTGAACCCCAGAAGCCGCCCATGACAGCTGGTTTGCCCATTAGGGTGCCCTTTTCGACATCGATTCCGGGTCGGTCTGAAAATGTCGGCGAGGGGAAGACAAGGTGATTGTGGCCGGTGACCAATGCGTCGATCCCGTCAACACCCGCCAAAACGACGGATGCGTTTTCCATACCGTCGATATGATTGGCGTCGCCGATCCCAGAATGTGAAAGGGCGATGACTAGGTCACACCCTTGTTCTTTCATCTCTGGCACGTATGCCCGAGCAGTTTCGACGATATCACGGGCTTGAACATTGCCTTCCAGGTGCTTTCGATCCCAGTTCATGATCTGCGGCGGTGTAAAGCCAATTACGCCGATTTTGATTGAGTGTTTGGCCCCGTCGCCCGTTTCGATTTCACGGTCGATGATTGCATAAGGTTTGATCAGCGTTTTGTCGTCACGAGGCGTTGCGCCTTGTGCCTTTGAAACATTGGCCAAAACGACTGGGAACTCTGCGCCTGCGAGTGATTTTTCCAGAAAATCCAGCCCGTAGTTGAATTCGTGATTGCCCAGAGTGGCGGCGTCATAGCCAACCGTGTTGAACGCGGTGATTATAGGGTGGGCGTCCCCCTCTTTCATACCGCGCTCATAGGCGATGTAGTCGCCCATTGGGTTCCCTTGAAGAAAGTCACCATTGTCGACCAAGATCGAGTTCGTCGCCTCAGATCGAATTTTGGTGATGATTGAGGCCGTACGGGACAAGCCCACGGTGTCACGGGGTTTGTCAGCATAGTAGTCATAAGGGAACACATGAACATGGATGTCCGTTGTTTCCATTATGCGCAAATGCGCTTGGTTGTTGGCAGCCAAAACTGAAAAAGGATGTAAGGTTATAGCCGCTGCTCCGGCAGTTGTTGCAAGAAATTGGCGACGCGAAATTGACGAGCGGCTGGAAAATGACATGGGTGACCTTTCGAATTGGCTGGCAACGAGAATTGTTGCCGCTTTTGCATAACGATCTTATGACAGTTTTTTCTACCACACTTTGCAGACTTATTTCAGGGGGTTTGGACAAGCACCATGCACCTACTCCTTCGAAGTTGCTCAGTGATTGTCTCAGGTGAAACCAAGCCATGAGTGTTTTGATAGCTTATGTGTAACTTGCTCGGTGCTTCGTAACATTGTCCGTGCTGCAATGATGGCGCAAAACTATTCTGAAGGGGATTGCTGGAGCTTGTTCTGGCCGGTGTGTTGCCCAGGCCCGCCAGTGGCGTACGTTGACCGATAGTCGGCGTGAGCAACATTGCCGGTGTTGCCTCCGCCTTGACCCATGAAGGACCCACTGGCATGCGACTCCTATTATCGTGCGAAATCCGGGCTTAAGACCCCGTGAAAGTTGTCTGTGAGCATTCGCCATCCGTCGATCCAGAGCAGGGGGCGGAACAATGTTTGGAGCCGCCGCGACGCTTTGAATTTCGGGCACTACTGACGGTGAGTTATGATGTTGAAACCTTCTTCGGGTGATGGTGGCACGAAATGCCGCGCAATTCGGCGACATTGATCTTCCGTTGCTGCAAAGGCATGCGCGCCTTCTTTGTTGCGCTCGCGCAGCCGGTGCAGACAAACCTCATCTGGCACATCCAAAAAGTGAAGGTAGTGCTTCGCAGCAGTGTCTTCCAGCAGGTCGCGCATCCAGGCTCTATTTTCAATTGTGTTCGCTGGAAAATCGAGAACAACGGAAACGCCAGCCTTCAGCAGAGAAGCCACGTGACGCCCCATGACCGGTCGCAGTTTTAAAGCGCAATTCACATAGTCCTGAAGGGACTTCATCTGGTCGCCAAACAGGGTGCTAAGCCATTCATCTTCTGAAATAAGCACAGCCGCGTCTCTTTCGGCGAGTTCTGCTGCCAGAGTTGATTTCCCGGAAGCTACTTTGCCGCATAGCAAGTGAAGCGTTGGAATAGCCTGTGACATAAAGCGAACTCCCGGATTACCTGATGGTCACTGCGCTAAGTTGGTCCGCCAGTTGATCAAACACCAACCTGATCCTTCGTGCGGTATGTAATTCGGAGTGCGTCGCCAGCCAAATCGGGAACTTAAACGGCTCGCGGTCGGGAAGCACGCGCTCCACACCCGGCGTTAAGGCAGCCACATCATCCGACATTACACTTATGCCAAACCCTTGGCGCACCAATTCCCAGGATACTATCCCGCTTTGTGAGCCAATCCTGAAGCTTTTTCGGGTGACTTTAATGCCCGCCGGATCGAGAAAGCCGATCATTGTGTCGATGTCCCCGAACCCGACAAAGTCCAATTTCGCAAGTTCATTTTCATTTTTAGGCCGTCCGACCTGATCAAGATACGAAGGTGCCGCGTAAAAATGGGCGCTGGCCTCGGCGACAAGCTTTGCTGTCAGATCCGGCTGAGTTGGGCGTACATGTCGGATCGCGATATCAGCCTCACGTCGCTGTATGTCTCGTATGTCATTTGCAGCAACGATGTCTATCTCTAGTCGAGGTGCTGCAAGTCGAATCTTTTTCAGTATCGGTGGCAGCTGGTAGGCAGACATCACATCGGATGCAGTAATCCTGACTTGCCCTTCAACAGCTTGCGACTGGCTTGTCGCAGTAAGAGAAATCCTGTTTGCCACATCCGCCATTTCTCTGACATGCAACAAAAGCTCGGCGCCAGCGGTCGTTAAATTAAGCGACTTGCCGACTCTTTCAAACAGGGTGATGCCAAGCGCGGTTTCCAGTGCAGCAACTTGACGGCCGACAGTGGGTTGAGTTTGCTCAAGAACGCGCGCCGCTGCGGAAAATGAGCCTTCTTCGGCTGTCGCAAGAAAGGACCGCACCTGATTCCAGTCGAAGTTTATAGCTTTCCAGTTCATGCATTTATGCATAACATTTCTGCAGATTGTAGAAATTCCATAAATGATTGTTTGGATGTAAAGGATACGGCAACAATCTTGTAAGAGAGTAATGAAATGACTGCTTTGTCCAAGGATGCCGCGTTCTGGAGCAAAATCTCGCGAAAGTACGCGGCAGACCCAATCCGAAATATGGAAGGGTATCTGAAAACACTTGAGCTTACGAAGTCGTACCTGAAAGCAGACGACAACGTACTGGAAATCGGGTGCGGGACGGGTTCAACCGCGCTGCTGCTTGCACCGCATGTTGCCCATATCACCGCGACGGATCTCGCTCCGGGCATGATCGAGATTGCCGATGAGAAGCGTGCGAAAGAAGGATTGGAGAATGTCACTTTCAAGGTGGCCGAAGTTCTTGAGCACGGTCTTGACGAAGGGTCTTACGATGCGGTCCTGGCGCACAATTTACTTCATCTCCTGCCCGATTTGGACCAAGCGCTTGAGCACATTTCCGCACTTACAAAACCCGGTGGGTTTTTCATATCCAAAACCGTTTGCGCACCTGAGAGCGGTGGTTTCAAGTATGCGATGATCAGTCGGGTCGCGATCCCAATCATGCAGGCTCTTGGGAAAGCCCCGTTTGTGCATTTTGTGCCTGGATCAGTGCTTGAGAGGAAGATTGCGTCCGCAGGCTTCGATATCCTCTATACGTCTGATCAAGCCTCAATGCTCCAAAGCCGCTATGTTGTCGCGAAAAAATCTTGAAGTTTTGGTTCGTTCAGCGACATGCATTGAAAAGATCTTTGCGTCATATTACGCGTTACTTCTTTTCTGAAATGAACGGAGTTACTTGGCTCTGATTCTGCCTAAAGAAAGATATTGGGAAAGGCCGGTTTGTCCGCCCTGCTACCATCCGAACGCATGGCAGCTAGGGTTGGCTATGAGCCCAAAGTGGGCTCCTGTTGCTGTGGCAATCAAAAAACCAGATAGGACTAAGTATTGGCGCGATGATCGAGTTGGTTATATCGAAACAAAAATAGTGATGGGTGCTACGGTTCTTGTGACAACACTTGACCTCGACTGGTAAACGAGATTCCTTGAGTGCCGCTTCCACCGACCATGATTGCTTCAATGATGGGGGGCTGTACTGGCACTTCTGCCGACCAGGTGACGACGAAGTTCGCGCCAATCCCGTCTCCGACGCTACCAATAGGTACAAGCGCATTGATCGACCCAAATGGCATCAGTTGAACGGGCTCGTTTATGAGAGTTTCCAGAAGCTGCCCCGCTCTGTCGTAATAGTCGACACGCTCAACTTTGATCTCTGATTGAATACTAACGTTGTGTACAACAAGGGTAGACGCGAGGGGCTCGCTGCGGCCCTCCTGCGTGAAAACTCGCGAGTAAGAGGGAACATAAATGACTTGAGAGGTTACAGTCTCCGAAACCTGTGCGATTGAAAGGCTTGGTACGGTCATCAACGAAGCGAAAGCCATTGAGAAGGACCAGAGAGTTCTGCGGGAGAAAAAATTCATGTAGGCGAATGCTCCGTTTCTTCTGTTGTCAAAATGAGCATACGGATGACAAGGTTCGGCGCAAGAATATGTCTGCTTTGTCCCGCCGCTCCGTCATCTACGGGTCTTGCGGATAAGGTCCCCACTTGAGCTCTTGTTGCAGTTGTCGGCATCGGAGCATCAAGTGCTTTAACGGTCATCGAGGCACGGAAAGGGAATTGATTTGATCGTAGGTTTATTCTGTCTACAGGGTGTTCTGGAGGCGGGAAATCAATTCCGCTTTAGGCTTTGGAAGAGCGCGGGTTCGATCCGGGTTATGGTTTTGTTCTCTGTTTTCTCAGTAGGGAAAATTATTTTTGGGGGGGTATTTGCGGATTTAGGATAGGTCGCTTGCCAACTCGTTTTGGTACCCAAAGAGTGCAGGCAACCCACCCGTGTGAATCATGACTACTTTCTGCCCGGTTTGGATTTTTCCTGCGCTTACCAAATGCAACAACCCTGCGAAGGTTTTTGCGGTATAGACGGGATCAAGGAATATTCCTTCTTTGCGAGCCATCTTGTCCAATGCAGCCCGCGTGCCTCCACTGAGTTTGCCGTAGCCGGGAGGCAGCGCTTCGTCCATGACGTTAAGCCTGTCATGCAACGGCGCTGCGTCGATATCCAACAAATCCGCTAGTTTCTGCAGAACGGTTTTCATGCGGGCCATTTGCTTATCGCGATCGCGGCGTACGCAGACGCCAAACACAGAAGCGGTGTTTTCTTCCAAGGCTACTCCAGTCAACAAGCCGCCATGTGTGGCTCCACTACCTGAGGGTACAACAATCGCATCGATATCAGGCATCTGCTGACACAATTCTTGTCCAGCGACGACGTAGCCCAAAGCACCCAAAGGCGGATGGTTTAATCCAAGATGAATGACATAAGGTGTACGCCCTTGCGCCTTCAACTCGTCGGCACGAGCGTGCAACGCAGCGTCCGCACCGACTTCGTCCTCGCCTTCGGGGTAGGTCATGTGTTCGGCACCCAGAATTTGTGCCAGCAACACATTCCCAGAGCTGTAATACGCCTCGCCCATATCGGACACACGCTCTTCCAGTTGCAGGACGGATTGCATGCCAAGTTTTGCTGCGGCGGCTGCCGCAGACCGAACAAAGTTTGACTGAACTGCGCCGGTGATCAGAATGGTATCCGCACCTTTCTGAAGGGCATCACCGAAATAGAACTCAAGCTGCCTCGTTTTGTTTCCGCCAAACCCAAGCCCGGTTAGGTCATCGCGTTTCAGCCAGAGGTCGATGCCTAATTCCGAAGACAACCTGTCCAGCCGCTCCAATGGGGTTGGGCCCGACATGAATTGGGCACGAGGAAATCTGTCCAGTTTGTTGTCTTTTGTCATCGTCTGCCCTTCGAGTTTACGCGATCGCAAATGCGCGATGAAAGAGAACGCCACAGGCTATCAGTGATACCACGCGGATAGCCGTTGTGACCAAGGTCTGAGGCAAATAGGGACCCACTGCACGACCAAAAAAGCTGCCGATCAATGTGAGCGCTACGAAGCCCCATAGCTGCGGGCCATAAGCGAAGGCTTGAGTCTCGGACAGGCTGTGCAACAGGAATGCGATGCCGTATGCCACCAGCGCAATGGGTTGAACCAACTTGGCAACTTCTTTGGCTGGGCGTCCTTTCGCAATCAATCCGAAAACCATTAGCGGGCCGGGCGTCGCTGCCCAAACAGTCGCCAGCCCGGACAAGCCGGAAACGGTCGAAAACCCTGCTGTTCCAATTGAGCGACGTAAGGGCAGCAAGGTTGTCACAAGCCCGATCAGCAACAGGCTGGCGGTTAGGGCAAGGACAAACGCCTCGCTCAGCCAAGGGTATACGACAAGGCCCGCGACCACTCCGATGAGGCATCCGATGATTGCCGTTCGAATGGTCTGTCGGTCGGCCTTCAGCACCTGTCGGTCTGTCGCGACCGCTGAAACGACCGTATTCAAAAGCAGCAGCATTGGAACAGCCGTTGATGTACCAAGCAAGATCATCAAAGGCGGTCCGGCAAGGATGCTAAACCCGATGCCGACGCCGACCTGCAGCATTGCGCCGAGGCCGATGGCAACCATCAGGATGGTTAGGTCGACGGACACTAAAATCCTCCAAGTCCCACGCTATACTGCTGTTCCTTTAGGTCCAAGGCATGATGCCAACATAGGATTTGCGCGTCGCAACGGTATGCGCCATCTGCGCCAGAGTCGTCAAATCGAAGACGGGAAGCTGCAACTCGTCCTGAAGGCGCGCCGCATAAGGCGGTAAATCGGTACATTCCAATACCAGCGATCGTATGTCCGGCGCTTGGTGTTTAAGTCGCCGCGCCGCCTCAAGGACTTCAGCCTCGATGAGATCGGTGTCCATACGGGTGCGCGTGTTTCGTAGGATCACCTCAGCGAATTCGTTGGTGTCCTCTAGGCCTTGTACCGCCACGGGAATGCCCGCCGCTCCGACGCCTTCGAAATGCTTCGGCGTCAGGGCAGATGCATCCGCGGTCAACACGCCCACCGGCGCATTCGCCCCGGTCATGTGAAAGGCCAAAGGCACCTGTATCAAGCTGGATGCAAAGACGGGTACGGAAACAGACGCAGCCAGCTCCTTTTGAAACAAAGCCAGAAATCCGCAGCTTCCCGTGATTGCCCGAACGCCCTCGGCCTCAAGCCGTTGCGCGCCCTTGATAAAGGGTGCCAGTAGATCGGGTGTCGGGTTGTTGAGTAGGGTCGGTACGGTGATGCCGTCGATCATTTCGTAGAGAACGGGAAACGGGAGGCTGGACGGATTCTTGATGTGCCCGGGCGGTTTGGGGAAATAGCTTTCAAGGCACAAAACCCCGATCGAAGCCCCACATATGTTTTGGCCACCTTCGTAAATTGGCATGGTGCTCAGGTCCTTTCGAGTAGGAGATTTAGAAACGGGCCAGCGAGAACGGGTCCAAGTTGATATTCGGGCTGCGTCCGGACACCAGATCCGCCACAAGTTCTCCGGTCTTTGGCGCCATCATCAGCCCGTAATGAGAATGGCCGAAGGCGGCAAAAAGCCCGCCATTTCCGTTCAGCGGCCCAATCGCTGGCAGGCTATCGGGAAAAGAGGGGCGCCGGCCCATCCAGAACTGTGCCTCACCAGTGTTGAGGTCCGGCACCAAAGATTTTGCTTGATCGGTGAGTATTTTTTTCTTGCGCGGATCTGCTGGGGCATCGACACTGCCAAACTCCGCCGTACCGGCAACCCTGAGGCCGCCCTGCATCGAACTTGCGACAACCTTTGCGTCCACATCCATGACCGAGTTGTTCAGTACAGCCGAGGGGGCCGGGAATTCGACGTGGTAACCCCGCTCGGCCACCAACGGCACAGGTATGCCAAGGGGTTTGAGCAGGTCGGCAGACCACACTCCGGCCGAGAGGACAACATTGCGCGCGTGCAGCGTGTCATGTGACGTGGCAAGCTTCCAAATACCGTCTTCGGTGTGGCTCAGCTTGGTGACTTCGGACCGCACAAACTCGGCCCCTTGCGCACGTGCTTTTTCGGCCAATACAGCGCCCAAACGCCCGGGAGACGTTGCGCGAGCCTGACCTTTGATCACAACCGCAGCCTTGAAGTCTTTTGACAGCGCTGGTTCCAGGCGCTGCAATTCAACGCCATCGACACGCTCCAGTTCACCGCCTTTTTCCTGGCGGATCAAATAGCCAAGATCATCTAGGTTAGCCTGCTCAGGGTTGCGGAACGCGTGGATGTAGTAACTGTCCACGATCAGCGCTTCGTGGCCAGTGCCCTGCAGATGCCGACGGTACAGATCAATGGACGGACGACACAAAATCTCCATCGCATCTGAGATTTCGCGAACCGTCTTTTCGCCGGACTTTCCCAGAAAACGCAGCCCCCACGGGATCATCTTCGGCCAGAAGGACGCCCGGACCGAAAGCGCGCTTTTCGGGTCCAACAGCATCTGGGGCAGCTTTTTCCAAATGCCCGGAACGGCCTGCGGAATGATCGACCAGGGTGACACAACCCCGGCATTGCCGAACGAGGTTTCCTGTCCAGGGTCGCTCCGGTCAACAAGACGGACCGGTATGCCCCGTTCTTGCAGCGACAGCGCGCAACAGATGCCGACGATCCCCGCGCCGATGATGGTCACTTGTTCTGTCATCGTATCAGGCCGGGGAATGGCTGCGGTTGCGCGCGATCAGTTGGGAGACAATGACCGGCGAGGCGACAGCAAGCGCAATCAGGTCAGCCGTCAGGCTGGGCGCAACAAAGATCACCCCCGCGATGGCCATCAGGATACGCGACGCAATGTTCAGCGGTTTCAGCCAGTATCCGACCACAGCTGCGGACAGGGCGATGACCCCGGCGATACAACTGGTGGCAGTGTAGGTGAATTCCCACAGGTTGAACCCGGTTGAGGACACGAACAATAGAACCGGCGCATAAACGAAGGCCATTGGCGCGATCACCTTGCCCAACCCTAGGGTAAAGGCAGAGAGACCAGTTCGGAACGGGTTGGAGTTCGCAATGGCCGCTGCCGCATAGGCCGAGGTGCAGACGGGCGGCGTGATCTCGGACACCACACCGTAATAGAGTACGAACAGGTGGCTTGCGATCGGCGGGACACCCAGCTGCGCCAGCGCGGGCTGTGCGACTGAGACCAGCATGATGTAAAGCGCAGTGGTTGGGATGCCTGCGCCCATCAGGATGCAAACAATGGCAATGAAGACCAGCGAAATGAACAGTTGCAGGTCTTCCATCGCAAACAGCTGCCAGCTGCCGAACGAGATCATATTGTACAGATCAGCGGCTAGATTGCCCGCGCCCTGAGTGACCATGAACCCGATTCGGAAGCCAATGCCGGTTGTGTTGATAACACCGACGACAATGCCGACGGCGGCAGCAGCGGCGCCCACGGCCAGCGAGTATTTCACTCCCAACTCAACCGCTTGCAGCATCTCGGGTACTTCGATGCGTTTCTGTGGGTTCAGCGTGGCGATCACCGACAAGGCACACAGGATCGCTGTCATCGTCAGATCGAACCCGCCATCCGAGAATTTCCACAGCACGAAGGCTAGGAACGCTGCGGCATAGATCAGCGTGGGCGGCTGTTTGATGCGCGACATGCCTGCGATCACTGCCAGAGAAATGCCGCAGAAGGCGGACATGAACGGCGTATATCCTGTGAACAGCACGACCAGAAGCCCGATCAGAGGTACAATGTTGGCCCAACCTTCGGCCCAGACGGCCTTTAGTTGTGGCAGTTGCTCTTTCGCCAAGCCTTGCAGGTTCAGCTTGCGTGCCATCAGGTGCACCACCGCAAAGACTCCGACATAGTGAAGGATCGCGGGGAAGATCGCGGCGATGACGATGGTGGTGTAGGGCACCTCAAGGAACTCTGCCATGATGAAGGCCGCTGCCCCCATGATCGGCGGCGTGATTTGCCCTCCGGCTGACGATGCAGCTTCGACGCCGCCCGCAAAATGGCCGGGGTACCCAAGGCGCTTCATGTTGGGAATGGTCAGCGCGCCGGTCGAAACGGTGTTGGCCACCGAAGAGCCCGAGATCGTGCCGAAGAACGCCGAGGATACCACCGACACTTTTGCCGGCCCACCGGTATAGCGGCCCGCCAAAATGGTTGCGTTGTCGATGAAGAGTTGCCCCAATCCGGTGCGCTGCGCGATCACGCCGAACAGGACGAAATGGAACACGATGGTCGAGACGACCCAGAGTGTGACGCCATAGATGCCTTCCTGCGGGAAATACATCGACGACACGAATGTTTTGAAGTTCACACCTGGATGCTGCAGCAAGCCGGGAAAGTACGGACCCAACAGGGCGTATGAGATAAACACACAAATGATCATTGGCAGCACCCAACCCAGCGTGCGGCGGGCGATGTCCAGAACCAGCAGGATGATGATTACGCCCAAAACAACGTCATAAGTGTTCGGGTTGCCCATTCGGAACGTCTGTTCCTCGATCCCCAGAAACGGAATGCCGCGCCATGCGACCCCAACATACAGCGCTGCAATGATCCCCAGCGCCATAAACACCAAGTCGTACAGGGGGATGTTGCCGATGCGGAACCGGCTGACCTTAAGCGCATAGAGGTTTTTGGAACCGATTATCGGAATTGTCGCGTAGACCAGAATGAACAGCAGGGCCAGATAGATACCCATGTGCCAATGGTCGGCGGGCAGGCCAAAACCGGCCGTGAAGAATTCGTAGAACGCAAGGATCAGGGCAACAACGCGCAGCACCTTGCCCGCGGCGGGCGTGACCTGCCGGACGGCGGCACCTTCGTCGAACTGTTCTTCGATGGCGGCCAGTTCCTCGGCCGTCAATTCGTGGTCATCAAGTTTCTGGGTCTCGGACATGATGGCCCCCCGATTTCGCATAATTCCAGAGTGCGGTGCCCCGCGCAGGGGCACCGACGACAGGTGTCAGTAAGGTACGGTTACTGAAGCAGACCGGCTTCTTTATAGAATTTCTCGGCCCCAGGATGCAGGGGTACACCCAGCGCCTCGACGCCATCCAGCGCCGTATCGGGAGTGATCTGCTTGCCTTTGGCGTGACCATTGTCCAGCAGCTTGCGGGTATTGTCGTTCCACAACGCCTTGGTCAGGCCATATACCAGTTCATCGGATAGTTCCGAGGACACCACCAGCATCGCGCTAACCGCCGGGGTCTTGGTTTCACCGTCGATACCTTCATAGACGCCACCCGGGATGGCCGAGGGGATGTATGCCGGGATGATCTCATTGATCTTCGCCATGTCTTCGTCGCTGAAGGAATGCAGGTTCATGCCCTTGGTTGACGACAGCTGCACCATTGCGGCGACCGGCCAGCCTGCAGCGTAGAAATAGGCGTCAAGCTGACCGTCAGCCAGACGCTCGGCGCTTTGGCTGTTGTTCAGCTCGGCCTCATCCATGTTGTCGCGGTTGACGCCCCATGCATCGAGCATCTGAAGCACGGCAACCTGTGTACCGGAACCGGCTTGCGCGATGCCGACACGCTTGCCTTCCAGATCGCTTAGATCGTTGATTGTCTCGCCGGCAGGCAGAACCAAGTGCAGGTCTTCGGGGAACAGGTTGGCCACGATGCGAAGATTGGGATGAGGTTTGCCCTCGAACTTACCCTCACCCAGATACATCGAGCGGGTGACGTCGGCTGCGGCCAGACCGGCCTCAAGCTCTCCGTTCTGAACGGCGGCATTGTTGAACACAGACGCGGTGGTGGATTGAGCGATAGCAATTAGCCCCGGTACGCCGCACTGGCCGCCTTCTTCGCAGGGGCGCGAACCCGGAGGGGCGGAGATTCCGTTTGCGATGGTGCCGCCAATGGGGAAGTAAGTTCCGCCTGCGCCGCCAGTGCCAATGCGGAAAAAAGTTGGGTCCTGCGCCAATGCCGGGGCGGCAAGTGCGCCTGCCAGGGCCAGTCCCGTCAAACATTTCACAAATTTCATCATCATCTCCCTTGTTGGATCGTCGGATTCGGTTTGGCCGAATTTCGATCATGCAAGCGTAGTAGCAATTTTCATAAATACAAATTTGTTATATTTCATAAAACTAAGGTTTAGTTTATAGATTAAACATGAACCTTATGCAGTTGACCGTTTTTCGCGAGGTGATGGAGACCGGCTCTATCTCTCAGACCGCCAAGAAACTGAACCGCACCCAGCCTGCGATCAGTTTGGCCTTGAAGAACCTTGAAAAGACCCTTGGCCTGACACTGTTCGAGCGTAAGGGACGGCGATTGGTCCCGGTTCCCGAAGCGCATTACCTTTTGGCCGAAACAACAGGTATTCTGGACCGCCTCGCGACGATTTCCAGTACAATGGAAGGGTTGATCAAAGGGCATTCCGGCAGCTTGAATATCGCTACAATGCCGGGTCCATCCGCTTTCTTGTTCCCGCGTTTTATCAGCCAATCAGTCGGCGAAAACCCCGAGATACGTATCACGTTGTCTACACGCAGTTCGCCTCAGATTATTGAGCTTGCGGGCACGCAGAATATTGATTTCGGCTTTGCAGACTTCGATCATTCAACCGGAAAGGAGCCTCAATATTCAACAGAACTGATCCGGGCAGATTGTTTTTGTGCCGTTGATCGTGACAGCCCGCTTGCTTCAAGCAGAACCGTATCCATTTCCGATCTCGACGGAGCGCCTATGGGGGGATTGCATGCCACGCACCCGTTCCAGCGCAAAATTCGACAAGAGTTTCAAGATGTTTCAGCTGACTACAACCCAACAGTGACCTGTCAGTACTTTCTACCCCTGATACCCTTTGTGAGCTCAGGTCAATGTTATTCGATCGTGGATCCTTTGACCGTAGCGACTGAACGAGAACTAAACCTGTCCAGCGGAAAAGTCGCGTTCGTGCCCTTCAAAAAACCGCTCAGATATGAGTACGCGCTTCTTGAGCCAGACCACCGACCACCATCTCAACTGGCTTTAAAGATCAAAGCGGGCTGGAAAGCCGAAGTTATGAAGATGTTGGCAGGGGTGAATGCCAACCCTCTCGCAACTGGGATAGATGAAACAGGAAGAGAGCAAACCTGAATGGCATTGTTTTACATACAGAAAACTGATCGGAGGGAATGCCGACTTGGATCGACTTGCGACAAGTAGACGAATTTCGGCTATGGGACCGGAACCTCCAGTTTCTTGGATCGGACCGAAGGATGGCTTTGTCCGCAAAGCAGCCTTTCGTATTTGTTCCACTGAACGGTCGTCACTCAACCAGAGATCGCTTTACATAGCAATGGTTCGGTGGCGTCCGCGGTTCGTTGTTCCGGAGTGTTCAGCTATAGGTTGCGCGCTTCGGTTTTTGGTAGATACTCACGACGCCTTCCAAGATGTATGCCCTACGCCCACAACCAGGTTTTAAGTCAAGCTAACCCAAGCCGCATTCCTTGAAGAGCTTTGCACGCATGCGGCTACAAACTTAACACCGTTGAGCCCGTCATAAACCGTTGGATAAACAACCGACGCATCAGGCGAACTCCCATTTCGGAAAACTTGGATCGCCTCAGCAGCCTCTCCATAGATATTGGCGAAACCTTCAAGGTATCCCTCGGGATGGCCCGGAGGGACTCTGCTCAAACGATTGGCAGCATCACCAGCTCCAGCACCATTTCGGGTGATCAGGCGCTTGGGTTCGTTGTATGGCGTGAACCAAAGGTAATTGGGATCTTCCTGGGCCCACTCCAGCCCACCTTTTTCGCCGTAGACCCGCAACCGAAGTGCGTTTTCATTTCCGGGAGCCACCTGAGAAGACCACAGCATTCCACGCGCTCCGCCCTCGAAGCGAAGCAAGACGTGGGCGTTGTCATCGACTTTGCGCCCCGGCACAAAGGCCTGCAAGTCCGCCGCCAGGCTTTCCGCTGTCAGCCCGGTTACAAAGCAAGCGAGGTTGTAGGCATGGGTTCCGATGTCACCGGTTGATCCACCCGCGCCCGAGCGTTCGGGATCAGTTCGCCACTCAGCCTGTTTGAAATCCTGCTGCTCGGTCAGCCAGTCCTGCGGGTACTCAACCTGAACCACACGAATCTTGCCAATATCGCCGTTGGCAACCATTTCACGCGCCTGCCGAACCATCGGATAGCCCGTGTAATTGTGGGTCAAAATGAACAGGGCATTCGCGGTTTCTGCTGCTTTGACCAGCTTTTTTGCATCGGCAAGGGTAGAGGTGAGTGGCTTGTCACAAATCACATGAATACCGCGTTTCAGAAACTCGCGCGCAGCTGCATAGTGGACGTGATTTGGCGTGACGATTGAGACCGCCTCGATTCCGGATTTCAGCCGGGCTTCGCGGATCGCCATTTGTTTGAAGTCTTCATAGACCCGTTCGAGCCCCAATGCCTGACCACTTTCCAGAGATTTCTCTGGCGTCGAAGACAAAGCACCAGCGACCAATTCAAACTTGTCGTCCAGTCGCGCGGCTATGCGATGAACGCCGCCTATGAATGCGTCGTTTCCGCCGCCAACCATGCCAAGGCGAATACGACCCGAGGTTTCTTCACTGCGTCCTGTGACCATCACTCAATCCCCAGCATTTTACGATTGGCGGCTTCGTCGGCGCCACCGTCGGCGAAATCATCAAAGGCTTTCTCGGTCACACGTATGATGTGATCTGATACGAATTGAGCGCCTTCGCGCGCGCCATCCTCGGGGTGCTTGAGACAGCATTCCCATTCGACCACAGCCCAGCCATCAAAGTCATTCGCGGCCATTTTTGAGAAGACCGCACCGAAGTCCACTTGGCCATCACCAAGCGACCGGAACCGCCCGGCCCGATCAACCCAGCTTTGATATCCGGAATAAACACCCTGCCGCCCTGTTGGGTTGAACTCGGCATCTTTGACATGGAACATCCGGATCCGGTCTTTGTAGATGTCGATATTGTCAAGATAGTCGAGGCATTGCAGGATGTAGTGCGACGGGTCGTATAGCATGCAGGCCCGTGAGTGATTTCCCGTCCGTTCCAGAAACATCTCGTACGTCACACCATCGTGGAGGTCCTCTCCGGGGTGGATTTCGTAGCAGACATCAACGCCGCAGTCTTCGGCGTGATCAAGGATCGGTACCCAACGACGAGCGAGCTCATCAAATGCCGTTTCAATCAAGCCCGCAGGACGCTGCGGCCAAGGGTAAACATAGGGCCAGGCCAAAGCGCCTGAGAATGTCGCATGTGCCGAAATGCCTAAGTTCTTTGACGCTGACAGAGCCTTTTTGACCTGATCCACTGCCCATTCTTGCCGGGCTTTCGGGTTCCCGCGAACGCTTTCGGCAGCAAAGCCATCAAACGCGCTGTCATAGGCTGGGTGAACGGCCACAAGCTGGCCCTGAAGATGCGTTGAGAGTTCGGTGACTTCGACGCCATTCTCCCTGGCTTTGCCTTTGAAGTCATCGCAATAGCCGGTGCTGGACGCGGCCTGTTCAAGGTCGAACAACCGGCCGTCCCAACTGGGGACCTGAACGCCTTTGTATCCACAATCAGCCGCCCATTTGGTGATCGCGTCCCACGAATTGAACGGTGCTTCGTCCCCCGCAAATTGCGCAAGAAACAAAGCTGGACCTTTGATCGTCTTCATAAAATTTCCTCCCCAAAACCTAAGCCTCTATGGCGGTAAATTTTCCTTTAGATAGATGTCGATACGGATACGTTCCTGCGCTTTGTTGAACGGAACCTTGTCCTTAGTTGCGCGCAATAGACGGACTGCGGAACGAACTATATGCCCGGTGTCTTGTGAGATTAAGGCGTCAAATGTGCCAAGCCTAAGCGCCTCACGACTGAGCGGAGTAAGCTCATGCGCTATGATCACCAGATCTTTGCTGAACCTGTTCTCCGAAAGAAATTGTATCAGGCCGGCATTGCCCGCTGCTGACGAGTATATTCCGACCAGATCCGGATAGGTTTCAAAGATCTCGGGCATCATCTTGTAAATCAGATCAGGGTCATCCCGGCCCTCAACCGACGCTACGACTTGGAGGTGCGGAAATTCCTCGGCCACGACAATGTCAAAGCCTTGGCGACGCTCCAGGTGGTCACGCGCCAAACGGGATCCTGTAAGAACCAAGACCTTGCCGTCGCGATGGACAAACCGCCCCATCAGCTGAGCGGCGGTTCGTCCTGCCGAAACGTTATCGATTCCCACAAAATGGTCTCGCTCAGAACTTGGCAAGTCAGATACCAAGGCAACCACCGGAACGCCTTTGTCCCTGAGCCTTTTGACAGCATCGCGGACAGAAGGCGTTTCTGGCCCAAAAACGGCGACTCCGTCTACATCCAAACTGTCGACAGCATCCAGAATGTTGACGATATCTTGCGGCTCGAACGGAGCGACCTTCTTTATCGCAATGCGGGTCCGCTCGATAAATTGGTCACGGGATTGTTCTGCGATCTGACTGCTGATTGCCTCCACAAACTCGTTGTCAGTGTCCGGCAGAACAAAGAGGAAGTTGTAAACTCGGTTTCGCGCAAGGTTGGCCGCGGCCGTATCGCGCACATAGCCCAGCTCATCAATTGCCTTTTGTACTTTCTGTACGGTTACGGCCCGCACGCCGGGGCGTCTGTTCAAGACGCGGTCAACAGTCGCGAGACTGACACCAGCGACGCGCGCGAGGTCGTTGACGGTTGGCTTTTTCACCAATTCTAGTTTTTGTTTTTGGTCTTCCACGTGTTCTTCAGCCCTCAATCTCCCGCGCCAAGCCTTCAAACAACAAAGCAACAGCCTCGGCGCCGGGATCGTTATGTCCAACTAGGTTTTCTTCGGGAACATAGGCTGCCCGGCCCGCCTTCGCACGACGAATATTTGCGGTGTTGTTCGCGCCTTCGCGGGCAGCCTCGGCCGCATGTGTCAGACCAGATGGTAGCGCGGCAAGTGCCGGCGCCAAGGCGTCAATCATTGTCCGGTCACCGACTTTGGCACCTCCGACCTGGCTGACACGGTTCAGGCCCTCGACAAGGGATTTCGGCACGGAGGCTCCGCTTGCACAGGCATCCCCGGCTGCATTGAAGAAGATCGCAAGGATCACACCTGATGACCCACCCATTGTCTGGCTCAGTTCGTTGCCCAACGCCGGAAACAGCTGCGTCAGATCGGCCAGCGGCATGCGGTCAAGGCTACCTTGCAATGCTCTTGCGGCAGTGGCCAGTGTGCTTCCTGTATCGCCATCTCCGGACTTCGCATCCAGCTCGTTTAGGGTTTTCTCGGCGTTGATCAGCAGCTTAGACAACCGGGTGATCGTTTCCTTTGTTGCGGGATTGTTCGAAGGAATTGGATCGATTGGGGTCAGGCCATCAGGCAATGGTGCTACTTTGATCGGGTCGATGGAATTGACCCCGGGCCACGCGGCCAGATCAACGGGAGCTTCAAGGGCTGACAAATCGTCCTGATCCACGGGCAGAATGGAAACCGAAAACCCGTGCATATCTAGCGATGTCATCATGGGGGCCGGGCCAATGATATGCTGGGCAATCCCGGTTTCGGACAAGGCGTGGGTGAGGACAGCCATTTCGAGCGGAGTAGTTGAACCGAGGTTGTTGACCAACGCCACGCAGTCCCCATCGCCCACTCTTTGCTGCAGCTTCTCCACCACTGTGGACATGGCCGATACCGCGTTTGAGAACTCGACTTGCTGTACGCCGGGCTCACCATGGATACCCAAGCCAAGCTCTGCCTTCCCCGGCGCGATCCTGTCTTCTTTCGGAGATCCCGGAACGGTACAGGTGTCCAGGCTCATACCGATGCTGACAACCTTTGCTATGATGCGTCTCGCTGCGGCGGTGACGGTGTCCAAATCGGCACCGCTTTCGGCAAGCGCTCCGGCGATTTTGTGAACGAACAACGTTCCCGCAACGCCACGTGGTTGCGGAAGGTCGGGCAGGGCGATGTCATCGTCGACAACGACCATCTCGACCTTGCGACCCAAAGCGCGGGCGCGTTCCGCCGCCAGTCCAAAATTCAACCGGTCACCCGTGTAATTCTTGACAATTAGCAAGCACCCAGCCTCACCCGTGACCGCAAGAATGCCGGCCAAAACCGCCTCCACCGAGGGTGAGGCGAACACTTCACCGCAAACCGCTGCCGTCAACAGACCAGCGCCAACGAAACCGGCATGGGCGGGCTCATGACCAGACCCTCCTCCGGATACCAGGGCGACCTTCGACTTGTCCCAATCCGACCGGTAAACAACCTTGATATGCGGATAGCCGTCCAGCCGAGTAAGCCGACCGCCAGAAGAGGCCAGAAGGCCGTCTATGGCCTCTGTCACCAGGGTTTCTTTTGTGTTGAGGAACTGGGCCATGCTTTTGCTCCTTAATTCACGCGCGCGCCGGACGCGTCAAAATACAACGGGTTGTTAGGACGGATTTTTATAATCTTTCCAGATGGGTAGTCCTGATGGACATCAATCAAGGTCACAACCGGGTGACCATTCAGGTCCAGGTGCAGCCGTGTTTGATCGCCCAGATGCTCGGCGCGTATCACACGCGCTTCACTACCTTCGCCTTCAATGATGTTTTCCGGGCGAAGACCAATCTGCGGGCCTTTGTGATCGCCTCCGAACAACTCAGACGGCAGGATGTTGATCCGTGGCAAACCCAACCTGCTGGCAACGTAAACACTGCCCGGGTTTTCATAGATATCCCGGGGTGTTCCGTACTGAACCAATCGGCCGTTCTCCAAAACGCCGATATGCGTCGCCATTGTCATGGCTTCGACCTGATCGTGGGTCACGTAGAGCAAGGTTGACCCCAGATCGGCCTGAATCCTCTTCAACTCGACCCGCAGATCCGCCCGTAGCTTGGCGTCCAAAGAGCTGAGCGGTTCGTCCATTAGGAAGATCTGCGGATCGCGCACCAGCGCCCGTCCGATCGACACACGCTGCATTTCGCCGCCTGACAGTTCGGTGGCTTTGTTGTCCAGCTTGTGCGGGATCTGGAGGATTTCTGAGACTTCGTTGACCTTCCTCGCGATCTCATCCTCTGGCGTCTTCAGGATCGGCGACCGCAGAGGGAAAGACAGGTTCTCGCGCACCGTCATATGCGGGTACAGCGAGTATTGCTGGAAGACCATCGCCACATCGCGCTGGGCAGGTGTATCAATTCCAACGTCACGCCCGGCAATGCGCACCGTTCCTGAATCCAGTTTCTCAAGCCCGGATATCAATCTCAGCGTCGTTGTTTTCCCCGCACCAGTCGGGCCCAACAAAACCACAAAGGCCCCGTTGGGGATCGTCATTGAGATATCATCTACCGCTTTGACGTTGCCGAATGATTTCGAGATATTCTCCAATACGACTTCAGCCATTGCTTAGTACCTCGTCGTTCAGAGCGGATCTCAAAGCACGCCCGGTAGACTCTTCAAATAGCGTTACTGCGGGAGAGCGGAACTCCAATCCCACCGTCTCGCCGGGATTAACGGTTTCGCGTGCATCAATTCGAGCTTTCAGCTCTCCGTTCGGGCTTTGCAGCGTCACGATCTGGGTAGTTCCCAGATATTCTGCCGCCAGGACCTTGGCCCGGTAAGCGCTGTCGTCTGACAGAAAAACATGCTCGGGGCGTACGCCGAAAACCAAGTCACCTTCCGCCCCTTCCATCAGTTTGGGCACGGCTTCGTCATGGCCATTCAGTCGAACCATTTCCGAGCCAGGCGCGACCTTTCCTTGAAACGGCAGGAAGTTCATCGAAGGAGACCCGATAAAGTCCGCAACGAACATCGTAGCTGGTTTGTCGTAGATTTCCTGCGGCGTGCCGAATTGCTCAATCACAGCATTGTTCATCACCACGATCTTGTCGCCCATTTGCATGGCCTCCAGCTGATCATGCGTAACGTACACAGTGGTTGCGCCCATGCGATCATGAAGCGCGCGTAGTTCTTCGGCCATATGCTCACGAAACTCGGCATCCAAGGCACCCAGCGGTTCGTCCATCATGAACGCCTTGGGTTCGCGAACAATCGCGCGACCCAGCGCCACGCGCTGCCTGTCGCCGCCTGATAGTCCACCTACCGGGCTATCGAGTATATCGTTGATGCCCAGAATTCCCGCGACTTCCTCGACTTTGGCTTTGACAGCAGCACGCGGCATACCCTGCGATATCAGCGGATAACTGATATTCTTGCGTACGTTCATGTGCGGGTACAGCGCGAACATCTGGAACACGAAGGCAATGTCCCGCTCTGACGGCGGGCGCTGGCTGATCTCTTCGCCGTCCAGATAAATCTCACCCGACGTTGGAAGCTCCAACCCTGCGATCATACGCAGGGTCGTGGTTTTTCCGCATCCGGACGGGCCCAGCAGCATGAAGAACTCGCCGTCCTCAATCGTGAACGAACTTTCGCGGACAGCCGTGAAATCGCCGAACATCTTCTTTACGTTTTTAACTACGATCTGGGCCATTTCTACTCCGGGAAATGACTGACGATGATGAACATGACGGTTCCGATCAGCGTGACGATGAAAGAGTAGGTGAAGGCCCAAAGGACAAAGGGTTGCATCAGCATGAAGACACCCAGTGCAATCAGGATGGTTGCAACCATCTCCCATGGGCCGCGGCGGAGCCGTAGTAATCCGGTCAGAAACTCGCTCATTTGCGTACGGCTCCGAATGTGATCCCTCGCAGCAAGTGTTTGCGCATCAGGATGGTGAAGATCATGACAGGGATCAGGAAGATCGTGGCACCTGCTGCCACCGCGGGCCAGTCCAAGCCGCCAATACCGATAATCGTCGGAATGAACGGAGGTGCAGTCTGCGCATTCGCGGATGTCAGCAGCACGGCAAACGCGTATTCATTCCAGGCGAAGATCAGGCAGAAGATCGCAGTTGACGCGATGCCTGTGGCGGCTTGCGGCAGCACCACTTTGTAGAAGGCCTGAAACCTCGTGTAGCCATCTATGAGGGCGGCTTCTTCGTACTCTCTGGGGATTTCGTCGATGAACCCTTTCAGCAACCAAACCGCCAGGGAGATATTCACGCCCGTGTAAAGCAGGATCATCCCGAGATGCGTGTCGCTTAAACCGAGGTTTCTGAACATCAAGAAGATTGGGATGGCAACAGCAACCGGTGGCATCATCCTTGTACTAAGAATGAAGAACAGAAGATCGTCCTTGAGCGGTACTTTAAATCGGCTGAACGCATAGGCGGCCAGCGTGCCAAGGAAGATACTCAAGAAAGTCGAGCCAAATCCGATGATAACCGAATTCATAAAGCGCTCGCCGAACTTGGATGGCCCGACAATCACCATGTCGTATTGGCGGACGATCTCATCAGCCCAGTTCTGCGGTGGGTTCGCTTCCAGAAACTCCTGCGTCTGCCGTGTACGCGTGGTGAAGAGATTGACGTAGCCTTCAAGCGTGGGGTCAAAGACCACTTTGGGCGGATAGCTGATCGCATCGGCCGGAGACTTGAAGCCAGTCAGTAAGATCCATACCAGCGGGATCATTGTGATCAGCGCATAGGTGATGACCAGAGAACCGGCGATCCACTTGGACCGGTTCGAAGGTTCAGTGACGGAAAAACTGCTCATCTCTGTTTCACCTTGTTCAGGGCTTTGACGTAGATCGACGCAAGGCCGAACACGGTGACGAAAAGGATGATCGCATAGGCTGACGCATAGCCCGTACGCCATTTCTCAAAGGCTTCGCGTTTCAGGTTGATCGAAGTGAGTTCCGTAACAGACCCCGGCCCACCGCCGGTGAGCTGAACCACCAGGTCGAACATCTTGAAGTTCTCAATGCCTCTAAACAGCACAGCGAGCATGAGGAACGGCAGAACCATCGGGATGGTAATCGTAAAGAACTGTCGCAGCTTGCTGGCTCGGTCGATTTCAGCCGCCTCGTAGATGTAGTCAGGAATGCTGCGCAGCCCAGCGAGACAGATCAGCATCACGAAGGGGGTCCACATCCACGTGTCGACAATCACAATCGCCCATGGGGCTAACGTGACTGATCCAAGCATTTCAAAGCTCGACGGGTCCTTGCCGGTGAACCAGGACACGATGTAATTGAACAGGCCGATCTGAGGCTGGTACAGGAACTTCCAGAAGTTCCCGACAACAGCCGGAGACAGCATCATCGGCAGCACGATAATCGTGGTCCAAAGATCGTTGCCCTTGAATTTCTTGTTGATCAACCACGCCAGCGCGAACCCGATCAGAACCTGGAAAAAGATCGTCCAGAATAGGAAGTGCGCCGTTGCCTGCATGTTCAGCCAGGTGTCCGAGTCCGTCAGGATACGCTCGTAATTCCTGAGCCCGACATCTTTGACTTCACGCCCGATCCGATTGGCCTTGTAGTTGGTAAAGCTCAGTTGGATGGTCCAGATCAGCGGAAAGATGTTGATCGCCAGCAATAGAAAAATCGTTGGGGAGATGAATATCCAGGCGATCGCGCGGTCGGATAGTCCCCGGATTTTTCGCGCAACTCGCTCGGGCGTTGCCTGCGCAACGCGATCTACGGTCCTGTCAGACATCTCTTTGCCAGTTCTTGTTGGTGTAGGACTCACGGGTGAAGGTGGAGCGGGATTGCACCCGCTCCTGCCTTTGTCCGGGTTACAGCTTGCCTTCGTCTTCGAAGACTTCCGTCCAATCTTCGATCAGAAGATCAAGTGCTTCTTGCGCAGTGCCTTGGTCAGCAACAACGTAGTCGTGGATGCGTTTCTGCATGGCCAGCAGAAGTTCCGCATAGGCAGGCTCTTGCCAGAAATCCTGCACACCGCCCATCGCTTCCAGGAAGTCACCGGCGAACGGTTGGCTGTCCACGAAGCCAGGATCTTCCAGCACGGAGTTATGTGCTGAGTAGCCGCCAAGCTCCCACCATTTGGCCTGAACTTCTGGCTGTGCGAACCACTTGATATACTCAAGTGCGGCGTCCTGTTTGTCAGAGTAGCTGACAACAGAGATACCTTGTCCGCCCAGTGTCGAACCTGCCTGATTTTGTGGTGGGTTCACAAAGAAGTCGATCTTGTCACCGCCGGTGTTGGGATCGGCATAGAGTCCGGGGAAGAACGCGAACCAGTTCATTGCCATGGCAACCTGACCGGATTTAAAGGCGTCCAAGCTCTCACCCATATAGGAGTTGGTATATCCCGGAGGCGTCGCCGTTTCGTAGAATTCCTTGTAGAACTCCAGAGCCTCAACCGCTTCGGGTGAGTTTACCGCGCCTTCCATGTCATATGAGCCCGGGGTGTTTTCGTATTTGAAGCCCCAAGGATACAGCGCTCCGGTCACACCCATAGTGATCCCTTCCGAGCCGCGCTCGGTAAAGATTGCGGCGCCATAGACGGTCTTGCCGTCGATCTCACGACCTTGGAAGAACTGTGCGATCTGCAACAACTCTTTCTGAGACTGAGGCTCACGGAGGTCCTGACCAGTTGCCTCTTTGTATGCGGCTTGGATGTCGGGGTTTTCGAACCAGTCCTTGCGATAGAACCAGCCGTTTGCATCGCCCATCGCAGGCAGCGCGTAGTAGTTTGGTGTACCCTTAGGCCAGGTGGAGTACGCGTAAACAGTGGCCGGCGCGAAATCGTCCATGCTGATGCCTTCAGCATCGAAGAACTCGTTCAGCTGGACATAGTGACCATTCTCAGCGCCACCGCCGATCCATTGGCTGTCACCAATCAGTAGGTCGCAGAGCTTACCCCCCGAGTTCAACTCGTTCAGCATCCGGTCCGCAAAATTTGGCCAGGGAACAAATTCGAAGTTCATCGTGTGCCCGGATTCCGCTTCGAATTCTTTCGATAGCTCAACAAGCGCGTTGGCCGGGTCCCATGCAGCCCAACAAAGCGTCAGATCTTCAGCATTTGCCTTGGTAGAAAGAGTAGTAGCGGCAAGGACTATTGCGCTGGCCGAGGCCAGTTTTGTGTAAGTCATCCATTCCTCCCTTTTTGCGCCGTCAATCGAGGATGTGCGAATCGCGGCATACTTCCAAGGCTATTTGAGGTACGCACCTCAAGTCCAGAATTTTTTGAGGTTCGTACCTCAAATAGTCAAGGAAGGTTGTTAAAACCTCTTTTTAGTCATTGATTTTATTGAATTTACTTTTTTGCGTTGATGCGCGTGTATTTTTGGCAGTTAGGATTTATGAGGCCCTGTTGACCAAAATCGGTACAGACCGCAATCACGGCAATGATGTGTCCAGAAGGTTTAGCGAACACGCTTTTGAGGCACTCACAGATTATTTGGTCGATACCTTGGAGAATTAGAGATAGCGTCAAACAGCACGGACCAAGCAGGATCGTGTATAACTCGTTTGGTCAGGTGCAGACGTATGAACACGCTCTCTATCGTCAGGTTGAACCGGTACCCAATTAAAGGTTTGAGTGCCGAGCCCATGCAAACCGTGGCGCTGCGAGCGGGGGAGGGGATTCCAGGTGATCGCCTGTTCGGGTTCGCGCGCTACAACTCCGGTTTCGACGCGCGGAACCCTCAGCCATTGCCGAAAGATCGCTTTGTTGTTTTGTTGAATGAAGCTGCGCTTGCAGGCGTTAAGACGAGTTTTGATATTGAGACCCAATTTCTTGAGATCCAGGCGAGCGGCAAAACTCACAGTTTTAGTATGCAAGCACCAGACGAACGGATGAATGCGGCAAGGTTCCTGTCTTCAGAGATCGACTTAAAAGATCCCGAACCGCCAAATTTCGTTTCGTCTGCTCCTCATCGGTTTACAGATGTGTCTGTCGTCTCACCTAAAATGATGAATGCGATATCCGTTCTGAATCTGGCGTCGGTGGAGAAATTGGGTGAAGAACTGAACGCGGAAATCCACCCAGCACGCTTCCGGGCGAATATTGAGATAGAAGGCTTACCCCCGTTTTCTGAGCTGGGCGCAGTTGGATCAGTTCTTAGATTCGGCGATGTCGAGTTAAAGATACTCTCACGTACGAAACGGTGTGCAGCCACCGAGGTGAACCCGGATACGACCGAGCGGGACTTGAAGATACCCTATCTAATTCGGAAGTTGATGGGTCATATGGACATGGGTGTCTATGTTGAGGTGGCTAAAGGCGGACAGCTGAGCGTGGGCCAAACTGGGGAAATGCTAGATTGAATACTACCCCCCCCCGGCCAAAGCAGTAACCCAAGTCGGTTTGCCCCGCGTTCTCTCAATTGATTTGTGTCTACTATTTCGCCAGTCGTTTTCTAGCTCGCCCAGCGTGGCGAATTTAACTCCCGCGAAAAACGATGCTCCAGTTGAAGCATGTTCTTGACCGAACCTAGAAGATTTGCCAACAACGTTGTTTGTCGACCTTTTTGACCTCTTCTAGGGCTTGGGAGGGAAAATGTACCTACTTTCGCTGACTACGCGAAGGAAGGTTTTTGTGCCGTGAATGGCAGTTATTTCGCGTCCGAGCTAACATAGGTGATTCAAAGTTAATGATTCAGCCGTTACTCAATGGCAGAACCTTACCAGATTCTCATAATTCCCTCATCCAGGACCTTCAACCTTGGCTCAGCAATCCTCTGAAAGCCTTTCCGCCCTGCAATTGTCATATTCTTGTTTGGTAAATGCCTTGCGCTATATCTCAAAATCCTCTGCAGACTCCTGCGCCATTTTCTGCGCTTATTCAAGCTCGCTTCTACCCACTTGATTTGGCGAGCATGCCAATTTCATCCGGAAGATATTGGCACGGTCGAATTCAGCGGAAAAATTGGCAGGCGTCTTTCCAGTGGAAGTCTGGAGCGCCGGATTTGCGCCAGCGGCAAGGAGAACTTCAAAACATCGATCAGCTCCAGCCTTAGCGGCTGAATGCAATGCGTTCGACTAATGACATTTTGTGCATCTATGTCCACATGGTGGTCATTAAGGGCTGTTATCATGTCTGCATCTTTTCGATCGGCCGCCAACGTGAGCGCGGTATAATTCAAAATTGTCACTTGCATCTAGAACGCCAGTGGGATGCAAGCTGACCAACTTCAAACACGTTTCGGAGATCGAACTAGCAAGTTCGGTGGGACCTTTGGGGATTCCGGGATAAGTCGCATTTCCCTCACTGCACGCACAATATCCGCCACCAATTTTGATGTCACAGTGATAGACGTGTCGCCACGCACACTTCGAAATTTCGGCTCGTGCGCTGCGTAGGTCCATTTAGTCCGCTGAACGTAAACACGACTCACTAAGCCCTTTGCACTCGCAGCGAATGACCACAAAGTTGACAGCATATGCAGCAACAAGGCGCAGACCATCCAGCAAACCGAATGAGAACGAAACGATCAAGGGCCAGCTTTGGACAATTGTGGCGTACCGTGATTTCGTTTGGCGATTTCGAAGGCCAAAAACACGATGGACAGTGCAAAAACAGCTTTGACCGTCTGAAAAGGCACGTGAAACTCTCTAAAAGAGACCAAAGCCAGCGTGATGCAGTGAGCAAGGGTGAGTGCGGCGATTGGTCCGACCATTCGCCAGACGTCGCGAAGCAATAAGCGCAGGGCAAAACGGACAGAACGTGCTTTAATCCCTCAAACGTATGCTCCGTTGCCAATCCGATATGTGTGGGCAACGCTGACTGGCAGGATCTGTTGCAAACTTTTGACCTTTACCGAGCATGGATTTAACCACCGCCAAAAAGACATGCCTTATCCACGCAGACGCGATTGGTCCGGACTTTATGACAAAGCCCTTCCGCATGCTCTCTAAATGTTCCGGAGCAATCCCTAAAACGTTCAAAAAATAGCCAGGTTGCACTTTTTTTAACTTTTTTGTTGCCGAAACCGGTTTCGGAACGAACAAATGGCTTCAATGACCGCGAATCTTTTATATCCACCGCGTGACCAGTCAGGTAACGCAACCGTCACGGGCCGGGTGAAACTGGACGAATTGGCGGCGCATCTGGGCTTGTCCAAAAGCACGGTTTCGCGCGCGCTTAACGGGTATCCAGATATATCGTCGGCGACTCGCGCAAGGGTTGAAAAAGCGGCTCGGGTGTTGGGATATCGGCCGCTCAGCCATGCGCAGGCGATCCGTACCGGGCAAGTTCGTGCGATAGCAATGGTTATCAACAGCGAAGAACCGGATCAGCACAATCCCTTCTTGCAGGATTTTCTGGCCGGAGCCTGCGCAGCGGCAAGCAGCCTGGACTGGACCATGACCATTTCCACGGCGACCTCCGAAAAAGACACATTGAAGGTACTGAGCCGTCTTTACGAGGAACGGAAGGCCGATGGATTCATTCTACCGCGGACAGCGGTGAAGGATGCCCGTATTGGCCTGCTGCGCAGTCTTGGGGTACCTCATATTCTGTATGGGCGCACCGGCTATGGACAACCGAACAACTGGGACGAGACTTCTTGGTTCGACATTGCCGGGGAAAGCGCAATGCGTAACGCCGTTTTGCGACTGAGCAATTTGGGGCATAAACGCATAGGCTTTGTCGGTAGCGATCCCAAGTTCAACTACGCGCATCTACGCCGCGACGGTTATGCCGAAGGATTGCATGCTGCTGGTCTGCCCTTGGATCCGGACTTGATCCAAGAGGGCGCGCGCACGCGTGAAGATGGCGCGGCGCAGGGACGGGCGCTGATGGCCTTGGATCAACCTCCGACGGCGATTGTCTTTGCGACCGATCTGGCCGCGCTGGGATTCTGCGCGGATGCGCAGGATCATGGGTTCGAGATCGGGCAGGACATCTCGGTGATTGGCTATGACGGCATTCCGGAATGCCGTTACGCGCGTCCCGCACTGACCACATTTTCCGTAGATTCCCGCGCCGCCGGTGAACGGTTGGCGACCCTACTGATCCGGCAAATCCGTGGCGAAGCGGCTGCAGACTTGCGAGAACTGGCCGAGGCCACCCTGATCGAAGGTGATTCTGACGGGCCACCAAATCTGACGTCAAACGAATTGGCGCGTAGACTAAACCATCTGACGTGAACATAACCGGGGAGGACACCGATGAAACTGACACCCAAAGCTGCGAAGCTGATGCTTGGCTCGTCACTTGCGCTGGCGCTGACAGCGCTATCCGTGCAGGCCGACACGATCCGTTTTTGGACCACCGAGGAGCAACCTGAACGTCTGGCCAAACAGCAAGAGATGGCGGACCAGTTTAAAGCCGAAACCGGCACCACGGTTGAGGTGATCCCGGTCACCGAAAGCGATCTGGGCACGCGCGCGACGGCCGCTTTTGCGGCTGGCGACCTGCCGGACGTTGTCTATCACACGCTGCAATACGCTTTGCCTTGGGCCGAGGCCGGTATTCTGGACACCGAAGCCGCGACTGAAGTGATCGAAGAACTAGGCGCTGACACTTTCGCCCCCGGTGCTTTGGCGATGGCTGCGTTCAACGACGAAACCGCCTCGGTGCCAGTCGATGGTTGGACCCAGATGGTGGTCTACCGAAAGGACCTGTTCGAAGAGGCCGGTCTGGAAGCCCCCGACAGCTTTGCCGATATTCAGGCTGCGCTTCAGGCCCTGCACAACCCGCCGGAAATGTACGGCTTTGTCTCGGCAACCAAGGTCGACGAGAACTTCATGAGCCAGGTGCTGGAGCATGTGTTCCTAGCCAATGGAGTGTCGCCTGTGGGTCCCGATGGGTTCCAGCCGCTGGACGAAGCCAAGACCACAGAGGTTCTGGATTTCTACAAAGCAATCTCCAAGGCGTCGCCTCCGGGTGAGCTTTTCTGGAAGCAATCCCGCGAGCTGTATTTTGATGGCAAGGCTGCAATGATCATCTGGTCGCCTTTCATCCTGGACGAGCTGGCAGGTCTGCGTGACAGCGCTCCGCCGACCATCAATGACGATCCGACCTCGCGCGATCTGGCCAGCAAGACTGGCATCGTGACCAAACTTTCCGGCCCGTCGAATCCCGATGGTGCGGCATGGGGGGATGTGCGATACTTCGGCATCACCAACGACGCCGATACCGATGCGGCGATGGAGTTCGTGAAATTCGCCATGGACGACGGCTACACCCAGACGCTGGCAATCGCGCCTGAGGGCAAGTTCCCGGTCCGTCGTGGCAATGCCGACAACCCGACCGCGTTCTCGGAAGCCTGGGCAGAGCTGCCTGTTGGTGTCGACCGCAAAGCGCCCCTGGGTGATCTGTACGAACAATCCATGATCGACGAGATCGTTGGCGGTCTGGATGTAGCGCAGCGCTGGGGCGTGGCCGAAGGCCAGCTTGCACTGGCATCGAAGATGATCAACAGCCAGGCCATAAACCGCGTCGTGCGCCAGTATATTGACGACGAAATCGACGCGGCCGCAGCAATCGCGGCGATGAACGAAGAGTTGGCCAAGGTTCAGTAACCACCCGGCACCTGCAGCGGCGTGCGCGCCGCTGCCCCTAAACCCTTCGAGGTAACCCATGACTTCGGCCTCCCCACCGACAGGAACCGGGGCGTTAGCCAAACGCGAGGCGCGTCTGGCCTGGACGCTGCTGGCTCCGACCATCATCAGTGTGTCGCTGGTTGTGATCCTGCCATTGCTGGCGATCTTCTGGATCAGCTTTAAACCCTTCACCCTGTCTGACCTGCGCCCGCCTGCACCGGTCGTGCGTGAAAGCCTGCGCGGATCGGGTGATGATTTGCGGATCGAATACCGCCTGCGCAACTCCAGTCAGGATATTGCGATCGATGGCGTGACAGTCCGGGATGTCCTACCCGATGGCGTGACGGCACTCGGCGACGTTGCAGCCCCCTGTGTATTGAACGGGCAAGAGCTGTTCTGCGACTTTGGTACGCTGGAAGGCGGCGAGCGCGAGCGTATTCGCATTCCCGTTGCGGTCGATGGCGACCCGGACGCCCTTGAAGATCTCGTTGAAGGGTCTGAACCAACGGTCACCGGCAGCGGCCCCAGCGTTCTGACAAACTTTGAGTTCAGCCTGGAGAACTTCGCCCGTGTGTTTGACGGCGACGAGTTCTGGGGCGTGCTTTGGGTCACCCTTTTCTACACCGTCTTCGGCACCATTGGCGCGCTGGTCATGGGCCTGTTCGCCGCCTTGCTGCTGAACAAGAGCTTCCAGGGGCAGGGGTTCATCCGGGGTCTTTACCTGTTCCCCTACGTGGCCCCCGTCATCGCCGTGGCCTTTACCTGGGTCACTTTGTTTGATCCGTTCTCGGGCTCGGCCAATGCTTTGCTGGTGCAGATGGGGCTGAGCAGCGAGCCCATCAACTTCTTCGGGGAACGTCCCCTTGCGCTGATCATGGTAACGGTGTTCGAGATCTGGCGTTACTTCCCGCTGTCTTTCCTGTTCATTTTGGCGCGGATGCAATCCATCGATAGCAGCATGTATGAGGCAGCGGATATGGATGGGGCCTCACCGTTCCAGAAGTTCTGGCTGCTGAGCATCCCGCAACTGCTGGGTATACTGTCGGTCCTGTTCCTGCTGCGCTTCATTTGGACGTTCAACAAGTTCGACGACATCTTCCTGCTGACCGGAGGCAACGCGGGCACCCGCACGCTGACTGTGAACGTCTATGAGCAGGCCTTTGCGGTGTCGAACATTGGGGCAGGTGCGGCTGTGGCCGTGGTGATCCTGATGTGCCTGATCGCCTTCAGCTTTGTCTTCTTCAAATTCATCAGCCGTGAGGAGGGTCTGTGATGCGCCAAGGGTATATCACTGGCCCGATCTTGGGTGCGCTGTGGCTGGTGGTGATTGCTACCACCATCGCGGTCACCATGTCCTTCGCCACGGGCGCGGCCTTCCGTCCCCAAGTTCTGCTGAGCCTGATCTGGGGCGCGTTGGCTGGTCTGGCATATGTCCGCTTTCCCGCTCGCCATGCCTCGGCGCGTCTGGGCGTGTCGGCCCTTTTGGGTCTGACCTGCCTGACAGGCTTTGGCCCGGTTCTGATCGGCTCGGACACAACACTGCTGGCGTTATCGGTCACCGTGGTTTCGATTGCCGTGGTCATGCATCTGTCGATCGCTGAAATCCTGAAAGAGCTTCCCTTTGGCGAATTGACCCGTCACGAGTTCGAAGACGCCGTGATCAGGTTCTGTACCGGTTTCGGTTATATCTTCTTCACGGCGATCGTGGTCATCCCCTTCTATGTGATGGTGATGACTAGCCTGAAGTCGCAGCAGGCGCTGTTGCAGAACCCGCTGGATTTCTCGCTGGATCTGGATCAGGGCTGGGCGCTGTTCCGCAGCTATACGGAACTATTCCGCGACTTCAATTTTGGCTCGTACCTGTGGACGTCCTTCTACGTCTCGGTGCTGACGGTCTTCATTACACTGGCCTTTAGCATTCCGGGGGCCTATGCGGTCGCGCGGTTCCGGTTCAAAGGGCAAAAGGCGTTCTCGCGCTCGATCTTGCTGATCTACATGGTGCCGATGATCGTTCTAGCGCTGCCGATCTATATCGCCTTCTCGCTGACCGGCCTGCGCAACTCGATCCTGGGCATCGTCATGATCTACCCGGTCACCACGATCCCGGTCGCGCTGTACATGCTGCAGGGGTATTTCCGTGGTCTCCCGACCGAGGTGGAAGAGGCCGGCCTGATGGATGGTCTCTCGCGCTTGGCGGTGATCTGGAAGATCACCCTGCCGCTCAGCCTGCCGGCTCTGGCTTCGGTGTCGCTCTATGTCTTCATGATCGCCTGGAACGAATTCCTTCTGGCTTTCATGCTGCTGGACGATCCCTCGAAATTCACTCTAACCCGAGGAGTTACAATGCTGAACTCCTCGGAAATCCCTCGCCAACACCTCATGGCTGGCGCGGTGATTGCCACTGTTCCAATCATGGCCCTGTTCCTGGGGCTTGAACGTTTCATGACCAAAGGCCTGACAGCAGGCTCGGTCAAAGGATGACAGAAATGAACCACTTTACTTCGCCGACAGAGTCAGCACGCAATATCCTGATCGCCAATGATCGGGGTGGCTATACGATCCCGACCAGCGGGCTCTATCCCTACCAATGGAACTGGGACAGCGCGATCGCCGCGCTTGGCTTTGCCGAGTTCGATATCGACCGCGCCTGGACTGAGCTTGAGACGCTGTTCTCGGGCCAGTGGGAGGACGGCATGGTCCCCCACATCCTGTTCCACAAAACGGACCCGGGCTATTTCCCAGGACCGGACGTCTGGGGCGGCATCGGGCCGATTGCCTCCTCTGGCGTAACCCAGCCACCGTTAGCGGCTACCATGGCCCGGCGGGTATGGGAGAAAGACCGCGCGGCTGGCGAAGCCCGCCTCCGCGCCCTGTTCCCGGCTATGCTGGCCTGGCATCGGTGGTTCGTGACATGGCGTCTCGATGACCACGGCGCGGTCTGCACCACCCACCCTTGGGAGGCTGGGCGTGACAATGCACCGGACTGGGACGACGCAATGGCGAGCATTGATGCCTCAGACGTGGGCGAATACCAGCGCCGTGACACGAGCCACGTGAACAGCGCCGACCGGCCGACCAAATACGACTATGACTGCTATATCAAACTGGTACAGATTGGGCGTGAAGCGGGCTGGGATCAGCAGCAATTGCTAGAGAAGAACCCATTCCGCGTCGCAGATCCGACGATGAGTTTCACAACCCTGCGCGCGGCCCGCGATCTGCTGGCGATCAGCGAGGAATTGGGGATCAGGGCCGAAGGCCTCGGTGAAGACGTGGACCGGCTAGAGGCAGGCGCAAAGTCACTGTGGAACGAGGCTTTGGGCACCTTTGATTCACGAAATGCGCATACGGGCAAATGGGCTGAAAGCGTCTCAAATGCAAGCTATCTGTGTTGGTATGCAGGCATCGAATCCCAGCAAATGTTGGACCGATTGAAAACTGTTTTGACCACGGTTCCGCACCCGATCCCTAGCTATGATCATACATCTCCCAAATTTGACGAACGCCGGTATTGGCGTGGGCCAACATGGGCATTTATGAACATGCTGACGGGGTTCGGTCTGAAGGATATGGGCCACGGGGTTGAGGCCGAAGCACTGCGCCTGAAAACCGGTCGTCTGATCGCGGGCCACGGCTTTGCCGAGTATTACGACCCGATCACCGGCAGTCCTGCCGGGGGCAACTCGTTCACATGGACCGCTGCCGTCTGGCTGCATTGGGCAGGGAGGAACTGATGGGCAGCATAGAGCTCAATTCCGTCGAAAAATGGTTCGGCGAAGTACAAGTGATCAAAGGCATCGACCTAAAGATCGAAGAGGGTGAGTTCGTCGTCTTCGTTGGCCCGTCGGGTTGTGGTAAATCGACCCTGTTGCGGATGATCGGTGGGCTCGAGGACATCTCGCGCGGGTCGCTATTGATCAATGGGGATGACGTCACCGACAATCCGCCCTCTAAGCGCGGGCTGACCATGGTGTTCCAGTCCTACGCTCTTTATCCTCACCTGACGGTAGCCGAAAACATGGGGTTCTCGCTGAAAGTGGCGGGCGTATCCAAGGGTGAAATCGCCGAACGCGTGGGTAAAGCCGCCGAGGTGCTCAAGCTGGAACCCTATCTAGAGCGCAAACCTAAAGACCTGTCCGGCGGCCAGCGTCAGCGCGTTGCAATCGGTCGGTCAATTGTGCGTGATCCCACCGCATTCCTGTTCGATGAGCCGCTATCCAACCTAGACGCCGCTCTCAGGGTCGAAATGCGGTATGAGATTGCCAAGCTTCACCAGAGCCTGAACCGCACGATGATCTATGTGACTCATGATCAGGTCGAGGCGATGACACTGGCCGATCGCATTGTGGTGCTGGAATTCGGTAAGATCGCGCAGGTCGGTACTCCACGCGAATTATACGAACGCCCCGCCAACCTGTTCGTGGCGCAGTTCATCGGCAGTCCGAAAATGAACGTCATTCCCTGCACCGTGTCTGGCGATCAGTTTCAGCTGGAAAACGGCGGAGGTGGCCCGTTTGATCGGGCTGGTACCGCCACGATGCTGGGCATCCGTCCGGAACATATCAGTGTGGTCGAACCTGGCTCGGGTCACAGCGACGGCAAGGTAGAGGTGGTCGAGTATCTTGGCGCAGATATGTTCATCATCGTCGATTGCGGGTTTGAAGAGAAGGTGACGGTTCGCCTTGGCGGGGACACGCAGATCAAAGCCGGAGCGCAAATCGGCTTGTATTTTGCACCCAAGAAACTGCAATTTTTCGACGCAGCAGGGCAGACGATCAGCCCCGATGAACGGGTGCGACACTTTTGAGATGTTTAGTCCGGGTGGGCGAAAAGATTGCTCTGGCCAACTATTGATCTGAGAACAACTGTATTCAGTAGACAGTTCATTGACAGATATTTTGAGTTGATAGTACTCGGTACGTTGCCTGTGCAGCGAACGACAGCCGTTCGGGTTGCAAACGCAGACTTAGAGCATGGCGTTCAAGGTTGGCTAGTGGTCGCGTCGCGACTGTGGCCAAATGAACAACGGACCGTCAAGAGGTGGCCAGCCTTGAATGGCTCGCACCTTCGTGCTTCGGGCCAGATCGCGTCCGGACTGCGGGAAATCTTCGATACATTTCTTGAAACAGATCACAATCGCCACCCGATCGAACAGCTTCATTTAGCAAGGCCAGGCGGCGCAATTCTGGCTTCTTCCGCCTGACTTTTCTTGAACCCCGCGCCTCCAATGTCAGCGCAGCACAACCAAGCTCTCTATCGCCGACAATCCCTTTTCGATCTCGTCCACCACAACACTTTCCAATGCAGGATCATCGGAAGAGAAATTGGCAATCCACTCAACGAGCAGCTTTTCCCCGGGCTGCACCGAAAACGTCGCCGTATATCTCTGGATCGGCAAAGAGGAATCGACCGTTGCGTAAGTATAGGAAAGGCCCTCCTCTTGAGCGATGCGCTTTTGGATCACCCGGTCGCCGGTATCCATCTTCAAGACACGAACGAGCGATCCATCCACTACCTTTAGGGAACATGCTGCTACATTGGGGTGCCAATCATCAATGTCGCAGAAGTCGCCGATCAGATGCCAAACCTCTGGCGTTGAAGACTGGAGCTCTAGGGACCGTTTGACTTGAAAATCCGCCGGCCAAGCTGCCGTTGCGCAAAGCAGAGCAGCGGCGGTGACTGAGAATCTAGCAATCGACGTCATGTTTTTTCCTTTCAAAAATAGAGAAGCAGGAGAATTTTCTTGCCTCAGGGTGCGAGTCTTCGCAGGCTGATGGGGCCATGGAGGCGGCTGAAATGTCTGGAGAAAACCCTGAAAAAGATCTGAAATCATCGGGAATGGTACAGTTGGGAAACCTTGCGTTTTCCGTCGAGGCTGGGGAGTTGCTGGATGGGTCCGGGAATCCTGTTCATCTGCGTCGTCAAAGCTCCGAAGTTCTGGCCTACCTTATTGATCGCATGGTCGAGACGGTTTCAAAGGAGGATTTGATCGAGAATGTCTGGGCCAAGACCGCGGTTACAGACGATAGCCTTTCGCAGTGCATCGCAGACATCCGCAGGACGCTGAAAGATACCGATCACAGGATCGTCCGGACCATTCCCAAGAAAGGCTACAGACTGGTTCCAACCTCCGTTCCATCTGACGAGGTCCAGCCGGAAACCGCGAGCCGAACGGACGCGCGCATCGGTCGGCATTGGCTTGCCGTCTTAAGCCTCATTGGCGTCGTGGTTCTGGCCCTTGGTGCAGTCTGGGGGCTGGGCTGGGGGCGGAAGACAGCGTCTGAAGAATTGCCCTTGCCTTCCAAGCCATCCATTGCGGTCCTCGCATTTGAAGACCTTAGCGTCGGCCCAGATGCCAACTATCTCAGCGACGCCATCGCTGAGGGCATCATCGTGGACTTGTCCCGGTATTCCGAACTCTTCGTCATCGCCCGAAACTCGAGCTTCAGCTTTCGAGGCAGCACCACCGACGTCAACCAAATATCTCGTGCGCTTGGCGTGCGTTACCTGCTGGAGGGCAGCCAACAAAAAAGCGGTGATCAGTTGCGCGTCACCGTGCATCTGATTGATGCCGTCGAAGGTCGCAGCCTTTGGTCAAATGTCTACAATAGTGACCTTGGTGATGTCTTTGCGATGCAGGACGAGATCGTGCAGAAAACAGTTGCGACCGTCGCCCAACGAGTTATCAATTTCGAAGGTCAGAAAGCAATCAAGTCCGACGAAGCGAAGTTGACCTCCCTGCTTTTGAATTGGAAGGCACGTCAACATCTCTTTTCGTTTACCCCCGAGGGCAATGAAAAAGCGCGTCTGGCGAACCTGGCTGCGGTCGAGGCTGATCCGACGCAGCCCTACGGATATGTCGGGCTGACGTTTGTCCATATCAACAGATACCGCTGGAATTGGACGAACGAGGACCCGATCGTTGAATTGGATGCCGCGCGGCGCTACGCGCGCAAGGCAGTTCAGGTCGCGCCGGAGTACTATGATGCGCATACTGCTATGGCTTACATGCATATTCAGGAAGGTGCGCTGGACAAGTCGGTGGCGCGCTTTCGAAAGGCACTGGAACTAAATCCCAACGACACAAGCGCGATGGCGGCACTTGCCGAAGCACTGACCTATGGCGGGCGGGCTGAAGAGGCCGAAGAACTAATGCTTCGCGTCATCCGCTTGGACCCGCTACACGAGGACTGGATCAAATGGAACCTTGCCTGGGTGCAATGGCATACTCGGAATTGCGACGATGCGCTGGAGACTATGAACGGCATGTCCGAGATACCCCCAATGGCCTATCGTGTACTGGCGATCATCCAGATGTGTCGGGGCGATCGAGATGAGGCCAGAAAAGCAGTCGAGCAACTGATCAAATTCGATCCTGAATACTCCCTGCGGGACGTTCTTCACAATTATGAAGGAAAGTATGTCGTCGCTTCTGATCTGGAACGCGTGTTGAACGATCTGCGCGAAGCCGGGTTGCCAGAGTAGGACGCTCTCGGACCTGTTTGGCTCCGGCTATGGCCGTTGTTCAAAGGAACGTCTGTGTGAGCCATGTTGTTCCCTGCTGATGTTCCTTGTCGATCGCTATGAATTGAACGACGACGCGATCGTTGAGATACCCTCTCGCAGGCTGTTTGGTCCGGTATTGCACACGAAGCGAAAGGTTGGTTTGTCAGGCCAGGTTTCAGCATCTTGTGATGTTTTATGGAGTCAACGTCGGTTTGTCGTTGTGGGCTGGCATGCGGATCGGAGTTTCAGTCATGGAAACCCAAACTCACATGCACGTTTGTG
Organism: Ruegeria sp. AG1; assembly: GCF_056541705.1. Lineage (NCBI taxonomy): Bacteria > Pseudomonadati > Pseudomonadota > Alphaproteobacteria > Rhodobacterales > Roseobacteraceae > Ruegeria > Ruegeria sp. AG1. The sequence goes on along the minus strand of NZ_JBQFYU010000006.1, from coordinate 196,356 downwards.
CACTTCGCCCAGCTTAGAACAAAGCGCGCGCTATACGTCTATAACGCCTTCTGAAGCCAAAACATCTCTGGGCGATCCTGGTGCGCCTGAAAACCATCGCGAACTTACGCTCTTCAACATGGCGCTCGACAGCAAGCTCCGCGGCTGTGTTCTGGTGAAGATGAAGGTGGCAGATGTCATGCCATTGGGCCAGATCAAGTAGCGGGCTTCCATACTGTAAAGCAAGACGCAGCAACCTTTGCGCTTTGAGATATCCTAGCCGATAGTTCTACTTTTAGAATTTCGAAACCTAACCAGAGTGCGGTTGTGGAGAGGGGCAAGATAAGTTGATCTACAGAGACCTATCTGTTGATTTTCTACGAAAACCTCTTTTGGCCATTGAGCAATCGACTCAAAACTCACGTTCTTCTTGTCGTTTCAAAAGATGTGTCTCAATCAGTTGAAAAGCATATCCTATGTAGACTCTCTGCAGAAATCCGACGGCGGCGATGTCTTCACGCTCTAGTGCGTTGGTCAAATCAGAGGTCTCTCGCACCAATGAGTCGTAGGCAACTACGCCAACAATCTGTTCCATGCGATGCCAGACGCTGGACGACTGGAAATATGCCTGGTTCCAGAATTCGCGCAGAGAGTGGTTTCCGATCAGAGATGTGATCAGGGTCTGTAGGCGTTGGTTCAGCTTTACGTATTCCTGAGAGTCCAGCCGCTCGCGCAGTGCGACGGCTTTTTCATGGATCGAACGCGCTTCTTCGCGGTGATATTTTGTGACAGTGATCGGCGACAAGGCCCCGATCATCTGGGCAAGCTCCATCCTCATTTCGTAAAGATGGCGGACCCGTTCTGCTGAAAGCTCGATGACAACGGTGCCGACACCATTGCGCGTCTCTACCAATCCAAGATGCCCGATGCGCGCGATGGCATCTCTGACGGGGGTTCTGCTGACTCCGAATTCCTTGGCAAGCGCAGCCTCTTTCAGTTGAGTGCCCGGAGGGTAGTGCGCGAAGCAGATGCGCTCCAAGATTTGTTCTTGGATCTCGTCTACGGTTGCCCTCGAGGGCGCCGCGATTCCTGAATCTGCGATAGTCACGTTTCTGATCCCTCTGGGTGCTCTTTGCTGTCTTAGACTACCAATCAGTAGACTCTCAACAACCGACCGTACCCAGCAATTTGGTCATCAACACCTGCTTTACGCAAGACATCCCAGGCCATGGCTTGATTGGAACAAACTACGGGTTTGTTCAGGGCGTCTTCGAGCCGTTCAATGACTTCGAGTGACCGCAACGCACCGCAGCTAATAAACACGGCATCGGCCGCCCTGGAATCGACCGAATGGGCCAACTGTTCAATCACGTCCGGGCGCACACGGATCATGTCGCTGTCTTTTTCCAGATTTAGGCCGAGTATATCAGTGACATGGAACCCTTGATTTTCAAGATATTGTTTTTCTCTCAGATTCACTTCTTCCAAATAGGGTGTGCACACCGCGATCTTTTCTACCGCAAGTGTTTTGAGAGCGCGAATGGCGGAGGTGATCAAAGAGGTCGCGAACGCGTTGGGTGCGCCTTTGCGCAGTTCGCGAAATACGTTTTCTTCGCCCAGGACCAAACTGCCGGACGTGCATGCATAGCTGATCACATCCAGACTACCATCTGGCAACAGGGTTGACGCAGCGCGTGCCAGGTCAGCCCCGACTGCGGTCAGACTGTCAACTGTGATGCTGTCTGGAATGGCCACCCGGGTGAAATGTGCACCGACGCCTTCTGGCATCAGTTCCATCATATCGTCTTCGATTGTCTGCTCGGTCGCGAGTAGAACGAATCCTATTTTTGCCCGTTTGTGGCGGCCCTCATCGAACATGGATCCTGGATCACCTCTCACAGCCTGCATGCACCTCCTTCATTTTTGTGTGAAAATAGCGAATAAAATTGATCATTGACATTAAGCTGTATACAGGTCAACTGTCCCGCCAGCCTGATTGGGGTTCCTCAAACACAGGCCGAGATTCGATCAAAGGGAGGTACCTTCGTAAATGCAGGTGTCAAAATTTCTGAAAACTGGGGCTGTCGCACTCGGCTTTGCCGGGTTCACCGCGTCCAGTGTATCGGCTCAGGACATCATTCTGGGTCACGTCATGGATCAGGAACACATCTTCCACAAAGTCTCCGAACAGTTCATCGAACGGCTGGACGAGCTTTCTGGTGGAACCATGTCGGTTTCTTATCACCCCGGTGGTGATCTAGGCGATTGGACATCGATCGTTGAGCAGGTCGCTCAAGGCGCTGTTCAGATGACAATGTCGTGGAACCATTCCGAACTTGATCCGCGCTGGGACGTGTCCGTTCTGGGCTATGTCGCAAACGACTGGGAGTCGGGCAAGGAAGTCTACGGTCCCGGTTCGACGATGAACGAAGTCTACAACGACATCATGAACGACTTGGGCATGGAGTTGCTGGGTACGATCCCGACCGACTTCACCGGTTTCGTTGTGCGCAAAGGCGTTGACGTTCCCGTAGACTTCCCGGCCGATGCAGAAGGTTTCAAGATGCGCGTTCCGGGTATGCCCATGGCGATCGAGCGCTACAAGGCAACCGGCTTTTCGGCCGTTCCGATGGCATTCTCCGAGGTTCATACAGCATTGCAGACCGGCGCTATTGACGGTCGGGCTTACTCGCCGCCATCCGAGGTACTGTTGTTCAAGGACGTGCTGAGCGCTTACGTTTTCACGCGCGAAAACTTCGAACACACCTTCTGGAACGCAAACAAAGCATGGTTTGATAGCCTTACAGAGGAACAGCAGGGCTGGGTTAAAGAAGCGGCCGACGAAGCCGTCACCTGGGCGTGGGAAAACGCCGAGTCCGAAAGCCCCAAGTGGTTCGAGCAGATCGAAGCGGCCGGGATTGAAGTCGTCGAACTGACCCCCGAGCAGCTGGATGCCTATCGCTCAAAGGTTGTCGCCGTCGAATACCCCTACATGGAGGAGATCATCGGCACAGAAGTGATGGGTGCCATCAAGCAGGCGGCCGGCGTGGAATAGCGCCACTTACGAACACGCGCAAAGCCCGCTTTGCGCGTGCTTCCTTATGGGGATGGGAGGGAAAATGACGAAGGATATCTTGCACACGGACAGTTTGGACGATGTCCTGGTGCCATCGCCGATCATACCGGTGCCTGCGGCAGAGGATCGCGAACTGCCTGTCTATCGCGGCCTGGATGGCCTGTACTCGCTGGAAGCCAAAGCTGCGTGGCTGATGCGAGTCATCATGTTTGTCGCAATGCTTGCCCTTGGTCTGGTCATGGCCGCGCAGGTTTTTATGAGATATGTCATTTCGTCTCCGTTCCTCGGTATCGAAGAACTGGCACCGATGATGGCCTTGTGGATCTACTTCATCGGAATGGCGTATTGCTCGCGCGAGCGTGACCATATCGAAGGTGGAGTGATGTCGCTGGTCTTTCGAAATCGAAAGACATTGCTTGCCCTCCGTTTGTTCGGATCAATCCTGTGCCTGGTCGCACTGGTCGTTTTTGCCAAATATGCTTGGGATTTTGCGCAGTTCAACATCAACCTGAACCGCAAAAGCTCGTACATGAAATTCCCAAAATACATGTGGGATCTCAGCATGGTCTTCGGCTTCGTGCTGATGGGTTTCTACATGCTGCTGCAGATTTTCCTCGAAGCCCGCGCCCTGATCACCGGGAAAGGGGGAGAATGACATGACGCTGTTTTTCGTCGCCATCGCAATTGTCATTGTCCTGCTGCTGATTGAGGTGCCCGTCGGCTTTGCCTTCGGCATCGGTGCGCTTGTCTTTGGCACTTTGCAGGGCACAGACATCTCGTTTCATGCCGGGTTCGGCTATTCGCAGGTCAGTGCGTTCTCGCTGCTTGCCATTCCGCTGTTTATCCTGTCGGGCACCCTGATGGGCGCTTCGGGGATATCCGAGCGACTCCTGGATTTCGTTAATTCATTCGTCGGACGCACCAAGGGCGGGCTTGGCGCAGTTACTGTTGTGACTTGTGCGCTGTTCGGCGCGATTTCGGGATCGGCCTCTGCTGCGATTGCAGCCATCGGGAAAATCATGGTCCCGCGCATGATCAAGGGAGGGTATCCGCCGGGCCATGCAACTGCGCTCGTGGTTGTTTCTTCTGTTCTGGCGCTGATGATCCCACCCAGCATTCCAATGATTGTCTTCGCGATTGCGATCCGCGAGTCAGTGGCCAAGTGTTTTCTGGCGACCATGGGGCCGGGGATCCTGCTGGCCGCGACCTATTGCGCGCTGAATTTCTGGTTTCTGCGCAACAACACGACGATCACGGTCGCTGAAAAACTGTCGTTCTTGGGCACCGTGAAAGAAATCGGCCAAACCGGTAAACGTGCAAGCCTTGCGATCATCATGCCGGTGATCATTTTGGGTGGCATCTACAGCGGCATCGCCACTCCGACCGAAGCAGGGTCGATGGCGCTGGTTTATACTCTGGCCGTTGGTCTGTTGATCTACCGTACGCTGCCGTTCGACAAACTGTTTGCCTCAACAGTCGAAGCCGCACGTCTGACTGGCGCGATCCTGATGGTTCTGTTTTTCCTGTTCGTCATGAGCCGCGGTATGGTTTTGGCCAAGGTGCCGACACAGTTTGCCGATCTGTTGCTGACCATATCGGAAAACAAGATTGTCATCCTGTTGCTGATCAATCTGCTGTTGCTGATCATGGGCATGATCATCGACGACGTATCGGGTGGCGTTCTGGCGGCGATTATCCTGCTGCCGGTAACACAAAAGATTGGTTTGGATCCGATCCATTTCGCTGCCATTGTCGGTACGAACCTGGGACTGGGCAACATCTCTCCGCCCTGCGCACCGCTGCTTTACATGGCCGGGGGCGTCACACGACAACCCCTGTCAACATATGTCGGCCCGACCTTGAAGTTCCTGCTGCTGGGTCACCTGCCGATGGTTTTCGTTGTTACCTTCGTGCCGCCGGTCGCTCTCTTCTTACCGGGTCTCCTAGACTGAGGCGCGAAAAACGCCGCCCGCATGGAAGGCGGGCAGCGTTGAAATTCAAAATCGAAGTGGCCGCCCATGCGACAATGCCATGACGGTCTGAAGATCCACCCTGCCATCGGTTTTGGTGTCATGCCGTTGGCTTTTCTCGAAGGAAAAAGGCACATGCTTGAACACGCAAAACAAAGAACGATTAAGCTTCAGAGCCGCATGAAGGACGCAGGCATTCAGAAGGCCGTGTTTACCGATGAAAGCTCAATGGCCTATCTGGCAGGTTTCTGGGGTTACCTGGGGATCGAGTTCGGGCGCCCAACGATGTTGGTGGTGGACGCGGATGACTCGCCAGTCGTCATCACACCGCTGATGGAGTCGGAGATGGTCGGTGCGATGACATGGGTCGAAGACGTGCGCACCTGGGAAGATATCGGACAACGCACATGGGGCCGCGCGCTGGCCGGTGCTTTGGGCGAGAGCCCATCCGAGATCTGGGTTGAAAAGGGTTCGATCCCTGCAATTGTCCGCAATCATCTGGACGAGACTTATCCGGGCGTTCCTCTCAAGGATATCTCTCCGGTACTGGGCGCGATGCGGACCATCAAGTCACCCTTCGAAATAGAAGTGATGAAACAGGCTGGAGAGATCGCTGGCGCGATGATGCTTGCGGCGCATAATTCCTTGAAAGAAGGCGCACAGGAATACGAGAGCGCGCTGGCGGTAATTGATGCAGGTTCGCGCAAGGCGGCCACTTTCCTGACCGACAAGGGTTGGGACAGCTTCGTCTCGCCCATGATCCACAACCTGCAGATTGTTCAAAGCGGCAAGAATACCTCGATGGTGCATGGTCGTGCCGGTGTGAAAGCATATGAAAAGTTTGATCCCGTCTATTTCTGCTTCTGCAACATGGCGCAGTTCAAACAGTACAAGCTGGGCTTTGACCGTATGTTCCACATCGGTGAAGTGAAGGACCTGGACCGCGAGGTGCAGCAGGCTGCGATTGACGCACAGCAAGCCGCGATCCACGCGATCCGCCCGGGCGTTCTGGCCGAAGACGTCGCTGCAGCCGCCAACGAAGTCTATCAGGAGCGTGGTTTTGAAACAGGCTACCGTACCGGTCGATCCATCGGTGTCGCATATCTGGAAGCGCCGGAGCTCAAAGCCGGAGACAAGACAGTTCTGCAGCCAGGCATGACCTTTGCGGTGGATGGCGGCATCTCGGTCGACGGTGTCACTGCAGGTCGGATTGGTGACTCGGTGGTCGTGACGGAAACCGGGTTTGACTACATCACCAACTATCCGCGTGAGATCCTGCTTAGCAAATAAGCCTATAGGCGGTGGTATCGGTCATGGCAGCAGATTGCCAAATGGTTGAACTATCGCAACTGTTGCTCACGAGCTTGGCGCGCGTATTGCGCGTCGGAAGATTCATCGGAACCTGCGTGGATGGGTAACATGCAAAAACTGAAAAAAGAGACTCTGAAAGGTATCTGCAATCAGATGGCCTCGCACGACTGGAGTGATGCGGAAATAGACGAGCTTGTAGACCCGAAACTGGGTATCATTACCGGATTTCAGGAGTTGCTGGACGAGTTGGAGGTCCTTCGCAAGATCGACCTTGGCACGATACCTCCGGCCCTGACTGTTCAGAAGCGATAGACAGATGACAAATGAAATAGCGTTTGACACTGTCCGCGGTCTTAAATCCAGGCTTGAAGCCGGTGAAATAACGCCAACTGAACTGGTCGCGGTTTTTGCCGAGCGGATTGCAAGGCACAATGACCGTTCCAAGGCCTTTATCACCGTGACAGACAAATCTGCGCGCCAGGTGGCCGAGACCCTCACGCGCGAAGATCTGGAGCGGTCGCGTTTTGCGGGTATTCCATACGCATCCAAAGATCTTTTCGACATCGAAGGGGTTTTGACATCAGCTGGATCGCGCGTGTTTCATGACAGAATTGCATCGGAGGACGCCTTTGTCATCGCCCGTATGCGAGAGGTAAACGCGCTGAGCCTGGGCAAGACCAATCTTCATGAGTTTGCTTACGGCGCAACCGGCGAAAATGAGGTCTATGGAACTTGCGTGAACGCCTATGACCCAAGCCGACTGGCCGGAGGATCGTCCAGCGGATCAGCGGCAGCGGTGGCCTTCGGCTTGGTCCCTGCCAGCCTTGGTACGGACACTGGCGGATCAGTGCGCGCGCCTGCAGCGTTGAACGGACTGGTCGGACTGAAGCCAACCATCGGCAGAGTACCAACGACGGGTGTGGTGCCATATTGCTGGACGTTGGATCATGTGGGCATCATGACTCGGGACGTCACAGATTGCGCCGACTTACTCGGGATCATTGCGGGTTACGATCCGCGCGATCCGGGTTCGCAAAACCTTGCGATCGAAGACTATGCTGCAGCGCTTGACGGCGATATCTCTGGGTTGCGCATCGGCATTCCGACTAATTTCTATTTCGAGCGAACCGATCCGGAAATCTTGACAGCATTAGAAGATGTAAAGCGCTTTGTGACTGCGAAGGGCGCGGCCTTGGTCCCTGTGACCTTTCCGAATTTAGAACATAGCCGCGCCGTGTCTCTCACCGTTCAGATGCCGGAAGCTCTGAGCGCGCATTCGGCCTTTTTGCAAGACCGGGGTGAGCTTTATGGGCAGGATTTCCGCGCCGGGTTGGCGCTGGGGCAGACGCTCCTGGCGGAACACTACATCCGGGCCAAGCGCTTCGTAGAACTCTATCGGCAAGAGACCAACGCGTTGTTTGATGAGGTCGACCTGATCCTGACGCCGGCGACGCCGGAAATTGCGCAAAAGCTGGGAACCGTGAAGACAACGCGTGGCGGTGTAGAAGAAGCGGTTGGTAATGCCATCACGCGCTTTACCACCTTCTTCAACATGTCCGGCCATCCTGCGCTGACGATGCCCTGTGCAATGCACTCGGAAGGATTGCCGATAGGGTTGCAGCTGGTTGGCAGGTATTTCGAAGAAGGCACGGTTCTTCGCGCCGCCTTTGCCATTGAAAACGATGGGGCGTTCACAGTCCCGCGCCCGAATGTAGACGGCTAGAGATGAAACTTCGAACCTTTATCGTCGATGCCTTTTCAGACCGCACGCTCAGCGGAAACCCTGCTGGCGTTTGCCCACTGGATCAATGGCTGCCTGTACCGATCATGCAATCCATCGCGAGTGAGCTGAACCAATCTGAAACGGTGTTTTTTGTTCCTCGAGCAAATGCGCGCAACCGCGCAGAGCATTCCGAATTCGACATACGTTGGTTCACCCCAACGCGCGAGGTGGATATGATCGGACACGCGACCCTAGCGGCCGCTCACATCGTGTTTTCCAATCTCGCGGTCCGGTTGGAGGTGGTCACCTTCCATTCCAAATCCGCCCGGATGACCGTTCGACGTGGGGAAAACGGATTGCGTCTGGATATGCCCTCACTTGTGCCAGAGGTGGTCGATCCCCCCACGGGTCTGATCGAAGCACTTGGGAAAAAGCCTTCAGCTTTATTGGCTGCAAAGCACTATCTGACTGTTTTTGAGAGCGAAGATGATATTCTGAGCTGCACTCCGGATTTTGCTGCTCTGGCAAAACTACCGTTACCCGCAGTGATCATATCGGCGCAAGGGACAGGGGAATTTGATTTCGTTTCACGGTTCTTTGCCCCGGCAAATGGCGTGCCCGAAGATTCCGTGTCAGGCGTTTCACATTGCTGTTTGACGCCATACTGGTCTCGGAGACTGAAGAAAAAACACTTGTTGGCTCGTCAACTTTCTGCGCGAGGCGGTATCATTGCGTGTGAAGCAGATGGTAGCCGTGTCATCCTTGAAGGAGCTGCTGTTACTTCGTTGGAAGGTTTCTTGGTTGTTCAATAGAGCGACTGCCAACCGAACCTAGGCGCCACAGAGACCACGGATGCTCTCAGGCACGTTTCTGCCGCGTTATGCGTACTGGATGGCTTGCGAGCATTTGCGGTTTTATCATATAAGTCGGGATAACCCCTGGGGGGGATATAGAAAGCCGCTGAGGCACTGAAGACTTGAGAGCAGTTCAAAGATATACGCAGAATGCGATGGCAGCATTGCTCTGCCTGTCTTTGATCTTTTGGTCGCTTCTGCCAAACGTGGGCCATGCTCCGACAGTGATTGAAACCGTGCAGGAGCATTTGCAGATCATTGCAGAGCACGGGCATACCCATGGCTTTGAAGAAGATTTGTTGTGGGCGATGCACGGGCACAGTCATGATGGTGCAGATCACGACCACAGCCAAATGGTTATACCGGAACCGGAAAATGAGCTGTCACTGGCCTCGCTATCAGATGACAGGGCGTTCGACCGAGTGCCGGACGGCCCAACCAAGAACTACGGTATAGACCGACCTCCGCGCGTGTGACGTCGCCCCAATCGGGGTTTTCGACATCACATAACAACGGAGAACATCCATGAATCTAATCTCACGGGGTCTGGACAGGCGCGCGACGCTCCTGCTGGCCCTCATTATAACCAATCTGGCACTGAGTACCTCTCAGGTACTGGCTCATAACGTCACGGAAGGCGATGCGGGCTATATCCAGGAAATTTGGGGCGTGAACATCATTCCCTTCATGTATCTTGGCGCCAAACACATGGTCACAGGCTACGATCACATCCTATTCCTGCTTGGCGTTGTGTTCTTTCTCTACCGAGCCAAGGATGTCGGCATCTATGTCAGCCTCTTTGCGATCGGTCACTCGACGACAATGCTGTTGGGCGTTTGGTTCGGCTGTGGTGTAAACGCATACATCGTCGACGCCATTATTGGCCTTTCGGTTGTCTACAAGGCGCTCGACAATCTTGGTGCGTTCCAGCGCTGGTTGGGGTTTCAGCCAAATACCAAAGTCGCGACGCTGGTTTTTGGCCTGTTCCACGGAATGGGTCTGGCGACCAAAATCCTCGACTACGATATTGCTCCGGAAGGGCTTCTTGCGAACCTGTTGGCGTTCAACGTGGGTGTGGAACTTGGCCAGCTTACGGCCCTTGCGATCATCCTTATCGTCATGGGGTTCTGGCGCAAAAGCCCTTACTTCTTCCAGCAAGCCTACAGCGTAAACGTCATCATGATGACCCTCGGGTTCATCCTGATGGGCTATCAGATCACCGGCTATTTTGTTGCCGCATAACGGAGTTCAGAAAATGTTCAACACAGAAAGACCAAGTCTTGAAGAACTGCCAAGCTCGGCTCAGCTTATCCGCTCGACCGTCATTGCAGGTGCGTCTGCCGTCGCGATCCTTGTCACGGTGGTTCTTCCGGCCGAATACGGGATCGACCCGACTGGCGTTGGCCGCGTGCTCGGGCTGCAAGAGATGGGCGAAATCAAATCGCAACTTGCGGACGAGGCCGAAGCAGACCGCAAACTCGAAAGCCAGGATCAGTCGAGCCTGCTGAACGACGTCTTTGGCCTCTTTGTCGCTTCGGCTCATGCGCAAGAGGCCGAGGTCTGGCAGGACGAAACCAGCTTTAAACTGACGCCCGGAGAGTCGGCTGAATGGAAGCTGGTCATGGAAGAAGGCGCGACGGCTGAGTACCGAATGGTCGTGACAGGCGGTCGGGTGAACTTCGACCTACATGGTCACGGTGGCGGTCAGTCGATCACCTATGAAAAGGGGCGTGGATCGAACGGTGCCGAAGGCACCATCGAAGCGGCCTTTGCCGGTGAACATGGTTGGTTCTGGCGCAACCGAGACTCTGGTGACGTATTAGTGATGGTTCAAGTCCGCGGGGACTACAGTGAGATCGTCGATTAAATGAGGTGCCCGTTGCGCAGGTTTTCTGCGCGGCGGGCCATTTAGGCAAAGGGAGTTTAGTACCGCATCATATCAATACACTGTCCACGCCCGTCTTGGCGCCGTTTGGCGACGCGGTAGGACACTGTCGCCGCTCTGGTCATCTATTGGCTATATGTCCCGCGCCCAATATTCACCACACAAGCCAAGCCCCCCAGGCGCTTCGATGTACCAAGTTCCAGCGTTCCACCGTAGGCGGCCAATAAATCAATGGAAATAGGCAGCCCCAACCCTGTTCCTCTTACTGACGTATCGAGTCGACCGCCGGAACGCAGGACCTCAAGCCGGGCCTCCTCTGGGATTCCGGGCCCGTCGTCTTCGACGCGAAGTTCGATGCCGCTTTCCGTTCGCCTCGCAGTGATTTGGAATGTTGTCTGGCTCCACTTGAGGGCGTTGTCGAGGAGGTTTCCGATCACTTCCTCGATGTCCTGTGGGTCCATTCGAACGTGAAGTCCAGCCTCGCAATTCGAAATAAGCGTCTTTCCCTCGCGTTCGGCCATCACCGAGAATAATCGGGATAGTCGTTCGACCGAATTCGACACGTCTGTCCTAGAATGCGTTAACTCCCCGGTGTTCGATGCGCGCATGCGCGCAAGTGAACGGCTAAGCTGGGCGTCAATTCGGGTGAGGGCTTCTTCAGCAGGCTCTGTGTGTGCTCCGGCGTCTGCGAGTTCCGCCAATTCATTCCGTAAGATAGCCGTCGGTGTTTTGAGGGCATGTGCCAGATCCGCCGCTTGTCTTCGCGAGCCTGAGACGATCTCGCGGTTTCGATGCAGCAGTTTGTTGAGATCTTCCACTAGGGGCGAAACCTCTTCCGGGTAGTCTTCGGGAGCCAGCTCATCGCCTCGATCCCAGCGATGAGCAACATCGGCGCGCAATTTCCGGAGCGGGCCAACAATGGCGGACATCAACAAAAGAGAACTTGCCACTCCGATCAACCCAACTAGTCCGAAAACCGGGAGCAGGTATCTTTGTGCAGCGCTGCGTTCGTTGATCAGTTCGCTCCTGCTTTCGGCGACAGTTACGCCCCACTCCGTTCCGTCTTCGAACGTGATCTTTTGATAGACGCTACGAATGGCTTCGCTATCTGGACCCGAGGTGTTCCAAATGATTGTTTCGTCATTTCCGCGCGGAGGCTCGGCGATCGTTTCATCGAAGAGTGACGCAGATGTATAGATGGCGCCAGAACCGTCCGTTACTTGCCAATACCGCCCCGAATATGGCGTGCTATAGGCCGGGTCGAATACCAACTGCCGCAGGGTTTCAGGGTCATCCGTGGTGGCGCTGAGGCCAACAACAACCTGCGTGTGCCGGTCTTGTAGCGTTGCGTCGAACTGCTCCAGAACGCGCGTATTGATGTAGGAAAACACCATCAGCGTACCGACCCCTACGGACAGCGCTCCCGAAGCGATACCTCCGAGTAATGCCCGTTGGCGCAACGAGAGCATTAGGCGGAATCAATCATATAGCCGCGACCCCGGACGGTTGTGATCAAATCGGAGCCCAGTTTTTTGCGCAGGCGGGTCACAAATACTGCAATCGTGTTGGAATCTCTGTCGCCGTCATATTCGTAAATGTGTTCCGACAGCTCAGTACGCGACACCATGCGACCGATGTTGTGCGCCAGATAGGTCAGAACAGCGATCTCCTGCGCGGTCAAATCGACAGGTATGCCCCCAACGGTGACCCGACCATTCCGCGTATCCAGAGAAACCTCTCCCATTTCTATCACGGGGTTCAACTGACCGCTCTGACGTCGCAAGATGGCCCGTACACGTGCCGCCAATTCAGGCATGTGGAACGGCTTGGTCATATAGTCATCCGCGCCGGCATCTAGGCCGTCGACGCGTTCGCTCCAGCCATCTCTGGCTGTCAGGATCAAGACCGGCGTTTTGACTCCCGCGCTGCGCCATTCGCGCAGGACCGAAATGCCGTCACGCTCAGGCAAGCCGATGTCGAGGATGATCATGTCGTACGGTTCAGTCGACCCCAGATGCAGGGCATCTGTACCATTGTTGGCCACGTCGACCACGCGACCTTCCGCACCCAATAGCTTTTTGACTTGCTCACAAAGCTGGGGTTCGTCTTCAGCAAGGAGTATTCGCATAACCAGAGACTACAGCTAAATCAGCGCGATCTTAACTCTATTTTTTGCCGCCGCCGTTGCCGCCACCATTGCCGCCGCCGTTGCCGCCACCATTGCCGCCGCCGTTGCCGCCACCATTGCCGCCGCCGTTGCCGCCACCATTGCCGCCGCCGTTGCCGCCACCATTGCCGCCACCATTGCCACCGCCGTTGCCATTTCCACTGGCATTGCCATTGCCGCCAGCATTGCTTCGGCCTGCACTGTTCCCACGGGTGGCCGAGGCGCTCTGACCGTTGTTGCTTTTGGATTTGGTTGAATTGCGTGCGGCTTCGGAAATCTCGCGCCCGGTACTTGAACGGTTCGAGACGACTGTGCCGGTTTCGGCGTTCACGATCACGCTGACGATCTTTCCGCCCGGCTTTTTGACCAGAATACGATAGTAGATCTTGTCTGTTTTGAATGCGCGCGCATCAACAGGTGTTCCGCCGTATGCTTTTTTCACGCCTTTGATGACACGGTTCAGCCGTATCGCACTGCCTGACAACGTCGCCATGCGTAGTTCAGACTGTTTGAGTTCGCGTGCATCTGCCGCCGCTTGTCCCCCGGACAAGGCGGTTAGCAAAGCTGCAACCAGAAAAAACGCTTTGGCCTGCATAACACCCTCAAACACCTTCATTGAACATTACTAGGCCAGACATGAACCGATGATGAACAAGCAGTTAGCCCTGCGTTCAAGCGACCTCAAGTTAAATCAGTGGCAACGGTTTTGATTCGACTGCGAGTCAGACTGCCGAAACACTGTGGTCAACCTCAGCACGCTGATTGCCGTTGCTGAAGGTTTTGAGGAGATTGAAAATGAAAACCACCAAGTGCGGACTGCTAAAAGCTTCGACGATCGCGATTGCCTTGTTGGGGTCCACGGCCATTGTAGCCACCGTCGCAGCTCCTGATTTTGTTTATGCCAAACCAGGCAACGGTAATGGTGGCGGCAATGGCGGTGGAAACGGTGGTGGTAACGGCGGCGGCAACGGCAATGGCGGCGGAAACGGCAACAGCGGTGGAAATGGCAACGGTAACGGCGGTGGCAATGGAAACAGCGGCGGCAATGGCAACGGCGCTCAGGGAGATCGCGGAGACAACAGCTCGGCTGGAAATGGTGGCCGTAGTAACGGGGCCGACAAAAGCCGTGGCGGCACCAGAGTCGGGATATTCGGGCAAGGGAAAACAAAGTCTCAGTCTGCTCGGTCCGGTACGAAAAAAGGCGGCGGGTTCTCTCTGAAAGATCTGTTCAACGGGAATGGCAAAACTCGCAAAACGGCAACCACCTCAAGGGTTGCCACGACAACCCTTCGAACGCAGAAGGCCAAGGTGCAAAAAACGGTTCGTCAGACTGTCATTGTAGAAGAGTCAAAGCGTCCCGTTTCCCGCAACAAAGGTAATCGTATGGCTGCGCTGCTTGGTGCACACCCGTCCGAGTTGGGCGCACTGAACGCGGCCAATGCAAGTCCAACGGCCCTCGCCAATGCTGCGCCCAATTCACGGGTTGGCAGAATTGCCACGTACCGCGACACTGTGCTGGCCGGAGAACCCTTGCGTGAGGAACTGGAAGAACAGTTGGAGTTTCTCGAGGGACTGGAAGAGCCAGATCGTACAGTTCAAGAAATCGAGGATGACTTGGAAGTCGCATTGGGTGAGGTTCAAACCAACCGGGATACGGTCGCAGAGCTTGAACAAGCTTTGGAGGACGCGGGCGGTAGCGATCCGGATATCGAAGCGCAGCTAGAAGAGGCCCAAGCCGAATTGGACGCTTCGATTGATGAAGCCCAGACTTTGAATGACGAGAGACAGGCAGCCATTGAATACAATGAAGCTGTTGAAGAGGTCGAAGAGCTGACAGAACTTGTCGAAGAGCAAGACCTGGCAGAACGTGAGGCCCTGGAAGCCGCTGCCAACAAGCCTGTCACCGATGCAGTTGAGGAACAGGTCAAAGCCCTGCTGGGACTGTGACCTGAGGCTTCCCGGCCATCGCCAGCTTCCACTTCAGGATGAACTGGAAGCTGGAGCGCCGGCAAGCCTTTCGGATACCAAGTTGGCAGGTCGACCTAGTCGGCCTGCTAGGCGCAAACTCTTGATGATTGCGATGCGCAACAAGAAAATCCCGCCCAAATTTGGGGCGGGATTTATTTTACAATTCCGATGTTTAGGACGATAATCGAGAATTGTCGGGGGGTCAGCTGATTTGTCTTCAGACGTTCTGGTGAGCCTCGGATAGCCGCTTGTTTTTTATGATCTCTGTCAGTGCGTTTTCAATAGGAGGGAAGCGACTATTGCTCGAATTCATCGTGGTTTGCAGGCGCTCTTCAGCAGATTCGCTAGAGGTCCGCATCGCAATTTCAGTGCTGCGATCTTCAGTCATAAAGGCAGGCTTGACCATTTTGTTCCCCTTGTTTTCGTCAAACGATATATGTCTCGTTCGATCCAACTTAGTCAGTATGCCTAAAGTTGTTTGAACCCACTGCGAATACACTGTTCACGTTCGGTTAATGTTGTTTACGAAATAAGAACAAACGATTTGTCCGGTCGTGCGCCTCTTCAATTACCTCATTCCAACTTGACGGTTTGAAAGGTCGTTAGCTGAGGCTGTCGTGCCAACGAACCATCGCGTCATAGTGGGAGACTTCAGCGGTAAGCCAGTCTCCGCCTATTGCATTGGCCAAATCCCGACGGGGATCATAAATGGAAGACGCAGTTAAAGGAGGCAAAAGGATGAAAACGGCTCTAGCAATCACAGCGACGGTGTTCGTAATGCAAACCGGGCCGGTTGCGAGTGCGAGTTTTGACGTCCAGTCTCTTGATCTTAGAAAGACTGTTGGGTCGCACAATGCTATGCAGCCTGTTCTCGTGAAATCAAAAGCAGGACATTGCCCACCGGGCTTGGCCAAAAAAGCAGTTCCGTGCGTCCCCCCCGGACAAGTCAAACGATACCGAGCTGGGGACTACCTCTACGATGGCTATGTGCGCATCAACGATCCCTACAGATATGGTCTGAAAAGAAACGGATACTACGTGCGGGCCGGAAACTATGTCTACGAGGTAGATCGACGAACTAACGAAGTTCTGAACCTGATCGGCGCAATAGCGGATATTCTCAACTGACTGCCATTTGGCGGACAAAGAAAACTGGCGAGAATTGGCTGATCCGTAGGCCGCTTCGTGTGGCCTTTTTCTGCCGTAGGTCAACAACCTCAATCACTGCAAGGTGACCCGCCAAAACTGATATTCGTTACAACCGCAAGATTGTGGAGTAAGTTAGGTTGCGGACGCGGACTAAGCCGTCCTTCGATGTATGGTAGTGAGCGATTTGTTGCACTTTATCGCCAGCAACTAAACCGAGGAAAAGCGCAGTAACGGACACTACCTACAGTCGCCGACATGCAGGCAAAGACGTCGCGATCATTCTGCAAAATCAGCACTTTTTCTGATCCGTTGCATTCCATGACGCGTAATCACTCAAAGAATGGCTTGGGTGAGGTGTACGGATTTGCAAGTCGTCTGGTTCAAGCGAGATCTCCGTGTTTTGGATCATGCGGCCTTGGCACATGCGGCCAGGGTTGGCCCCGTGTTGCCGCTGTATGTTGTTGAACCTGAACTGTGGCTGCAGCCTGATGCCTCAGAACGGCAATGGGGCTTTGTTTCTGAGACACTTGCGGAATTGCGGGAGGCAACTGCTCAGTTGGGACAGCCACTGGTCGTTCGTATCGGAACAGTGATTGAGACACTTGCGGAACTGAAAAAACAAGGTTTTCTGGAGGCCTTATGGTCTCACGAGGAGACGGGCAACGATTGGACCTATAGCAGGGATAGAAATGTCGCGGCTTGGTGTCGCGACGCAGGTGTCCCTTGGCATGAGATTCAGAACCACGGTGTTATCCGCCGACTGAAGTCACGAGACGGCTGGGCGAACCATTGGGACTCGCAGATGTCGCGACCAACACAAAAGGCACCGCAGCTGGCGCCTTTGTCCATTGAGCTTGGCGCGCTCCCAAGCAGCAAAGATCTTGGCCTTGCAGGGGCCGTATGTTCGGGTCGGCAGAAAGGTGGGCGTCAAGTCGGGCTGGGGCTTTTGAACAGCTTTT
Organism: Ruegeria sp. AG1; assembly: GCF_056541705.1. Classification (NCBI taxonomy): domain Bacteria; kingdom Pseudomonadati; phylum Pseudomonadota; class Alphaproteobacteria; order Rhodobacterales; family Roseobacteraceae; genus Ruegeria; species Ruegeria sp. AG1. The sequence goes on along the minus strand of NZ_JBQFYU010000006.1, from coordinate 179,315 downwards.
TGAACAACAGGAGCATTGACTACCAACGTGCAATGTCCAGCCCCTTGAGTGGCGCAACAGCATGTTCGCGGCTGTCTCCCTATATTGCATGGGGCGCGATCTCTGTTCGCGAAATTGCACAACAGACGGAAAATGCCCGGCGCACGCTTCCCGCAGGTGCAGGCAAGTGGCAGAAATCGATTCGATCCTTTTCAGCGCGTTTGCACTGGCATTGTCATTTCATTCAAAAGCTGGAGGACGAACCGCAAATAGAGTTCGAGAACCTTCACCCGCTTTATGATGGCTTGCGCCCCAAGGAACCGGATGCGGCGCTTCTACAAGCTTGGTCAACAGGTGAGACAGGGTATCCTTTCTTGGACGCCTGCATGCGATCTCTTCGCGCGACGGGTTGGTTGAATTTCCGCATGCGGGCAATGGTGATGGCAGTTTCGAGCTATCATTTGTGGCTCCATTGGCGTGCGCCGGGCCTGCATCTGGCCAGGATGTTCACCGACTATGAGCCCGGTATCCATTGGAGTCAGGTCCAGATGCAATCTGGCACAACCGGCATCAACACCATCCGTATTTACAACCCCGTAAAACAAGGCCGGGATCAGGATCCGAACGGCATATTCATTCGTCGGTGGGTGCCAGAACTGGCAGAGATACCGGATGCACATCTGCATGATCCATGGAACGCGGCCAACGCAGGCGCGGTTCTTGACCGAAAATACCCGGTGCGCGTCTTTGACCATCTGGCGGCGGCAAAGGCTGCGCGTGAAAAGATGTGGGCAGTGAGGCGCGGGCCGGAATTTCGCGATCGAGCGCACGCAATCGCCACCAAACATGCAAGCCGAAAGGCTGAACGCTCTCGTAAAAGAAAAACCAGAACACCCCGGAATGCGGCTCAACTTGACCTACCGTTCGGAGACGTCACGTGAAGATGCGCAAGAAGGCGGATTTACCGCAAAAGATCTGTCCAGTCTGCCAACGTCCCTTCGTGTGGCGCAAGAAATGGGAGAAGGTCTGGGATGACGTCAAATACTGCTCGAAGCGCTGCAAGGCAGCCGCATGACATTGGAATTTCGTGTGGTGGATAGAGCTTTTGAACAGTTGCGGTTCGAACCTACGCGCGCCGCAGGCCTGAGGCGTTTGGAGCAATTCGTGCCCCGCGCTGGACGCGACTATGCGCAAAGTCGAAACTATGACTTTGGCCCCGATCGGCGCGGCAACGTATCCACTCTCTCGCCCTGGATACGACACCGTTTGCTAACTGAGGAAGAGGTTCTGTCACGCGTTCTGTCTGCACATGGTGAAAAGGGCGCAGACAAGTTCATTCACGAAGTGTTTTGGCGCACGTATTTCAAAGGATGGTTGGAGCAACGGCCAAGTATTTGGTTTAGCTATCAAAAAAACTTGGTGGCGCAATTGAAGTGTTTGGAAAACGATACAGCATTGAATGAGGCGTATCGGGATGCTGTGTCAGGCCGTACTGGTATCGAGTGTTTTGATCATTGGATGAGCGAGTTAAACGCGACGGGGTATCTTCATAACCACGTGAGAATGTGGGTGGCCTCAATTTGGATTTTCACGCTTAGACTTCCCTGGGAACTGGGCGCAGATGTTTTCATGCGTCACCTCGTCGACGGCGATCCGGCATCAAATACCCTAAGTTGGCGTTGGGTGGCGGGTCTCCATACAAAGGGAAAAACCTATCTCGCGCGCGCCGACATTATCGCGAAATACACCGATGGACGGTTTCAACCCCAAGGATTGGCCAACGTCGCCGAGCCGCTGGTTGAAGCAACAAATCATCCGCGCATCAAAATCCGCCCACAGTCAGAAAAACCCTTCTCAAAGCCGTACCTGCTGCTGGTGACAGAGGAAGACATTGCCGCAGCAGATATCACATCAGTGCGTCCCGCAGGCGTGGTCGGCCTGCTGGCCACAGATGGTCGTTCGCCGGGTCCGGTCGGTGACTTGCCGTCTGCTTTTGTCAAACAAGCAATGAATAGCGCACTCTCGCCGTTCGGAGAGATTGGACAAGTCAAGGACGATTGGTCCGAGCCCCTGATCAGGGCTGCCCAAACAAACAATGTTGATACGATCGTCACTCCCTATTGTCCTATCGGTCCGACACGGGTGTGCTTGGACCGTGCCGAACCAAAGCTGAACGAGGCTGGTATTCATCTGCATCGTATCTGGCGCCCTTACGATGCGCACGCATGGCCGCACGCTAGGGCAGGGTTCTTTGGCTTCAAGAAGAAGATCCCGTCCATAATGCAGGCCCTTAATCTGACTTGCTAGCCGTTTAAACAAAACCGGGAAAACGCCGTGACATACGCCGCAATTGTGCTTCCAAATCAAATTTTTGCAGAACACCCCGCATTTGAGATGCCGCTGCAAAAGGTGATCTTGTTTGAAGATCCGTTGTTCTTCGGAGACCCGCAGTATCCCGCCAAAATGCACAAGCAGAAGCTCTGGCTCCATAGGGCGAGCATGGCCAGGTATCGCCAAGAGCTCGAGATCAAGGGCTTTCATGTGGACCTCTTTGAGTATGAGCGCTCTACCAAAGCTTGCCTGCATTTGTTCGAACGGCTTTCTCTGGATCAGATTTCTCGGGTCGTGATGGCTGATCCCGTCGATTCAGTTGTTGAAAAGCGTATAAGTGAGGCATCGCAAGCAACAGGAATTGCGATTGAATTCCTGCCTTCGCCCGGCTTTCTAAACACACGTGCCAGCAATCAGGCATGGTCTGCCGGCCGAAAACGTTGGTTCATGGCGGAATATTACAAAAGCCAGCGACGCCGATTGAACATCTTGCTTGAGAACGATCAGCCCTTGGGCGGCCAGTGGAGTTTCGACGAAGACAATCGCAAAAAGGTTCCAAAAGCCCTGCTACAAAGCTTGCCTTGGATCGACTGGCCGCAGCACGACAGTGTGGACCAAGCGGCGAAAGACAATGTTCTGTCTGAATTTCCCGACGCGCGAGGAGATCTCGATACCCTTTATTATCCAACTTCGCACGCTGCTGCACTGGCGTGGCTGCACCAGTTTTTGGAACGGCGTTTCGACCAGTTTGGTGACTTTGAGGATGCGATTGTTGAAGGCGAAAGCTGGCTTTGGCATGCTGTCCTCACACCTGCATTGAACATTGGCTTGATCACGCCACAGCAAGTCATTGACGCGACTCTGGACCATGCCCAGCGTAGGAATACGCCACTCAACTCTGTTGAGGGGTTTATCCGCCAGATCATAGGGTGGAGAGAGTTCATGCGCGCGACCTATGAGGACTTGGGCGTGCGTATGCGCACAACCAATCATTGGCGTCACAACCGACCAATGCCTTCCTCCTTCTATGACGGCACAACTGGGATAGACCCGATTGACGATACGATCAGGCGGATACTGCAGACCGGCTACTGTCACCACATCGAAAGGTTGATGGTGCTCGGCGGGTTTATGTTCTTGTGTGAAATCAAACCAGACGACGTGTACCTGTGGTTCATGGAAATGTTCGTGGATAGCTACGATTGGGTCATGGTTCCAAATGTTTATGCAATGAGTCAAAACGCGGATGGCGGGTTGATCACGACCAAGCCTTATTTTTCCGGATCAAATTACATTCGGAAGATGAGTCATTGGGGCAAAGGTGAATGGGCCGAGATTTGGGACGGCTTGTATTGGCGCTTCATTTTCAAGCATAGAGACACGCTTTCAAAAAATCCGCGTTGGGCCATGATGTGTCGCACAGGCGATAGGATGCCGCTGGAAGCAAAAGAGAAGCATCTGAAAAAGGCCAACTCCTTTCTGGCCAATTTGAACTGAGTGCAACTACGGTTCCGCTCAATGAGCGTTAGGGAAGTTTACGCCCATTGCGCGGCACGACTAGTGTCGCTTTGCCTATGAGGTGGCGTAGTCGGTTACCGCTGCCCGGCAACCAACTTGCCAGATTGCGGTCAGCCAACCGGAAAACGCTTCTGCAAACCTCGTGTTGCCAGCTAGCTCACCATAATACTGGCGTTGCTCGATCCACATTTTTGGGTCGGCCTTGGAGGCCCGAGCAGTGTTTTGCAAATGCTCCCATTGGGGGTCGTTTGGCGCAATTTCCGAGCCATCTTCGCGAACGCCCGCGCACATCCGGCACCAGAACGCTTCGGCCAGAGCAAGTCCAGTCAGAGAACGGCCTGAGGCAAGGGCATCGCGCAACGACGGCAGCAAGAACCCCGGATGCCGTGAAGACCCATCAAATGCCACGCGACGTGTTGTGTCGCGGATGGTGCTGTTTGCGAAGCGTTTTTCAACCAAACCAAGATACTCAGTTGCCGTGGTGCCTGGAACAGCTTCGACATAGGGCAAGATCTCTTCTGTCTGAACCTTCTTGAAAAACGCTACGATGTCCGGATCCTGCATGCAGTCTGAAATCGTCGGTACGTTCAGAATTTCCCCAATATTGGCAAGCAGCTGATGACCTCCGTTCAGGATGCGCAGCTTCATCATTTCATATCCGTGAACATCGTGGGTCATCGTGACCCCAGCCTGTTCGAGGGGCGGCCGTCCGGCACAGAAGTCATCCTCGACGACCCATTGCCGAAAATTCTCATGCGAGACCGGAGCGCGATCGTCAATTCCAAGCGCCCTGCATTGAGAAACGACTTGCTCGGTCGTCGCGGGTACGATGCAATCCACCATCGAGTTCGGGAATGCGCCCTCTTGGGCGATCCAGTCGGCCAGTTCCGCGTCGACCAAACGTGCCAAACTAACAATGCAGGTTTTTAGTATTGCGCCGTTGCCCTGAAGATTGTCGCAGCTCAGCGCGGTAAACGGTTCCAAACCATTCTCACGCCTTTGCCTGTATGCCTCGACCATCGCACCGAATACTGTGCGTGGCTCATGCGGGTTCTTCGCGTCGTACCTTATGTCTTCATGATCCAAGTTGAACACGCCGGTGTTGGCATCCAGAAAATAGCCGCCCTCGGTTACAGTCAGGGACACAATTCGGATAGACGGATCAGCCATCCGGCGGATGAGTGCTGCGTTACCTGCCTCAATCGGCAGATAGTCGATCATCGGGCCTATGACCTCTGCCGATATTCCTTGTGGATCCAACTCGATCAACGTGGTCAGGCAATCCTGCGCCAACAGCCTCTCACGCATCTCAGCGTCGTAGCTGCGCACTCCGGCTCCGATAATGCCCCAATCGTAGGCTTGGCCCTGCTGCAAGAGCTGATGAATGTACCACGCCTGGTGGGCGCGGTGGAAATTTCCAAGACCGATATGAACAATGCCCGGCGTCAGCTCCGAACGCTTATAGTTAGGGGTGCCGACAGTCGCTGGGAGGTCTGCAAGCCTGTCTTGCCGCAGCTGGATCAGAGGGTTTGAGTGTGCCACTGGGTTCATCAGCTCATCCAATTTCCACCGTCGACATTGTAGGTTTGTGCAACGATGTATTTTGCCTCGTCCGAGGCGAGAAACACTGCCATGCCTGTCAAGTCTTCGGCCCGGCCCATGCGGCCATAGGGAACGGCAGCGGCCACTTCGCGTTTCTTCTGTCCCGGCAGTTTACCTTCGTGTTTGGCAAAGAACGCATCGACGCCGTCCCAGTGTTCGCCGTCCACCACACCTGGCGCGATCGCGTTCACGTTGATCCCGTGCGCGATCAGGTTCAGGCCCGCAGATTGGGTGAGAGAGATGATCGCAGCCTTGCTGGCGCAATACACGGCGACCAGTGGCTCACCGCGCCGCCCAGCTTGCGACGCCATATTGATGATCCGTCCTTTGGTGCCATGCGCGATCATATGGCGCGCGACGGCCTGCATGGTGAACAAGGCACCAGCGACGTTGATATCAAAAACGCGCTCGTAGTCGGCGCGCTCAATTTCGACAATCGGGGCGGCGGTGAAGATCGCGGCGTTGTTGATCAGGATGTCGATCGGGCCGAAATGCGATGCCGTGTGGGCAATGGCGCCGTCGATACTCTGTTGGTTCGTCACGTCCATTTCGACGGCCATGGCGGAGGCGCCGATATCGGCTGCCGACTGTTGTGCGCGTTCGATGTCGATGTCCGCGATGGCAATGCGTGCGCCTTCCGCGACATAGGATTTGGCAAAGGCCAGCCCGATGCCGCGCGCGCCACCGGTGATCAGAGCGATTTTGCCATTCAGACGGGTCATTCGATCCGCAGTCCTTTTTCATCGAAGCGGTGGATGACGTCGGCCCGTGGCGTCAGGTGAATACGATCCCCGTGGCGGAACCCAACCTCGCCATCGGCGCGAACCGTAATCGTCTCGGCCAGTCCGGTATCGTGGACGTGGAAGAAGGTGTCTGAACCCAAATGCTCCGATACGCTGACAACCCCGGACCATTCGCCTTCAGTTTCCGAAACAGTAATATGTTCCGGGCGGATGCCGATGGTTTTCGCGCCATGTTTCGCGGCCTCTTCACCCTCGATGAAGTTCATCTTGGGGGAGCCGATGAAGCCCGCGACAAACAGGTTTCGAGGTGTGCGATACAGCTCCAGCGGGCTGCCGACCTGTTCGATCACTCCGGCCTGAAGGACGACGATCTTGTCAGCCATGGTCATGGCTTCGACCTGATCGTGGGTCACGTAGATCATAGTGGTCGCCAGGCGTTCGTGCAGCTCGCTGATCTCTAACCGCATGCCAACGCGTAGTGCCGCGTCGAGGTTTGACAGCGGCTCATCAAACAGGAACGCTGCCGGTTCGCGCACGATAGCGCGCCCAATGGCGACCCGCTGGCGTTGGCCGCCGGACAGCTGGCCGGGGCGGCGGTCCAGATAGTCGGTCAGGTTTAGAACGCCGGCGGCACCTTCGACCCGCTTGTCAATCTCGGCCTGATCCAGTTTCGCCATCCGCAGGGGAAAGGCGATGTTCTTGCGCACGGTCATATGGGGGTAGAGCGCATAGGACTGGAAAACCATCGCCAGCCCTCGTTTGGCGGGTGGCACATCGGTGGCGTCCGCCCCGTCAATGTCGATGGAGCCCGAGGTGATATCCTCCAACCCCGCGATAAGACGCAACAGGGTGGACTTACCGCAGCCCGAGGGGCCGACGAAGACAGTGAACTCGCCATCTTCAATGGTCAGGTCAAGCGGTGGAATGACCTGCACGTCGCCGAAGCTTTTGGTCACGGACTTGAGTTGAATACGTCCCATGTGTCGTGTTCCTTATTTCACAGCGCCGAAGGTCAGGCCGCGGACAAGTTGTTTCTGGCTGAACCAGCCAAGGATTAGGATTGGCGCAATCGCCATGGTCGAGGCCGCGCTGAGCTTGGCAAAGAACAGACCTTCTGGGCTGGAATAGCTGGCGATGAACGCCGTTAGCGGAGCAGCGTCGACAGCGGTTAGGTTGAGGGTCCAGAACGCCTCGTTCCACGCCAGGATGAAGTTCAACAAAACGGTCGAGGCGATACCGGGGATGGCCATTGGCGTCAGGACGTAGAGAATTTCTTCTTTCAATGTCGCCCCGTCCATCCGTGCAGCTTCCAGAATTTCACCCGGAATTTCGCGGAAATAGGTGTACAGCATCCAGACGATGATCGGCAGGTTGATGAGCATCAGGACGACGACCAGCCCTCCGCGCGTATCCAGCAGGCCCAACCGAATGAACAGCAGGTAGATTGGGTAGAGAACGCCGACCGCAGGCAACATCTTGGTCGACAGCATCCAAAGCAGAATGTCCTTGGTGCGCTTGGACGGAACGAAGGCCATCGCCCATGCGGCGGGGACGGCGATGATGACGCCCAGAATGGTCGAGCCCCCGGCTATGATGACCGAATTCCATAGGAACCGCATATAGTCGGACCGTTCCTGCACGATGGCGTAGTTTTCCAGCGTCCAGTTGAAGTTCAGGAACAACGGTGGGCTGGCGATTGCCTGCGCCTCGGTCTTGAAGCTGGTCAGGATGGTCCAGAGTATCGGGAAAAAGATCAGCAAACCAACGGCCCAGGCGAGGGCGGTATTCTGCGATTTGCGGCGGGTTGTGACAGCGCGGGCCATGGTCTTACCTCCTCACGCGTCCAGGTTCTTGCCGACGATGCGCATCAGGAAGATGGCAACGATGTTGGCTAAGATGATTGCGTAGACACCTCCGGCTGATCCGAGGCCAACATTCTGGCTTTCCAGCACACGCTGGAAGATCAGGTAGGTGAGTGTACGGGTGCCGAATGCGCCGCCGGTGGTCACGAAGATCTCGGCGAAGATCGACAAAAGGAAGATTGTCTGGATCAGGATCACGATGGTGATCGCGCGGCTCAGATGCGGCAGGATGATGTGGTAGAACCGCTTCAGGACCGGCGCGCCGTCCATCTCGGCGGCTTCCAACTGCTCACTGTCCAGCGACTGGATTGCGGTCAGCAAGATGAGGGTCGCAAAAGGCAACCACTGCCATGAGACGATCATGATGATTGAGGTCATAGACGCCTCGGACAGCCATGAGATCGGCTCGGCCCCGAAAAAGCGCCAAAGATGGGCCAGCAGGCCGTTGACCGGGTCCATGAACATGTTCTTCCAGACCAAGGCGGACACGGTGGGCATGACGAAGAAGGGTGCGATCACGAGAATGCGGACAACCCCTTGGCCCCACATCGGTTGGTCCAGAAGCATCGCCAGCAGGATACCCAGAATAACGGTGATGACCAGAACCCCTCCGACGATCACAAGCGTCGCCTGAACCGCGGGCCAGAAGGAGCTGGACGATACGAACCGGACGTAGTTGTCGAAGCCGACCCAGCCCAGATCGCCACCGCGCAGGGGCAGATATTTCTTGAAGGAAAAATACAGCGTCATCGTCAGGGGCACGAGCATCCAGCCAAGCAGCAGGACCACTGCGGGTGCCATCATCAGGCGCGCGACGGATCGGGAATGTTGAGTAGCCATTACGCAAACCCTCTCTGTTCAGGCGTAGCTTAGCCTGCGAGAAAAATGTGGGTTGTGGAAGGGGTGAGCGGGGGGGCAGCTCTTCTGCCCGCCCGCGTGGGAGGATGCCTCAGTACCCTGCGGCTTCCATTTCTTCGGCGGTGAAGGCCTGCGCTTTGGCAAGTGCTTCCTCAACCGTTTGCTGTCCGGCGTAGACTGCCGAGAACTCTTGGCTGACCTGTGTCGCAATACCCGCGAACTCTGGGATCGCAGCGAACTGGATGCCAACATATGGGACAGGTTTGACCGTTGGGTTGTTTGGATCAGCGGACAGGATCGAGTCCAGCGTCATCTTGGCAAACGGAACCTTCTGGTATTCCGGGTTCTCATACAAAGAGGAGCGCGCGCCCGGCGGTACATTTGCCCAACCTTCGTTTTCAGCAACTAGCTCAATATAGTCTTTAGACGTTGCCCATTCGATGAACTGCTTGGCTGCGTCTTCTTGCTGTGTACCGGCCGGAATGGCCAGTGCCCAAGCCCAAAGCCAATTGGAGCGTTTGCCCAATCCGGTGTCGGGTGCCAGCGCAAAACCAACGCTGTCCGCGACGGTCGAGTCGTCCGGGTTGGTCACGAATGACGCCGCAACAGTGGCGTCGATCCACATGCCGCACTTGCCTTGCTGGAACAATGACAGGTTCTCATTAAACCCGTTGGTAGCATAGCCTGCCGGACCGGATTCCGTCATCATTTCAACGTAGAAGTTCAGCGTGTCAGACCATTCGGGCTGATCGAACTGGGGCTTCCAATCTTCGTCGAACCAGCGCGCGCCGAAGGAGTTAGACATCGCCGTGATGAACGCGCCGCCTTCACCCCAACCGGCTTTGCCACGTAGGCAGATGCCGTTGATGTCGGCGTCTCTGTCGGTCATCGCCGCCGCTGCTTCTTTGATGAATTGCCAGCTAGGCGCCTCGGGCATTTCCATGCCCGCCTTTTCCATCAGGTCAGTGCGGTACATGATCATCGAGCTTTCGCCGTAGAACGGCGCCGCATACAGCGTTCCGTCATGGCTTAGACCGCCCGACATCGCCGGCAAAATGTCACCGACGTCGTACTCTTCGGAAAGTCCGTCAAGCGGAACCAGCCAGCCATTTGCGCCCCAAATCGGGGTCTCGTACATACCAATGGTCATGATGTCGAACTGACCACCTTTGGTGGTGATGTCAGTGGTCACGCGCTGGCGCAGTACGTTTTCTTCCAGCGTCACCCACTCGACGTCAATGCCGGTCGCTTCGGTGAATTTGTCGGTGTAGCCCTGCATCCGGATCATGTCGCCGTTGTTTACGGTGGCGATCGTGATGGATTGTGCGTGGGCCGCGGCCGTCGCGACGAACGTCAAAGCAGTCGCCGCACGAAGTGCGTGTTTCAGATACATCCCTGTCCTCCCTGAGCTTGGATGTCGTGTAGAGAGGGTAGTTCAAGATTTGTCGCGGCGTCAATAAAAACTTTACGCGCGTTAATTTTTGACGTTATGCGGATTCCCTGAGAACCAATCGGGCCGGGAAGAGGGTTTCTGTCCGATTCTCAAATTTCCCACCGTTTTCAATGAGTTCGAAAAGCGTTTCGACACTTCGGGCCGCCACATTGTCGTAGTCATGCGCCGCGGTTGTCAGTGAGGGGCATGTGAATTTTGCAAAGGGATGATCGTCGTTCGAGGCCACCCGCAGAGTACAGTCGGCTTTCCGCCCGACGCGAATCCCCTGCTCAAAACACGCCGCCAGAAAGCCGATTGCCAATCGGTCATTGCTGCACAAAACCGAGTCCGTGCGTAACTTGCGTTCATCCAAAACCTTGAGCGCACCCTGTCGACCAATCTCCTCAAAGGCCCAGCCAGCGCCTTCGATTTTGATCACATGCGGTTCAAAACCCAGGCGCTCCATCACCTCGACATAGGCCTTCCGCCGCTTGTTGGCATTGGGGTTTGCAGGTGTCCGCATTTCGAAGAACGAGGGTGGCTCGCCAGTGCGGGTCATGTATTCCACGGTCTGAGACACAAAGCTGAAGTTGTCGGACCCGATAAACGCCGCGCCCAAACCGTCAAGGTTACTGTCGAACAGAACCGTCGGCACACTGGCACAGAATTTCTCGATCGCTGACTTGTCAGAGATACGCCCCAAAGGCGCCAACAACACGCCCGCAGGTTTCAAAGATTGCAAACCGTCCAGGATTTCGTTTTCCAGTTTCTGTTCACCGTGAGCGCTGAAAAGGAACGGACGATACCCCGCTGCAATACAGCTTTGTTCAAGATACCGAGCGATTTCAGCAAAGAACGGATCAGCCAGATAGGGCACGACAATGCCGATATTCTTGGTCAGTTTACGGTTCTGGTTCACCGCATAGATGTTCGGGCGATAGTCAAACCGCTCCAGCGCTTCTTCGATACGCGCCCTTGTCGTTGGGCGAACGCTATCGGGATCGTGGAAGTATTTGGACACAGTGGGCCGCGAGATTCCGCTGAGCGCCGCGAACTCTTCCATATTCTTGATTTTGGTCATGCCAGTCTGCCTGCGGATCACAGCCGCTTTGATCTTATCTTACTTTTACATATTCTTTGCGCGCGCTAAAAAGATCAATAGCCAGTCAAGTTCCGTGTATTTCTGCAGGCGCCGGGTTTGAATGTATCTCGGGATTGATACCAGGACATCAGCGGTCAAGCTTGCTTGATCGAATTTTCGCGACGTCCTCAATGGGAATTACAACGTCTTCGCAACACCCCGGCTGGTCAGAGCAGCACCCAAACCTTTCGTGGAAGGCGACGCTTGATGCGTTGAACCAGCTTTCAGGGCCAATCACGCTATCAGTGCGGTCGAATGACCTTGTTTCAGTCATTTTCTTTAGGCACGTAGGTCGGTTTTCTACCATCGTAGATAAACGCGTTTCAAATGCATTCGATCTGCTTGAATGTTTGCAGGAATTGGTACTCAGGGCTTTTTCACCTAAGTCGCCCCGCCTGACATTTCATTTTGATGAAATTGGCGGCGAGCTTAAGATATACTTGGCGAAAGATCGTAGTGAATTTCGGCAGACAGCCCAAAGCGGACCTTCTATTCCACCTCCAACGATCAAACCTGTTGTACCTTATAACGCACCAGCACGAGACAATGTATCCATATACCCTAAGACTGCGGAGTGGTCATGCCAGGATGCTTACCGATACGGTGTTACGTTAATCTTTGTAGCTGGGTTCAAATCATCGTTCGGGTCCGTAAAGACGCCTTCTGGAAAGGACACTGAGATAGGCCGATCTGTCGTGTCCATGCACAGCATATGATTGTTGTCCCCGTCACCTAGGTTGGCGAGCGCGAGCGGCTTCACTTCACGACGGGTCCCATCGGGTGCCGCGACGGTGATGGCGTATAGATCGCGTTCTGCCTCATCTGGTTCGCTGCCATCCTTAAGCGTCACACCCCCTTCCCACGTCACTCGGATCGCCTGAACGACGCCTTCCGTCGGGCAGAGGCTGCCCCTGACGCGACGCGGGCCCAAAGTGCCGACCAATGTCCAGTCCTCCACGACTTCGGCCAAAACAATCGATGGTCCGTCTTCTAAGGGTATTACCGATGCACTAGCTCCCTGAAAATCAAGCATGCCGTCGATCGACTGCAAATGCCCGATAACGTCAACTCTAACCGGTGGGTCGGTTTCGGCGGGTCCCAATTGCCCTATCAAAAGAACCGTGCGAAACTCACCAGGGTCTGTGGCTGGCAACACGGACGCGCAGTGCATTTTCCCGGACGCGCCTGACCGAGTAGTGACTTTAAAGTCTCCGGCCTGCATAGTCGCGATGTCTATCTCAGTAGAAAAGACCACTGGCATTCCGGTGTTGCCCTCAGACCCCCTGCAAATCACATTTGAGACTCGTGGAAGTGCGTCAAGCCCGTGGAAGGCCGAGAGGAGTTTGGCGGATTGGCCGTCCACTTCTCTAGGCAGGCCAGCATCTGGAGTCGTATCAATGAGGTCGCGATTGGAAATGTTGTCAGTCCAAGACCCCGGTCCATACATTATGAACCAAACAACTCCGGCGCTGATTGTCGCCGTCACACCTAGAAAGCCGACGATCATGGTCCGCTTCGGAATGCCCTTGATCACACAAGTTACCTCTGCACGTTGTGGGTCGCAGATTCCGTTCTTACCGTAGGCGTCCTGTTCCTAGAAGAACAGTCTGCTAGGAAACCGCAAAAGTTACGATGCAACCTCAATGAGAAGTGAGAATATACTCGTCTAGGCTTCAGTTGGGCAGAACCATCGCCAATAGCGTCGACCGTACCTACAAAATTGAACAGCCCGAAAATGGCAGCTTCGTCCGCATAGCTAACGACTGTCCAGAAGGCTCCACCGTATATTCCTGGGTAAGGAACACCTGCCGTTATGGCTCAATATTGCGTGAGGGACTGTTCTGATATGTCTTTGAAAATCTCTCACCAAGAGATGCGGCTGACGAGCTGGTCAAAGGTGTCAAACACAATCAAGCAGTATTCGGTTGATGAGAAGATCACGAGTGTTTTGACCGGACTCTGTGGAATGATGAGCATTGTTGCCCTGTGCTGCCGCGACGGTATCTCCAAAAGCATGTATTCCTACAGATCGAAAGAGCTTCACGAATCTGGGAAGATCTGGGAAGAACTGTATGGCGGGTGACACAGCCCAACAGGCGACCACGTCGGAGTCTAAGGAACGGCGATCCGAAGCTCCGGCCCATACATGCGGCGGAGGCCGCTATTTGCAATGGGCCTTCGAAGCAAGCAGAGCGTCCGAGCCTGCCTGCTTCTCCGGGTATTCAAGCTTTTTTATGCGTCTGAGCGCAGGATGACAGGCGTGATCCGCGTGCCTTCGCCCTGAACATAGGCCATCTGAATGATCAACTCGGCCAGAGGTTCCAGATACCGTGCGCTCAGCATGGCCCCGCTATCGACCGGGTCATAGTTGATGGCGCGAACCAGCTCGGCCACCGTTTCTTTTGCCCCTGCGTCATCCCCGGCAAGGAAGACCTGAGGGCGGATGCCGCCATAGGTCGGATCCGAGTCAACGACATCAGCAAAGATCGCGTTGAAGGCTTTGACGACCGTAACACCCGGCAGTTTCGCTTGGCAGACTTCACCTGCGGATGTGGTATGCCCCAGGGTCAGAGCCATGTAGTCATCGGTCAGAGGGTTGGTGCAGTCGACCACCACCTTGCCTTCCAGCGATCCCAGAGCCTCCAACGTGTCGTCCAGCGCCGTGAAGGGCACGGCGATGAACACAACCTCGGCGTGTTGAACCAGATCGGCTGCAAGGCCGCCTTCAATACCATGTCGGTCCGCGGCCTCGGCCCCCCGTCCGGCATCCCGCGAGCCGATATGAACCACGTGATCCGTTGCAGAAAACCGGCGCGCAAGCGCGTTGGCGACATTGCCGGTTCCGACGATAAGCAAATTTCTTGAGTTGGGCACGACGACGTTCTTCCCCTTGATAATGTTGCGATTCCGAGGATAGTGGAATCGGTATCATGATGATAATTGTTTTTTTGCTCTCTCTTTCAGATTGCAGCGTTTTGGGCAGGCGGTTGGTGTCGGGGAATGTCTTCCAACTGCTTCTTATGTGCCCGTTGGTAGGGTGGACGGTGAAACAACACGATGGCAATTGATCTCGACGATTGGCTGCGCGCGCTTGGAATGGAGCGCTACATCTCGGCGTTTCATGATCATGATGTGGACGGCAGCCTGTTGCCGACGATCACTGCAGAAGACCTCAGGGATATGGGGATCGCATCGGTTGGCCATCGCCGTCAGCTATTGAACGCGATTGCCTTGCTGCGCAGCGGGCAGGCATCGGACCTGGCAAACGGTCCTTTTGCGGAAAAGGCGGATCGTAGCCACTCGGTCGCGCCGCAACAGCGACGGCAGCTGTCAGTGGTGTTCACGGATCTTGTCGGCTCGACCCAACTGTCCGAACAACTGGATGCAGAAGAGCTTTCGACCCTGTTGACCAGCTACAAAAGCGCCGTGACCGAGATCGTCGAGGAATACGGCGGCTTTGTCGCGCAATATCTGGGCGATGGCGTTCTGGCCTATTTCGGCTGGCCGCAGGCCTATGATCATGACGCCGAACGGGCGATCCGATCGGGGCTAAGCATCGCCGATTCGATGCATTTTCTTGGGCGGCCGCATGGGGTTAAGCTAAATTGCCGTATTGGCATCGCGACGGGCAATGTTGTTGTCGGGGATCTGATCCGCAACTCATATATCGAAGAGGATCAGGCCGTCGGGCGCGCGCCCAACCTGGCCGCGCGAATTCAGTTGATGGCAAAACCGGGCACCTTGGCGATCTCGGATGAAACAAAGAAGATTGTCGAAGGCAAATTCGATCTGACCGATCTGGGAAATCACAAATTGAAAGGCTTCCGCGGCGAGGTGCGTATCTGGCGCGTCGAAGGCGCAACGGACGGCCCCACCCCCGATTTCAAGCGTCGGTCAAAAGAAAAGCTGCCGATCATCAACCGCAAGGTTGAGCTGGCCCAATTGGATAGCGCGTGGGAACGCGTCGAGCAGGGCGTTCCTCGCTCGACGCTCATTTCTGGTGAGCCGGGGATTGGCAAGTCCCGACTGGTGGAAGAGTTCGTATCGCATGTGCTTGAGGCTGAGGGCGACGTTCTGCGATTTCAATGCTCGCCTTTTCATACCAATGACGCCCTGTATCCGGTATTGAACCAAATCTGGTCTATGGTTTTGGGTGGGGGGCAGCTTTCGGCCGGGGACACAGCCCAGCGGCTGGAACAGATTTTTTCGGCTACAACCCTGGATCCGGGCAAGACAGCTTCGTTGGCGGATGCCTTGATGCAGTTTCGCGAACACGGGCGCGACACCACGCTGCCTCTTGATGCGCTGGGCCGGAAAGAGATGACGTTTCAGGCGCTGATCGCTCTGTTCGAATGGTATGTGCGCGACAAGAAAGTGCTGGTTGTCTTCGAGGACCTTCACTGGATCGACCCGACCACCAAAGAGCTATTGGGACGGCTGCTTGAGACGTTCAAAGATGAGCAGGTCATGGTGCTGCTGACCTGCAGGCCCGCGTTTCAAACCGCGTGGGAGGTCAATACCCGCATCGAACTGACCCGGCTGTCCAACGAGGAAATCGGCGAGATTGCGGCACATGTCTACGATCTGAAACCGGTGCCGATGCCGGTGCTGGAATTGATCGCGGATCGGTCCGACGGGGTGCCGCTTTTTGCCGAGGAGCTTTCCAAGTCGTTCATTGAAACCGGGGTCTTTGACCGAACCGATGGGGGCGGCACCTCGATTGATGAGACGGCGGTACCGACCACGCTGAACGAGTTGTTGGTCGCCCGCCTTGATCGTCACCCCGAATCCCGCCGGATACTGCAGACGGCTGCGGCCATTGGTCGGGATTTTTCCTTCGACGTTCTGTCTGCCGTGATTGATGAATCCGATCATGCGCTGTCGGCTCATTTAAACACGTTGGTATCGGCGCAGATTATTGTTCCCGCCCCGGCTGCGGCTCGCAGATACTCATTCCGTCACGCCCTGATGCGCGATGCAGCGTATGAGACCATGCTGCGATCCGTGCGTGCAATGGTGCATGCGCGTATTGCGGCTGTACTTGGTGCGCGGTTTCGCAAAATCACGCCCGCCCATGTTCTGGGCAGCCATTGGGGTTTGTCCGGCAACCATGCGGAAGCAACACGGTGCTTCCAGCAAGCGGCGGAGCAGGCAAGTTCGCGCTACGCGAATACAGAGGCCACGGCCTATTTCAAATCCGCGTTGAACCATCTGGAACAGGTCACCCTTTCGGACGGGTTACACCCCGGCACACTGCCGGAACGTGCCGATCTGCTGGAACAGCTTGGCACCGTCTTGACCTTGGTTCACGACCTTGACGGCGCGGTTGCGGCTTATCGTGAGGCCGTAGGGTTGGTTCAAGACAACCCGCGGAAAACTGCTCGGTTACACCGTCTGACCGGCAATGCCTTGCAACAGGATCGCGCGGGATCACTGGCCGAACTTGCCGCCGCCGAGGCCGCGCTGGATCAAACCGCGTGGCGGGACGACGCCGAGCTGCTGCGGGAGTGGATCGACATCCAGCTTAATACGCTAAACGTTCACTACTGGAGTGGGGACGGCGAAGCGATGTCTCAACTGGCGGCTGGACTGGCGCAGGATGTGGGCAGCATGACCGCCGAACAACGCGCCGAGTATTTCGATCAACTGGTACTGCGTGACTTAAGAATGTCGCGTTATGATCCGACCGAGGACACGATTGAAACCGCATCGAACTATGTGTCTGCGGCTGAGGAAACTGGTAACCTCGCCATAGTTGCCTCGGCCATGTTTATCCTTGGGTTTGTCAATCTGCACTGCATCCGCCTGCCTCAGGCACAGGAGGCGATGAGCGCTGGTCTGGAGGCCGCGCGCCAATCCGGTCACCGCAAGATCGAGTTGCGCTGCATGACTTATCTGTCCCTCGTCTACCGGCGCATGCACAACCCATCAGAGGCCACGCACCTGTCTCACGAAAGCATTGCGCTGGCGCGGGAACTCCAAATGCATGAATACATCGCATTGGCAACCGCCAACCTGTCGTGGGAGGCTTGGCAGCGCAGCGCAGACAGCACAGCGTGCAAGCTGGCCCGCGACGCGATGGTTCAGTTCGAGAAGACCTCGATCGCTTATCCGTTTGAATGGTCTGCGCTGTTGCCTTTGATCGCATCCAGTCAGACGCAGAAAGACCTTTCCGAGGTGCCAAAGCTATGCGCGCGCCTTCTGAACAGTAGCCAGCAGAACCTGCCCGAGACGCTGCGCAATGTCGTGGCAGATATCGCCACCCTGACTGGTACGGATGACGTGCCCCTGATCAAAAGACGCATTGCCGCGTTGATCGACGCTGCACGCTATTCTGGGTTCCTCTAACACGGCCCATTTGCCCAAGACTGCCCCAGCCCGAGGGAAAGCTTGCGGCACCGGGTTCGATTTGCTGTAGTGAACGTGCCTGTATTGAGTGGAGGAGACATAATGTCCGAAAGCGATATTGAGAACTTTAGACACGACCTGATTATTGCAAGCGATGATGGCACAGTGCTGCATATCCCGCGTGAGGTCTGGGACAACAAAGCCTATCAGGTTGATCCTGAGAAGTACCAGAACGACAAGGGCTGGGCCTTGGTCCGAGAGCTTCTGGAATGTGGTGTGAACCTTGCCACCATCCCGCCCAAAGACTTCCTGCCGCCTGACAAGTTCGAGCCCGAAGGCACCTGCTATCTGGTCAATATCGACGGGCTGAAACAGAGGCACAAATTCACACGCAGCTAGGATCAGCCCCGCTGACAGACATGGGGCAGGAGGGGGAATACCAACACCGAGCGCCTGCCCACGCGGTTCCGTCCGTACAGGTTCTGGACCGTGTCTTGCCCCATATGAAGCGTCTTGGCGTCACCCGGCTGGCTGAACTGACCGGCCTGGATTGCATCGGCATTCCCGTCTACGCCGCGCATCGTCCGAATGCGCGGTCTCTGGCCGTGACGCAAGGCAAAGGCGCGACCGTCGCGGATGCAAAGGTTTCGGCCTTGATGGAGGCGGTCGAGCTCAGCTGCGCCGAAACCCCGGTTTTGCCCCTGCGTCTGGCAAGCGCCGATGACTTGGCGAAGACGGAAAAAGTGATTGATCTTGAGCGTCTGCCCCGGATCTCAGATCACCCCATTTCGCGCAGCAAACCCGTGCTTTGGGCCGAGGGCAAGGCGCTCTCAGATGATCATTCGGCCTGGGTTCCTTACGAGCTGGTCCATATGGATTACACGCTGCCCCTGCAGCCCGGGTTGGGGTGTTTTCTGATGTCGTCGACCGGCCTCGCCTCGGGCAGCAGCGTTGATGAGGCTACCTGTCAGGCTCTGGCCGAAACGCTGGAGCGTGATGCGGTGACTTTGTGGAAGCTCAACCCAAGCAACATGGCGTCCTGCCGGGTCGATCTGCACTCCGTCACAGACCCGACTTGCAAAGCGCTTCTTGACAGGTTCGACGCCTCAGGCGTGGCTTGCGCGATCTGGGACGTGACCTCGGACCTTGGAATTCCCGCATTCTTTGCAACAATCATCGACCGTCAGGATGACACGAGACGTGGCTTGCAGGCGGCCTCGGGGGCAGGGTGCCACCCTGCGCGGGGCATCGCCTTGTCTCGTGCCCTGACCGAAGCGGCGCAAAGTCGGCTGACCCTCATCTCAGGCGCGCGGGATGATCGCACGCGCGACTATTATGAAGCACGGCGTAATGCGGAAACGCTCTGGTCGCAGCGCGCCGAGATCGTTGAGGCGGACACGCCACACCGGTTCGATCGAGTGCCGTTTCATCAGGTCCGCTCCCCTCGTGATAGCCTTGACTGCATGCTGGCCGCGCTAGAACGGGCCGGGCTTGAGGTGCCGGTTGCCGTTGATCTTTCGGTTCCCGACCTGCCCGCAACGGTCATGCGGGTCATTGCGCCGGGGCTTGAAGGTACATCCTACGCGCCCGGATACCGCCCCGGAGCGCGCGCGCGGAAGGTGTCATGAGCCAAGGTGACATCGTCCTCTTTGCCGGTCCTTCCCTGCCGCGCCGGTGTGACGTGGAAGACCGGTTGCCGATCCGGCGTCTTGGGCCTGCGGCGCAGGGCGATCTGCTGAAGGCAGCGCTTGCTCGCCCGCGTGCCATCATCCTGCTGGATGGCTATTTCGAGGCCTTGCCTGCCGTCTACCACAAGGAAATCCTGTGGGCCTTGTCCGAAGGCATCCCCGTCTATGGTGCCGCCTCGATCGGTGCTCTGCGCGCGTGTGAGCTTGGCAGTTTTGGCATGATCGGGGTCGGTGAGATCTTTGAAGCGTTCGCCCAATTCCGGCTTGAGGCGGACGATGAGGTCGCCCTGATCCATGCGCCTGAAGAGGTTGGTTTTAACAATCTTTCCGAGCCACTGGTGAACATCCGCTGGACTCTAGAAGCCGCTGTCGCCGCGCAGGTTGTTGAGCGGCAGTTGGCGGATGCCCTTGTCGCAGCCGCCCGTCGCAGGTTCTATCCTGATCGCAGCTTTGACAGCCTCCTGGAAGACTGTGCAGCTTTGGACCCGGCCGCCGCAGAACGCCTGAAGCTATGGCTCCCTGAGGGTCGAATTGATCAGAAAAACCGGGATGCTCAGGCCTGTTTGCTGCGTGCCGAGAGCGACTGGCAGAACGACACGCTAACCGTCGCTCCAGCGTTCGAGTTCCGGCATACGGACGCGTTCGAAACCCTTCTGACGGGTGTGCTGTCTTACAACCCAATTAACGATCCCGAGGTTCTAATACGATGCAAGACCGCCTCCGGTGATCGGTTCGACGCGCTGCGCCTTGCCGCTGAGATCGACGCGTTGGCTCTTGCGCTGGACCAGCGCTCCGGGCAACCCGTTCCGGGCGAAGACCTTGTGCGTGCAGTATCAGAGTTTCGGCAGCAGCACGGCCTGCTTGATCAGCAGGCGCTGCAGCACTGGCTGGGTCGAAACGGCGTGGATATCGACGCCCTGTCGCGCAAGTTGGAGGAAAGCGCGCGGATCACCCGGGCGCGGCAACAGATTGAACCCCACCTGAACGACCGCATGCGAGACTTGCTTGTCTTTGCACAGGGGCCGTCACAACCTGCGGACAAAGGCTAGCGCTGACGCCGTTTCCGCTCGACCTTACGCTTGATCTTGTCCTTCTTGCGCTTGGTGCTGACCGACTTGCGTCTGGTTGCGCGTCCCTTCGGCCCGCGTCCTCGGGGCAGGGCCTGATCGTCGATGGAGAGCAGCTCCAACTCCAAGCCGCCCGTAACCGGCGTCGCCTCTGTCAAGCGCACGGTCACACGCTGACCAATCGCTATGATCAGACCGGTATCCGAGCCCATGAGGGTTCCCGCTTCGCGGTCGAAATGGAAGAATTCGCGCCCCAGTGAGCGGACGGGCACCAGCCCATCCGCGCCGGTTTCGTCCATCTTCACGAAGGCCCCGAAGCGCGCGATGCCGCTGATCCGGCCCGTGAATTCATTACCCACACGTTCGCTGAGATAGGCCGCCAGGTAGCGGTCAGTCGTGTCGCGCTCGGCCATCATCGAGCGCCGCTCGGTGTCCGAGATATGCGTCGCGGTTTCGTCCAGCCGCATGATTTCGTCCTCGGTCAGACCGTCATCACCCCAACCATGGCCCGAGATCAGCGCGCGGTGGACAATCAGGTCAGCATAGCGCCGGATGGGCGAGGTGAAATGCGCATAGTTTCGCAGCGCCAGCCCGAAATGACCGAAGTTTTCGGGGTTGTAATAGGCCTGCGCCATCGACCGCAGGGTCGTCAGGTTGATCAGTTCCGCATCCTCGGTACCCGCAGCCGCATTCAGTAGGGCGTTCAGGTGACGGGTTTGCAGAACCTGCCCCTTGGCAAGGTTCAGGCCAGCGGCTTGGGCCGTTTCACGCAAGCTCTCCAGCTTTTCAGGCGCGGGTTCTTCGTGGACGCGGAACAGCAAGGGGCGACGTTTCGCAATCAGCGTTTCAGCCGCGGCGACATTGGCGAGGATCATGAATTCCTCGATCAGCTTATGCGCATCCAAACGGTCGCGGAAGGCGACGCTGGTCACCTCTCCAGTCTCGGACAGAACGATCTTGCGTTCCGGTAGGTCCAGTTCCAACGGTTGCCGCGCTGCGCGCGCGGTTTTCAGCGCGGCATAGGCGGCGTAGAGCGGTTTCAAAACCGTCTCCAACAGCGGTCCGGTGCGGTCGTTGGGGGTGCCGTCGATGGCCTCCTGCACCTCAGCATAGTACAGAGACGCTGCCGAGCGCATCAAACCGCGCAAAAAGCGATGGCCGATCTTGTTGCCTTCGGCGTCGATTTGCATCCGCACAGCGATGCAGGCCCGCGGGACGCCTTCGTGCAGGGAACACAGATCACCGGACAGGCGATCCGGCAGCATCGGCACGACGCGATCCGGGAAATAGCTGGAGTTGCCGCGTTTGCGTGCCTCGCGGTCCAGCGCAGTGCCGGGCTGCACATAAGCCGCAACGTCGGCAATCGCCACCCAGATCACATGACCACCGGGGTTCTTGGGGTCGTCATCGGCATGGGCATAACAGGCGTCATCATGGTCGCGCGCATCCGAGGGGTCGATGGTCAGCAGCGGCATGTCGCGCAGATCTTCGCGGCCTTTCAGGCCAACGGGTTTGGCCTTGTCCGCCTCGGCGATGACCTTGTCGGGGAAATCGTCCGGGATGCCGTGCTGATGGATCGCGATCAGCGACACGGCCTTGGGCGCGGAGGGGTCGCCCAGACGTTCGACAATGCGGGCGCGGGGCAGGCCCATGCGGGATTTGGGTCCGGCCCGTTCGGCCTCAACCAGCTCACCATCTTTGGCCCCATGCACCGCGCCTTCGGGCACTTGCCATTCGGTCTGGCTGGCCTTGTCGATAGGCACGATCCGCCCACCCTCGGCCCCTTTGCGGAACAGACCTACGATCTTGCGCGGGTTGGTCCCGATACGGCGGATCAGGCGGGCCTCGTAATTGTGGTCTTCTTCCTGCACCACGGTCAGACGGGCCAGAATCCGGTCACCTTCGCCCAACGCAGGGTCGCTGGCTCGGGTGATCAGCAGCACGACCGGCTCAACCCCTTCGCCATGCCACTCCAGAGGCCGCGCGAACAGGTCGCCATCCTCATTTGGGGCCTTCACCTGCAGCACACTGACCGGGGGCAGACGATCCGGGTCGCGATAGCTGCGCTTGCGCTTTTCCAGATGCCCTTCGGCCTCAAGCTCTTTGAGGATGCGTTTCAGATCAATCCGATCCGCGCCCTTGATGCCAAAGGCCTTGGCGATATCGCGTTTCGAGGTCAGGGTGGGGTTCGCCGAGATCCAATCCAGGACCTCTTGCTTGGTGGGGATGCGAGTCATGGGTTTGGCCTAGCACGGTGGTGCGACGGCGTCATGACTAAAATCGCAGCCCGCTGAGCCTGTCAGGCGAAGTAGTCTTTCAGGATGCGGGTGTAGATCGCCTTGAGTTGCTCGATCTGAGCCACCTCGACGCATTCGTCCACCTGATGCATGGTCCGTCCGACCAACCCGAACTCGACTACTGGGCAGTGGTTCTTGACAAACCGCGCGTCGGACGTTCCGCCCGTGGTCGATAGCTCGGGCGTAATGCCGGTCTCGGCTTTGACGGCGCTAGACACCAGATCGGACAGCGCCCCCGGAGGGGTCAGAAAGCTTTCGCCCGAGATCTTGATCCGGGTCTCAACCTCGACGCCGAAATGTTGCGCCACCTGATCGGCCTCCTGCAGCAACCAATCGCTAAGGGCAGCCCCGGAATGCAGGTCGTTAAAGCGGATATTCACCGCGCCACAGCATTGCGCCGGGATCACGTTGGTCGCGGCATTGCCGGTGTCGATTGTCACAACGGCCAGCGTAGAGGCATCGAAGTGATCGCTGCCCTGATCCAACTCGTGACTGGCGAGCCGATGCATCAGCCGCGCCATCGCCGGCAAAGGGTTCTTCGCCCGATGGGGATAGGCCGAATGTCCCTGCACCCCGGTCACCGTGAACCACGCAGTCATTGAGCCGCGACGACCGATCTTGATCATTTCGCCCATATGGTTGGGACAGGTCGGCTCGCCCACCAGACAGACCGACATCCGCTCATCCGATTGATCCATATAGTCAAGGAGGGCCGTCGTGCCGTCCAGCGCGTCGCCTTCCTCATCCCCGGTAATGGTCAGGATGATGGCCCCATCGGGTGGGGTATCGCGCACGAAATCAATTGCGGCGGCAGCAAAGGCCGCAACTCCGGATTTCATATCGGTTGTGCCGCGTCCGAACATAACGCCGTCATGCACCTCGGCCCCGAAGGGGGGCTTGGTCCATGCGGCCTCATCGCCTACCGGAACAACGTCGGTGTGGCCGTTGAAACCAAAACTGCGCGGGTGCCCTTTGGTCCCCCAACGGGCGAACAGGTTGCAGATGCCGCCGCGATCCACCCGCGTGCAGTCAAACCCCGCATCTGACAGCAGATTTTCCAGCAAGACCAAAGCCCCCCCTTCAACGGGTGTGACCGATGGGCAACGGATAAAATCCGCTGTCAATTGAACTGCGTCCGTCATTTCGGGCCTCGGGATTGGGTTTTCGTTCAGGTTACCGCACAGATTCAACGAATTGGCCGGATTGCCAACCCCAATCCGCCAGATTCCCCCGGTAATTCCCAAAATGTGTCGAGTTGGGACGCCAATAAAACATGGCGCTTTACCCAGCGGCGACCTTGCTGTTTTGACCTCAATCGCGCTACAGGGCGGCGAAACAGGTAATTTGAACATGAAGCGCGCCTTTTACGCATTGATCAGCCTGACTTTCGCCGTTCTCGCACAGCAAAGCCTGGCCCAAACCTTGAACGTCACCACGGTGACCCGCCCGCCGTTTTCCTATGTCGAGGACGGCGCCGAGGCTGGTTTTTCCATGGATCTGCTGGCCGCCCTCGCCGAGTCGCTGGAGTGGGAGTACTCCGTCACCCGGGTCGAGGCCTTTGGTGACATGCTGGGGGCCGTGCAGGATGGAACGGCGGATCTGGCGATCGCAAATATCTCGATCACCGCGCTGCGCGAGACGCAGATGGATTTCAGCCAGCCGATCTTTGAGGCCGGGTTGCAGATCATGGTGCCCTCGGATTCGGCACGCAAGCCGTCGCTGCTGCAGGCGCTGCTGTCAGCGGAGCTGTTTTTTGCCATCGGCTTGGCCTTTGCCATCCTTTTGGGAGGCGGCATGCTGATGTGGGGTTTCGAACGTCGCGCGCAGCCCTATTTCGACCGGAAATTGAACGAGGCGTGGTTTCCATCCTTCTGGTGGGCGCTGAATCTGGTCGTCAATGGCGGCTTTGAAGAGAGGATGCCTCGCACGCCCTTTGGCCGGATTTTGGGGGTCATACTGGTAGTGTCGTCCCTGTTCATCGTCTCGGTCTTCACCGCCCGGATCACCAGTGTCATGACGGTGGATGCGATCACCGGGAATGTGAATTCGGTCAATGACCTTTACGGCAAGAATGTTGGCACGATCGAAGGATCGACTGCTGCCAGTTTTCTCAACCGGCGCGAGATCGAATACGTCGCCTACCCCGGGCTTAATGAAATGTTGGAGGCTTTCAAGGCCGAAGACCTGAATGCCGTCGTATTCGACGCCCCCGTCCTGTCCTATTTCGCCGCCCATGAGGGCCGTCGGATCGCCACGATGACCGGAGGGATCTTCCTGCGTGAAAACTACGGCATAGCCTTCCCGACGGGATCACCCTTGGTGGAAGAGGTCAATCAGGCGCTGCTGGCTTTGCGCGAAGATGGCACCTATGACGAGATTTACCGCAAATGGTTCGGATCGCGAAACTAAGTGGCTGGCCTCTGGTTTCGCAGTGACAGCCGGCTGAGCGGACCAGCTGAAACGCTAAAATTATAGCCTATGGATATCAGTGGTGCGGGTGGAGGGACTTGAACCCCCACGCCTTGCGGCGCCAGAACCTAAATCTGGTGCGTCTACCAATTTCGCCACACCCGCAACCGGACGCTTATGCGTCGGACTGGAGCGCTGGATAGCAAAGCTTTCCCGCCAGCGCGAGGGGTAAAATCCATCCAAAGGCAAGTTTTTGCGCTTGAACAAAACGCCATTGCGATTCGCTGGTATTTGCCAAGCGCTGCGGTATAGTCCGCCAACGTCGCCAATTTGCAGACTATGCGGTTTGTCGCGAGATAGGTGTTTTTGAAGAAGAACCCCGTACACGTAGGGGTTGAGGCATTCTTATGAATCGCGCGCCTTAATGGCGCCACATTTGAAACGCCAAAATATCTTATTCGCGTCAAAATAACACCGCCTTGAACGGGCTTCTTGGTCGCGTAGGAGTTAATGAGTCTTTTCTGCCACTTAGGCACCCTTACGAGTTTTTTTACTCAACTCCAGTCTCGAGGTTCTTTGCTGTGACCGATCCGAACAACTCCGCTGCCCACGAGCAGGATGCCGTCATCTTTGCACGTGAGAGTTTTCTGGGTGAACTCAAAACCCTGAACCGTGACTACCCCAATACCGGCTTTGGAATTTCACTGCGCACCCATTCAGGCCAGCACTATCTGCTGGCAAACGCGCGGATGCCGCTGCCCGCCAGCAAGTCTGACGGCTTTCCGACCGGGCGTCGTGTGGCCTGCCTGGAAAATGGCGACCGCTTCAGCTCGATCGAGGTTCTGGCAGATTCCGAAGGCTATGAAACCATTACACCACGGGCCGAGGCCGAGATTCTGGGCAACGCCCTGAACCTGATTGCCCGTATCGACACCCTGACCGGGATCCCGGCTCAAGGCGCGGACCACGCGCACCGGATCGCGGCAACAGGAACCGGAGGCTAAACATGGCGCGCAATGACCACCTTTTGTCTGTGGGCAACGAAGCTCTGATGCCGATGACGTCGGCGATGACGTCGTTGACATCGCAGATCGACCAACTGACAGAGGTGGCGGATGCGCGCTCCTCGGCGCGTCTGGCGACGCTCAAAACGCGGATGGAGAACTTCACCGCCAGCGTGACGATGGTGGGGCAGGTCAAGGCCGGAAAGTCCTCGATCGTTAACATTCTGGCAGGCCGTCCTGCGCTGCTGCCTTCTGACGTCAACCCGTGGACCTCGGTGGTCACGACTCTGAACATCAACACGCGTCCGCCGGGCGACACCAAGTCCAAGTTCACCTTCTTCGAGCAGGAAGAATGGGACAACCTGATGGTGGGCGGTGGTCGTCTGGGCGAGCTGGCCAACCGCGCCGGTGCGGATGACGAGATGGACGATATCCGCCGCCAGATCGGTGAGATGAAAGCCAAATCCGAAGAACGTCTTGGCAAGCATTTCGACCTGATCCTAGGTCAAAGTCACCAGTACGATTACTTCGACGAAGAGCTGATCCAGCGCTACGTTTGTCTGGGCGATGAGGACGATCCGGATATCGACCCCAAGACCGGGCGGTTCGCCGATGTGACCAAATCGGCCGAACTTTACATGGACATCCCGCAATACCCGATTGCGCTGAAGCTCTGCGACACGCCCGGTGTGAACGATACCTTCATGGTGCGCGAGCAGATCACGCTGCGTAGCCTGCGCGGGTCCGAGGTTTGTGTTGTCGTGCTGGCTGCAAGTCAGGCGCTGACAACGATGGATATGGCGTTGATGCGGATCATCGCCCAGTTCGAAAACCGTCAGATCGTCTTGTTCGTGAACCGTATTGATGAGCTGGCAGATCCGGTGAACCAGGTGCCCGAGATCCGCGACCGGATTCAGGATACGCTGAAACAGAACAACATCGACGCCAATACAAGTGTCGTGTTCGGCAGCGCCCTCTGGGCAGAGGCCGCCTTGACCGGCAACCCGGATATTCTGACAGAGGAATCGCGCGAGACCCTGAACACTTTCTACCTTGCCGCAGGGTTCGGGGATCAGGCACCGTCGCTTGACAAGATTTGGGCGCTTTCGGGCCTGCCCGATCTGCTACTGGCAATGAACGAACGCATCGCCGAAGGGGCAGGGGCCAGATTGCTGGACCGCGTGCGCCACCGGGCGCGCAACATTGCCAGCCAGATTCGCGCCACCGCTGTCGCAAAGACCCTGTCTGGGGGGGAGGGCGTCGTGCGGGATCTTGACGGCGCGTCGCCCGAGGATGCGATTGCCGCTGTTTCCGCCGAGTATGACAAAAAGGCCGCTGACCTGACCGCCAAGCTACGCGACAAGGTGCTGGAGCGTTTGAACTCGGCCGAGACGAGTTTTGTCAAACGGGCCACCGATTCTCTGATTTCGCACCTGGAACAGAATGGTGAACAGGGTACGTGGCAGTATGATCCTGCGGGTCTGCGGACACTGCAGAAAGCGGCGTATTTCAGCTTTGCCCGTTCGATGCGCAAGGAAGCTGGCGCGCTTTATTCGGCAGCTGCGGCGGATGTCGAGGCGCTATACCAGAAACTGCTTGGTAATCACCTAGGTGAGTTCAACATCGAAGCCCCGATTGTGCCCCGAGTGCCGCCCCCGCTGGGGATTGGCCGCACCATCGCGCTGGACCTGCAAAGCACATGGTGGCGACGCTGGTGGCAGCGGCGCAAAGGGTTCGAGGCCTATGCATCCGACTACACCCGTCTGATCGCGTCCGAAGCGAACTCGATCACCAAGGATATCGAGGAAAATCAGGTCGCCGCCGTGCTTGAAAACGTGCGGGCCGTCCTGACCGACTTCCTGCGCGAGCAGAAGGAAACCCTGCTGAATATCTCGGCCACGGCCGAGAAGGATGCAGGGCAGAACCCGGCGCTGATGGCGGGTTTGCAATTGCAGAAATCCCGTGACGAGATTCTGGGCAGCATCCTCAAAGATCTAAGCAACGAAGCGGCGTAAGTAGAAAAATGGCAAAAGACATCCAAAACCGTTTCATCACCCCCAAGGCATGGGAGCGTATCGAGCAGTGGTCGCGCCGTAAGCCGGTTTTCGCCCTTATGGGCGAGTTCAGCGCCGGTAAATCGACGCTTATGAACTTTCTGCTGCGCAAGCAGGCCTTGCCGACGCAAGTCACCGCAACCCAGCTGCCGCCGGTTTGGTTTAGCTATGGCAACCGCTCGGCTTACGTCAAACGCCATGATGGCAGCACCGAAGATATCTCGCTGGATCAGCTTGAGAGCGTCGGTGTCAACGACGCGCAGTTCATTCGGATTTTCCTTGAGGCCGATATTCTTGAGGCGGTGGATCTGATCGACACGCCAGGTATCTCGGACCCCAAAATCTCAACCGATGTTTGGCAGCGCGCTGTCGGGCAGGCTAATGGCGTTCTGTGGTGTACCCATGCGACACAGGCTTGGCGGGAAACAGAGCGGGCGACATGGGTCTCTCTGCCCGAACGGTTGCAGAATAATTCGATCCTGCTGATTACGCGCGCTGATGCGCTGGGCCAGAAGGACCGCCAAAAAGTTCTGCGCCGGGTCAACCGCGAGGCGGGGCATCTGTTCAACCGTTCGATCCTGTTTTCCGCCCGCGATGCGATTACCGCGCGTGACAAGACCGGCGACCCCGAGATGTGGGCGCGCAGCGGTGGCGGCAAGATGATTGACTGCTTCCTCGGGATCACCGAGCAGATCATGGACACCCGCGCCGGCCATCTGTCGCGGTACCAAATTGACAAGAGCCAGTCTGACGGCCCGCTGGTGCGCCCGACCCGGCCCAAGCGCAAGGACGAGAACGCTGAGGTCGCGCCGTTGCAACTGGTGGATCCGGTTACTTCGGAGACCCCGGAGGTGGCAGATCAGGACAGTGGCGTGGTCACCAATTTCCCAGTGCGCCCGTCCCGCGTCGAACGCCGCTCGGACGAGGTAGAGCGGGAGCGGATTAATGCGGACGAGGCCGAGCGCCTGCGCGCCGAAATGGTCCCGACGCCGGACCCTCAACCCGCCGAGACGGAAGAGGACCAGCTGCGCGCCCAGTTCAGAGAAGGGCCCAAAGACCCACTGGACCTGTCCTCTTTCGCTGATAACGAGGCGGATCTGGACGTGTTCGAATTCTCGGGTGCGGAAGACGAAGATGAGAATGTCTTTGCCGAAGAGGATAAAACACCTAGCCCATCAAATGACGTGGTTGAGGCAGCGCCTGAGGCTGAAGAATCTGAAGACCTTCTGGAATCGCTCAACAAAACCTTGTCCAACACACCCGAGGTTGTGCCGACGGAGGCCACAGAAGACCAGTCGGATGCGCCCGGGATCGAGGTTTCGGTCTCGTCGATCACGGCATTGATGGCGGAACAGTCGGGAAGCGATGACGACGACTTTGAACCGGAGCCCGAAACCAACGGTCTGGTTGAAGTGCGACTGATGCCGCAGCCCGAACCGGAAGAGGTTGAGGAAGATGCAACCGAAGGGCTGCTGGACATCCCCGCAGGTGAGCTTCCCAGCGCAGCCGCGATGTGGCGAGAGCTTGCCGCCGCCGGGGATCTGCCGACCGATGCCGAGGGGCTTCAACGCGCGTTCTTGGCCTTCCTAGCCGAGTTCGACCAGATTGCCCACGAACATGTCGAAACTCAGGCCAAAGAGGCGATCAGGTCCATTCCCAAAGCCGGGGAACACAGGGGGGCAGAATGGCATGTTCTGTAGCCGACGCCGACAAGACATGAAGAAGGTCAGGGATTAAATGTCTATTCAAGTTGCTCTGACCGCGGCGATGGAGACCATACCCGACTGCGTTGCAGCCGGGTATGTCGACATGGAAACGGGGATGTTGCTGGGTACCAGCGTCAAGGACCCTGATGCCTCGGACGTGCTGGACACGCTGGCTTTGGCCGCGGCAAACCTGTTTCAGGGGCGCGGGGTGGTGGCTTTTGAAACCATGCTGCGCGAGGCAGGCGGGGACGCGTCTGAAACACCGGGATTTGGGGAAATCGCGGTGTTTTCCGGCGACAGGTTGATCATTTTCCAGCGGACCGGGGAGTATCCCGAACATGTGGTCTGCTACATCTGCAGCAACAGCGCGAATGTAGGGTTGGCGCTTACCAAATCACATCTCAGCTTAGGGCCGGTTGCGGCCGCAGTCTGAACGGGACCAGAGGGGGTCACGGTATGATGGATACGAACATACTCGACATGCTCGACAATATCGGGCGGTCCTCGGTTGCACGTTTGTCGCCTGCCGTCCCGGTCGAGGGCGAAACCTCTGTTGCGCGCCGTGCGGGCGTTCTGCGCGCAATTCGCGGCACCGTTCTGCCGCGCCGGTTGGAGTTTACCGCGGCCAACGGAGACGTGCTGGCGATCGAGGTCAGTAATGCCCGCGTGACCGATGTGTTCCGCGTCCGGTCGGGAATGGTGCCTGATTTTGAAACCGAACCACGCGAAGGGCTGATCGGCAAACTTGCGCAACTGGTGTCGGACATCGCCGACGCGCCCGCGCCGCTGGAATTTGTCTCGCTAAAACCCGACGCCGAGCTTGAGGCCGATGACGTCGGTGTCACGCTTGGCGAAATCGAAACGGCCTGCGCCCGGATTGAACTCCCGGCGGAGCCGATTGTTTCGGTGGTACCGGATATTGAAGAGCCTGCGCTTCAGACAACGGATGCCAGTTCTGCCGCGCGGGGGTTCTTTGACAGTGCCGAGCGTTTCGCGCAGGCGCGTGGCCTTATCGACGGAGGTGATCCTCAGTTCGAAGGAGACGCCGCACTGCGCCCGGATGCCGGTCTTCTGGCGCGTTTCATGGCGGATCTGACCGGATGGAACGATGATAGCCAGTCCGAGCTGCAGCAACCTCAACTGATTGTCATGCGTCCTTCGGGGGGCAAGGGGGCCGCCGTGGCGGTGGTGCAGGATCAAGGTCAGACCGCTATTGCCGTCCATGACGCGCGCAAGCTGGGTGCCGTTGTTGGCCTGTGGACCAAACTTTCCGGGGGTGACTCATGAGCGCCTCCCGATCCTTCAAATTTTCCATCAATTCAAACCAGTGTTTCTTGTTGCCAGGGTAAAAAGTTATGAGTGAAACCAGTCGCCGCGAGCTTATTCGCATTGCCGAAGACATGAACGAGACGAGTAATGACGAAACCCGTCAGTTCATCTCGCGCATTGTCGGAGACCTTTCAGGGTTGAAACCGTCGATCGCCTTTGTCGGGCAGATCAAGGCGGGAAAATCGCGTTTGATCAACGGCTTCACGGGGCAGGCCGAATACCTGCCCTCGGATGTGAACCCGTGGACGACGGTGATCACCGATATGCATTTCGGCCATCCTTCGGGCCGGACCGACGGGGCAGAGTTCCACTTCTTCGACAACCACCAGTGGCAGGCTCTGATCGCCGAGGGTGAAGAGCTGCGCAACATGTTCCCTGATGAAGAGGACAGCTATAAGCGCGAGATGATCGAAGAGCAGGTCGAGGCGATGAAAACCCGCGCCCGTCTGCGTCTTGGCGACAGTTACGAACAATTGTTGGGTCAGCACCACGATCTGGAAGACCTGAACTCGGACGATCTGGCCCGCTATGTCTGCGCGGGCGATGATCCGAGCGATAGCGAAACCCACGATCCCGGCTCGGATCGGGGGCTCTACAGCGATATCACCCGTAAGGCCGAGGTCTATTTTGACATCGGCCATTTCCCGTTTCCACTGACCGTTACCGACACGCCGGGCGTCAACGACCCGCTGCTGATCCGCGAGGAAATCTCGCGCCAGTACCTAAAGGAATCCGATTTCTTTGTGGTGGTTCTGTCTGCGCATCAGGCCTTGTCACGGGCTGACCTGAAGCTGTTCCGCCTGATGCAGGCGCTGGAACTGGGTCAGATCGTCGTCTTCATCAACCGCGTGGATGAGCTGGGCGGCGGGGCCGAGGATGCAGGCAAGGTTCGCAGTGATGTTCTGGACGGTCTGGAACAAGCGCTGGGGAATTCGGACATTGATGTGCTGATGGGCAGTGCCCAATGGGCGCATTATGCGCTGACCGGGGATGAGACCGGCGTCAATCACGATGACGTTCTGGCCTGGCTGCGCGCCCATCCCGAGCAGATGAAGCAGTATCTGGACGGTGTGGAAGAGATCAAGCAAGGCCCTGGCCCAATCAGCCGTGAGGGCGTGCTGCGCTTTGCCGCCATGATCGCCTCGGGCCTACCGGATCTGCGGCGCCATGTGACGCAGGCCTTGGCCGACGGACCGCGTAGCGAACAGCTGCGGATGGCGTGGCAGCATTTGAACAGTTTCGCGCAGGGCGAATTGGAACGGTCGCAGGCCGAGCTGCGCGCGCTGGAGTCCGAGGATGGCTTGGCAAAAGTCGATCTGGACGAAAACAACAAAACGCTTGGCGAACTCAGGGCGCTCGTCGCCGAGAAGACCGAGGTGATGACGCGCGACATGGACGACGTGCTGGCCAATTTGCGCGGCGTCATGGATGACACGGTGGCCGAGGCGGTCTCGGCGGTGGTGCGCGGCCCGGATGGCAATTCGCCTCTGCTGGCCAAAGGTGCTGAGACCGAGCTGAACTTTACCCCTCTGCGCGACCGGATGCGCGAGTTGATTCAGGGGGCCACGCAGGTCGTCCGCCAGCGCATGCTGAGCGAGCTTTACGCGATTGACATGCAGGCCAACGCGGCCCTGCGCGCCTTGCCCGGATGGCAGGACCCCGTCGACAACCGCATGAACACCAGCGCGGTGCGGTGGTTCCGTCCTGACACCACGGCGCTCACTCGCGGTATTACGGTTGAGTTGCGGGTGAACTGGCTGTCGCGCCTGATTTCGCGCAAAAGCGTGGTCACGCGCGCAGAGCGGATGATCGTGCAGGAATTCGAACTGATCGGGGATGATCTGATCGACACGGCTCGTGAAAACTTGATGGAGCGGCTGAAAACGGTTCTGGACCACTATGTGGCGCTGTTGGGCGGCTATCTTGAACACCGGACCGGATCGGGTGAAACTAATGCTCAGGCCGAAGCGCAGGATGCGTTCGATCGGGCCCGTCGCATCGCCGATGAACTGGAAACGGTGTTCGGCCCGGTGCGCGCGGATGAAGGACAAGCAAAGGCAGCGGAATGATCGAATTTCCCGGAACCGAACAGGACGTCAGACAGCTTGAGCGCTTTCTGAACGCAACCGAATCCCTGTCAATGGATTCGGCGCTGGAGGATATGCGCGCGAAGGCTCTGGCCCATGCCGAGCGTCTGTCCAACGCGGTCAATATCGGTTTTGCCGGGGAATTCGGGGCGGGTAAGTCCAGCCTCGCCAATATGCTGGCCGGGGCGGACATTCTGCCTACCGGCCCACAGCATCTGAAGCTGCCCCTCGTAATCGTTGCTTATGCGGATGCGCCTGAAACCACCGTCGGCTGGTGGGACAAGGAGCCCAAGACTTACTCGGGGATCGTGCTGGAGAAAGCGGCCGAAGATGAGCCTGATTTCATCTCCGTCGGGTTGAACACGCCCGCGCTGCGCGAGATCTCTCTGTTCGATCTGCCTGGCTCGGGCGCGTTGGATGAGACCTATAAACCAACGCTCGACTTGCTGCGTTTCGTGGACTGCGCCATCTGGTGTACCAACGGCACAAACGCCTGGCGCGAGACCGAACGTCATCTTTGGGCACAGGTCCCGCAGGAATTACGCGACAACAGTCTGCTGGCCGTTACGCATACCGATTTGCCTCACGTCCGAGATGCTCTGGATCGCGTGCTTGCCCGGTTGAACAAGGAAAAAGAAGGCCTTTTCAACGCCGTGGTTCCAATCGGTACGCCTGTCGCTGTGAAAGCTATGGCGCAAGAGCCTGAACCAGATTTTGATCTGTGGGAAAACTGCGGCGGTCAGAATCTGGCCGAGAAGGTGCTTGAGGCGGCTTCCGCTCGTCGGATGCATGACCTGAACGCAGCCCGCAAAGACATTGCCGAGCTGTTCCAGCCGTTTCTGGAAACTCTCGCTGGCCCCGAGCCAGAGCCGGAGACCGAAAGCCCCTCGGTTCAAGCTGCGCTCGGATCGGCCCTGCCACCGTTGAACAACCCGATCCTCGAGGACTGGCTGGCCGCGATTGCCAGCATTTATGAGGACCTGCGTGAATCCTCGGATATCGAACCGGCCGCGTTCCTGCAGAGCTGTCAGGAAATCGTCGAGGACTTTGCCGAACGTCTGGAACAGGGCGGCGAGATCGACCCCGATGCAGATTGGATCCCCGGTGAGTTCGAAAAGGCCACCGACCTTCTGCTGCTACTGCAATTCGAAAGCGGCGACGCACCTCTGCGTGATGCCATCAGTATACTGGCACAGCTGAGCGACAACCTCGCCTGGGCTGGTAGCACTGTGGCGACCGAGCAGTCCAAGACCGGAACCTGACGCTCTCCACCTGGAATTGAGCTGCACTGCGGCGATTCGAGACCTGTCCAAAACGATTCCCTATTGTTTCGAATTCGTAGACCAACCGCTTGTTTTAGTCGGTTCAGTTTTCGAATTATATATGTGAATTTACCATATCTATGATTGCAAAATGGACCCAACACTATATGTTGATTTAGGGGAAATACGATCCATAGTGAAGCCATGAGGCGGCCCCAATAAAGTCAAATTTGAAACGTCTAACCGGACTTAAGTGTCCTGCGGTTGTTTTTGGTTATGAGTTCGCGGGCTGATTGCCCAGTTTTCTGTACCGCGATTTGAGAAATACGGGCGGATTGAAATGAGCCATAACCAGGCTGTCGGTGCATCGCACGACGAACCAAAAATTGAAGGTCTGCAACCCGGAGCCAAGCTCCTGCGGGGGCAGTATGAAATCCTGAGCTATCTCAGCAATGGTGGCTTCGGAATCACCTATCTGGCCCGTGACAGCCTGGAGCGGGACGTGGTTATCAAAGAATGTTTCCCCGGCGCGCTCTGCCGTCGCGATGGAGACCTGGTCGAAGCCGCTGATCCCTCCTACTCTGAAGACCTGCGCGCGATCGTGGACCTTTTCATCCAGGAAGCGCGTAACCACGCGCGGCTGGTGCATCCCAACATCGTCGACGTGCATCAGGTGTTCGAGGACAACAACACCGCCTATATCGCCATGGACCTGATCCGCGGGTGCGACCTGCTGGACTACATGGAGAAGCCCGAGAACGAAAGCGGCCCTGACTTCATCGTGCAGGTGACCGAAAAGATGCTGTCGGCGGTCTCGTTCATCCACCAGAGCGGCATGCTGCACCGGGACATTTCCCCCGACAACATCCTGATCGACGAGAATGGCGATCCGGTTCTGATCGACTTTGGCGCTGCGCGCGAGCAGGCGGCGAACAAGTCGGCGGCGCTGTTGACGCTGCGGGTGATCAAGGATGGCTACTCGCCCCATGAATTCTATGTGCGCGGCGCTGAGCAAGGCCCCAGCAGCGACCTCTATGTGCTGGCGGCAACGCTGTATCACGCGATCAGCGGTGAGCGTCCGATCGATGGTCAAAGCCGCCTGAACGCGTTCAACAACGGTCAGGAAGATCCCTATACCCCGCTGACCGGTCGGTTCGAAGGCTATCCCGAGGGATTCCTGGAAGCGATCGACAAAGCGATGGAGGTTCACGCCACCGACCGCCTGCAATCGGCGCTGGACTGGTTGCGCATGTTCCGCGGGCCGGGGGTGATGTTCGATACATTCGCCTATCGTCCGGTTTCGGTCATCGTCGGCATGGACCGTGAAGACAAAGAGGCCGAGAAAGCTCGGATCAAGGCTGAAAGCGAAAACGCCGAGGCGGTTGTGACCGCTTTGTTGGCGGGCAATTCCGACATTGTCATGGGCAATGAGGACAAGGCCGAAGAGGATCTGTCCAAGCTCTCGCCCCGCGAAGAAACAGCGGTTGCCGTTGATACGGTTGTAAAAAGCGGATCGAGCGGCAATGGCAAGCTATTGGCAGGTGTGGCTGTTGTGGCCATTGCTCTGGCCGCAGGTGGGTATGTGATGATGTCCGGTGATGCGGACAAGGCCGAGACAGCGGCGGCGGTGACCCCTGCGACGGAAGCGGCGGAGCCCGCAACCGCAGCGGTGGAATCCGAAACAGCGGCAGTCGAAACGGCCCAAACAGAAGAGCCTTCACAGGAACTGGAACAAGTCAGCGCTGCAGTGCAGCCTGTTGAGCAGGAGCCGGTTGAAACTGCGGAGACGGTTGCCACAGAAGCAGCCCCCGCAGAAACGGTGACCGAAGACGCAACGCCCGAAGAAACAGCAGCCGCACCCGAAGAAACGGCATCCGCGCCCGAAGTGACCGCGCCTGAGTCTGAGGTCCCTGCAGCTCCGGTCAATCTGGCCGAGGCTCAGGTGGCGTTCTCTCATTGGGATGTTGAGGTTCCGTTTGACACGTCCCGCCGTCGCGCCTCGACCGGCAATATGTTCTCGATCACGGGTGTGGATGCCAATCAGGATATGTCGGTGATCGGCGACTGGGTTCAGCGCGGGGCCACCATCTTTACCTTGAACGGCAAGCCGGTGCGCGACGATGCCTCGTTTGCGGCACAGGTGCTTGAGAACCTGCAGGTGGATCCCGACGGGTATCTGCGCGTGGCCGCGCGCTACCGTCCTCTGGGAGAGACACGGGCGCAGAACGGATTGCTGGCGCTACCTGCATTCCGCACGATCGGGTTGGAAAACGGCTACGGCTTTAGCGTCAATGGCAATGGGGCCGGTGGCTGGCAGACAGTTGTGACAGAGGTGCCCGAGGGCGCGTCGGGCAGCTTGCAAACAGGGGATGTGCTGGTCAGCGAGGCCGAAACGGGTCTTGCGTTCGAAGGACCGGAAAGCCTCGATGCGGTTCTGGCGGAACTGGTGTCTGGCGAGCAGCCTCAGGCGCAGTTTGCGGTATCGCGCAACGGTGCCGATGCCAACGCAACCATGCCTCTTGCGCAGGAGTGATCAGACCGGTTCGAACGTAATCTGCCAGCGTGTGTTTGCTGAGGGTGGCCCTCGAAAGAAAGCCACCCTGACGGGATCCGGCCCGGCGCAGAAAGGTAAAAAGTTTCCTGGTTTCAAGATTGAAGACCGCAGCGCGGACAGTCGCGGTGCGGGTAGCGAAACGGCACAGAATTGTGTGCCAACAAGTTGAAGGTGTCGACACCATGTTCAAATACAAAAGCCCTCTCAGCCGGCTTCTAGAAGGTGCCGGCAAAGCCAAAGAAGAAGAAACAACCGAGGCAGCATCCCCGGCCGAGGAAAAGCCCGAACCGATTGCAGACTTCAACGCGCTGCGTGCGGCGCTGGGCGGCGGCAATCTGGCGTCTGAGGCGTATGAAGAGACCTATGACGAAGAGGATGAGCTGACCGTCGAAGGCGAGATGCCCGAGTTTTCGGATGCCGAGGACGTGGCCGAGGACACTGAGGAAGAAACGTCGATCTTCGTAGAAGAGGCTCCGGTGACCGAAGAGCTGGCCGAGGAAGCAGCGATTGATGAACCGGAAGCTGACGAGCAGATCGTGACCCTGCATCTGTCCGAAGACGAGCGTGTCGAAACGCCGATTCAGGATGAGGTCGAAGCGGCAGAGCCCGAAGTGATCGAACCTGTCGCAGTCGAACCCACTCCGGAACCGACCGCCGCGCCGGTCGAGCCTGAGGTCGAAGTTCAGGAGCCGGTGGCGGAAGCCCCCGAACCGCAGCCCGAACCCGAGGTGCAGGCCGCATCGGTTGAGCCGACACCGACAACAGCGCCAACTCCGGCCCCAGCCGAGGATCGCCGTTCGCGTGTAAAGACCACTTTCCTGGGCTTCGAACGCGCAGATACCCACGTTCAGGATCTGATCGAAACCGCCGAGCCGGTGGCCAAGACCGAAGCCGCGCAAGAGACCTTCCCGGTGGGTTGGCTGGTTGTTACCCAAGGCCCCGGCCGTGGGTCCAGCATCACCCTGACCGAAGGTCTGATGCAGATCGGACGCAATGATGATCAGGCCATCCAGCTGGATTTCGGCGACACTGGCATCTCGCGCAGCAACCACGCCGTGATTGCCTACGACCCGGAAGATCGCAAATGCTATCTGGGTCACGGCGGTAAAGCCAATCTGGTGCGCCTGAATGGCAAGCCGGTACTCAGCACCGTGGCGCTGTCCAATGGCGATCTGATCCGCATCAGCGAAACCTCGATCCGTTTCATGGCCTTCTGCGACGAAGGTTTTGATTGGCGGGATTCCTGATAGATGCTCGCGACTCCGGCATATGACGTTGCGCTGATCCTGAACCAGGGTCAGCGGGACACGCAGGAGGATGCCATCGCTGCGCGTATGTTCGACGCGGCGGATGCAGGCTATGTCGTGATCGCAGACGGTATGGGCGGGCATGAGGCTGGTGAGGTCGCCTCAAGCCTTGTGGTCGCTGCCTGGCGCGAGGCGTTGGACGCCGAGCTGGAAAGCGACACTCTGTCGGAACGCGCGGCGATAGATGCGCTGCCTTTGGCGGCCATGCAGGCCAACGCGCTGATTTCGAACCGCAATGAAGAACAGGGCGATGGCTGCAACATGGGGTCCACCTTGCTGGGTACCTTGCTGTTGGGGCAGCGTTTGTTCTGGATTTCGATTGGCGACAGCCCGCTATACCTGTTTCGGGACGGCGCGCTGATGCAGATCAACGAAGACCATTCGATGGCGCCGATGATCGACGCGCAGGTTTCTGACGGTACGCTGACCGAAGCGCAGGCGCGGTCTCATCCGGACCGCAATCAGCTAACCTCGGTCATCATGGGCGGTGCGATTCCCAAAGTGGATTGCCCGGAAGATCCGCTGGCAATGACGGCTGCGGACATCCTCATCCTGGGCAGTGACGGCCTGCAGACCCTGACCGATGACGAGCTTCAGGCGGTCGTAGGCAGCCACGCGCAGGCATTGGCGCAAGAAATCGCAGAGGCACTGCAGCAGGCGGTGCTGGCGAAGAACAACCCTGATCAAGACAACCTCTCAATCGCAGTCGTGAAACTTGCGAAACAATAATAAGGCAAAGCAACGGGACCCATGAAAAACACATTGATCATATCGAGCCTGGCCCTGGCGGCGGCTACAGGTGCAGCATCCGCGCAAGAGGCGTGCTCGAGCTACGAGATTCAGCGCGGCGACAGTCTGAGAGAGCTGGCGATTCAGGTCTATGCGACGGAAGATTTCCGCATCATTTTTGACGCCAACCGCGATGTGATTGGATCCAATCCGAACATCATTCGGGTCGGTGACGTGCTGGAAATGCCTTGCCTTGAAGATATCGGTCGCACTCCGGTTCTGGCTGACACCGAGGCCGAACGTCTGGCCGCCGAAATGGCTGCCGAGCTGGTCAAAGCTGCCGAAGAGCGCGCAGAACAGGCAATCGCCGAGGCCGAAGCCCGTGTGGCCGCCGCCGAAGCCGAGGTCAAGCAGGTCAGTGAACAGGCCGTGGTTGAAGCAAAGGCCGCCGCGCGTGAGGAAATCGAGGCCGCACGCGCCGAAGGCGCCGCCCTGATCCGCGACGCCGGTACGGGCGAACGCCCAGAAGTGCGCGATCGTCAGGTGCTATTGATCACCGGCGGTGACTATCAGCCCTTCACGGACGAAGCACTGCCGCACCGTGGCCTCTATACACATCTGGTGGAAACCGCGATGCTGCGCGCCGCGCCCGAGCAGGCCTACAAGATTCAGTTCGTCAACGACTGGAATTCGCATCTGGATCTGCTGATGCCGACACTTGCGTTCGATGGCACGTTCCCCTGGTCGCGTCCGAATTGCGAAGAACCTGCGGCGCTGTCCGAAAACGACCGCAACCGCTGTGAGACCTACAACTTCTCGAACCCGTTCTACGAAGTGGTCGACACGTTCTTCGCCCGCGAAGGCACAAGCTATGTCGAAGCGCTGAGCTACGCTGATTTCGCCGGCACGACGATCTGCCGCCCCGAAGGTTGGTCGCTGTCACATATGGATGCGGTCAGTCTGTACGAGCCGATCATCACCTTGCTGCGCCCGGAATCGCCGGACGAGTGCTTTGAAGCCGTGATGACGGGCGAGGCCGACATTGTCGCAATCGAAGCGCACCTGGCCGACGGAGCCATCGGTCGTCTTGGCTACGAACACCGCATTGTCGAGAACCCGAATTTGGCGGCGATCAAGTCGCTGAATGTCATGACGCACAAGGACAACCCGGACGGAGAAGCGATTCTGGAAACGCTCAACAAGGGTCTGGCGATCATGCAGCAATCCGGTGAATGGCGAGACATCGTGTCATTCGCTCTTC
Organism: Ruegeria sp. AG1; assembly: GCF_056541705.1. NCBI lineage: Bacteria > Pseudomonadati > Pseudomonadota > Alphaproteobacteria > Rhodobacterales > Roseobacteraceae > Ruegeria > Ruegeria sp. AG1. The sequence continues at coordinate 138,747 of NZ_JBQFYU010000006.1, read as the reverse complement.
GCTATCAAATGGAAAACGGCTGAGAAAACTGAAAAGCCATCTCAAATTTTATCTGGAGAAAACACCGAATGCCCAACTTCACGCTCCATAATGTTGCGTTGACAACCGCTGCCGTATTGACGGTCAGTGCCGGAGCCGCTGCCGCCCAACAAGCCTGTACGAATTATACCGTGCAGGACGGCGATACCATGGCGTCCATCGCGCTGACCGCGTATGGCACGTCCAACTACCAGCCCATCTTCAACGCGAACCGCGATGCGATCAGCAACCCCAACGCGCTGGATCCTGGGCTGTCTCTGGTCCTGCCTTGTGAGGACGGAAACCTGCCAAACGGTCAGAGCGCAAGCGACATCATCGCGGCGCAGCAGGAGCGTTTTGCAAACTCTGCGCAGAGCAGTGCGTTCAAACGGCCGATCAAACTGGTGACCGGCAATGGCTGGGCTCCGTTCGCGGATGAAACCCTGAACGGTGGCGGGTTCATCACCCGTCTGGGCACCACAACGCTGCAGCGTGGTGGCAATAACGAGCAATTCTCGATCAGCTTCGTGGATGACTGGAACTCGCATATCGAAACCCTGCTGCCGCTGGGCGCGTTTGATGTGTCGATGGCCTGGAATATCCCCGACTGCACCAACCGCAGCTATGAATGGTCATGGGAGACCGAGGTCCGCTGCACGCAGTTCCACGCCTCGGCCCCGGTCTATGACATCGTTTTCGGTTTCTACAGCGTGCCCGAGGGCAAATACGCCGGAGCCACCAGCTTTGATGATCTGCACGGCGCCACGATCTGCCGTATGGAAGGCTGGCCTCTGCACGATCTGGAGCAAGAAGGTTTGCTGCGCGACGATACCATGACGGTTGTGCAGCCCGCCACCGCACGGGAATGTCTGGATGCGGTCATCACCGGAACGGCTGACATCGCAACGTTCGAATTGCAGCTGTTCGCAGACGCCATGAGCGAAATGGGCCTGAATGCCAACGACCTGGTCGAGAACCCCTATGTCTCGACGCTGTCGTCCCTTCGCTTCATCACTCACCGGTCCAATCCTCAGGGTCAAAGATACCTTGCCCTGATGAACAAGGGCCTGAACGAAATGCGTGAAACCGGGGAATGGTACGCCATCATCTCGGATAGCCTGAATGAGCATAATGAAAGACTGCTAGACGCAATCAACTGAAACCTCATCTCCACATTCCAACTTATGGGAGGAATAAAAAATGCTAAGAGAAAAACTCAATACCAAAGTGATGACGGCAACCGCCGTCCTCACACTCTCCGCAGGTGCTGCAGCAGCGCAGGAAGCCTGTTCAAACTACACCGTGCAGGATGGCGACACGATGGCAACCATCGCGATCGCAGCCTATGGCACATCGAACTATCAGCCGATCTTCAACGCGAACCGCAACGAGATCACCAACCCCAATTCGCTAGAGCCCGGCCTGGTCCTGGCTCTGCCGTGTGAGGATGGCAGCCTGCCCAACGGTCAGTCGGCGCAGGAAATCATCGCGGCGGAAGAACAGCGTGCGGCCAGCGTGAAACGTTCGAACGTCTATGCACCACCGATCAAACTGGTTGCGGGCAACGGCTGGGAGCCGTTTACAACAGAATCCCTGAGCGGCGGCGGCATCATGACCCGTCTGGCGACAACCAGCCTGCAGCGTGCCGGCAATAGCCGCGACTTCTCGGTCAGCTTCGTGGATGACTGGTCTTCGCACTTGGACACTCTGCTGCCGCTGGGCGCATTCGACATCTCGATTGCCTGGACGCTGCCCGATTGTACAAACCGCTCTTACGAGTGGTCTGAGGCAACCGAAGCCCGCTGCACGCAGTTCGTGGCGTCTGTTCCGATCTACGACGTTGTTGGCGGCTTCTTCACGCTGCCCGAAAGCGAATACGCCGCCGCAACAGAGTTTTCGGATCTCGAAGGCGCAACCCTTTGCCGTATGGCGGGTTGGAGCATGGTTGTTCTGGAAGAAGTTGGCCTGAACGGCAAAAACCTGAACCTGATTCATCCGAACTCGGCGCGTGAGTGCCTGGACGCCGTTCTCACCGGCACAGCAGACGTTGCTGCATTCGAGGTTGAGCTGTTTGCCTCAACCATGAACGACATGGGTTTGACATCGGACGATATCGTCGAAAACCCCTATGTTTCGACTCTCTCGTCGATGAGCTTCATGGCTCACCGTTCGAACCCGTTTGCCCGCGAATACATCGCGATGATGAACAAAGGTCTGAACGAGATGCGCCAGTCCGGCGAATGGTACGCGATCATCTCGGACACGCTGCGCGAGCAGAACGAAAAGCTGAACGCCGGTTCGAACTGATCCCTCGGTTCAACTGACGCAGAAGGGCCGGTTGTTTCAACCGGCCCTTTTTCTTGTCATGAAGACAAAACCGGTGTTTGAATTCGATCTGTTCGGCACGCCCGTGCAAGCTGTCCGAACGCTCTGACTTTCCACAGGACTGACCCATGATCCAAGACAACCCCGCGCTTATTGATGCCATTCGCGACAGGTTCGCCCATGTCGACACGTGCCCGTTTCAGGGCGAACGCATTTTCTTTGAGAATGCAGGCGGCGCCCTGACGTTGAAATCGGTGGCTGAGACCTCGGCTTTCTATGCGGCGATCCCGGACAATCCGGGCCGTATCAACCCTGCGGGGCAGGGTACGCAAAATGTGATCAACAAAGCCAAGCAGGATCTGGGCGTGTTCATGAACGCCTCAAGCGGCCAGTTCTTTGCAGGCGAAAGCGGCACCGAGCTGTTGTTCCGCATGATTCGCACCGCGTGTTTGGCCGCACCCAAGGGAGCCAAGGTGATCGGGTCCTCCATCGAACACCCGGCCACCCGCAGCGCCGCACGCCGCTGGGCCGAGATTGCTGGGCTGGACTATGTGAACGTGCCGCATGACAACGACACCGGTCTGGTCACGCCCGAGGACTACACCGCACTGATGACCCCGGATGTGGCGGTGGCGACGATCCTGCATGCCTCACCGGTGACAGGCATGGGCATGGATGTGGCCGCGATCTCGGCCGCGATCCGGGCGGTTGCGCCGGATTGCATGATCATTGTCGACGGCATCCAGCACGCGGCCCATGGGCAGTTGGATCTGGATGCCTACAACGTAGATGGCTATGCGATCTCACCTTACAAAGTGTTCTCGCGTCACGGATACGGGATTGCGTGGATCTCTGACCGTCTCACCCATACGCCCCACGACATGCTGATCGACGCCCCCGCGACAGGGTGGGAGTTCGGCACCCGCGACACAGGTTCCTATGCGACGGTGTCGGATGTGGTGTCTTACTTCGACTGGCTGGGTGGGGAAGTATCGGACGAGACTGACCCGCGCGCGCGGATCGAGGCTGCGGGTCGTGCCATTCATGACTACGAGACGCACCTCACCGATACAGCCATCAACGGCACCGGCAATCTGCCCGGTCTGCGCGATATGGATCACGTCACCATTCTTGCCGGGGCCGACAACCCAGCGCGTGAGGGGCTGGTGTCGATTGTGTTCAAAGGCAAGGCATCCGAAGATGTGGTCGAGACACTGAATCAGCAGGGCATTCGAACCCATACGCGCAAGGCCGACCATTACTCGGGCAATGTGCTGGGGCCATTGGGGCTATCGGACTGCATCCGCATTTCCTTCTGTCACTACAACACAGAACAGGAAATCGCCCGCCTCTTGGCCGCCGTCAAAGAGCTTGGGGAAGACGCGTAGCGCTAAAGTCTCTGCCCGTCCTCGCCAAAAGCGAGGACGTTGGCCTGATCGAAGGCGATTCCTGTCCGCGCGCCCGGCTCAACCCTGTGTTGGCCGAAGGCGCGGATGGTGAAGGGTTTTCCGGTTCCTATATCGACCATGATATTCGTATCGGCCCCCAAGTTTTCCACATGCACCACGGTGCCGGATAGGGCCCCGGTTTCAGAATGGGTGGCATATTCCGGGCGGATGCCGAAATAGGTGCCCTTTGGGCCGCCGATCATATCCGCCGGGACAAAATTCATCGCGGGGGAGCCGATAAACTCGGCCACAAAGCGGTTGGCGGGGTTGTTGTAGAGGTCCATTGGGCTGCCGATCTGCTCCACGCGCCCGTCGCGCAGAACCACGATCTTGTCGGCGAGTGTCATCGCCTCGGTCTGATCATGGGTCACGTAGATCATGCTGGCGTCAATCTGGCGGTGCAGATTGGCGATCTCGACCCGTGTGTTCAGGCGCAGGGCGGCATCCAGATTGGACAATGGTTCATCAAACAGGAACAGTTTCGGGTTGCGCACAATCGCGCGCCCGATGGCCACACGTTGCCGCTGGCCGCCTGACAGCTCGGCGGGGCGACGCTCCAGATAGTCCTCAAGCGACAGCATCCGGCTGGCCTCGGAAATGCGGCGCGAGATTTCATCCTTCGGGTGGCCAGCCTGCTTCAGCCCAAGCGCCATATTTCCACGCACCGTGAGATGCGGGTAGAGCGCGTAGGACTGGAACACCATCGCAAGCCCGCGTTTCGCCGGGGGCACGGTATTGACCTGCTCTCCGTCGATTTCGACCGTGCCCGAGGTCGCACCCTCCAACCCCGCAATCACCCGCAACAAGGTCGATTTACCGCAGCCTGAGGGGCCGACAAAGACCACGAATTCATTCTCCTCGACGGTCAGGTCGATGTTCTTCAGCACCTCAACTGGTCCGAAGGATTTACATACACTACTCAGCTTCAGGGCGGTCACGTCACGCCTCCTTCAGGTCAACCGGCTGTCCGGTTCGAATGCTTTCATCAGCCGCCAGACAGATCCGCAGGGATTGCACCGCGTCGCTCATGTGGCGGGTCAGGTCGATATCCTCGGCGATGGCGCGCAGCATGTAGGCTTGCTCTGCATCGCACAGCTCCTGATGGCCCGGTTCGCCGTCCATTTCGATCAGAGTGTCCCCATCCAGGCGATGTACAAGAATGCCGCCCACTTTGGTGTGACCGTCCACGTCGTCCGAAGCGCCCTTGTTGCCCTCGGTGATCGAAACGGCCCCATTGGGCGAGACGATGTCTTTCACGAAGAACGCGGTCTCTGACATCATCGGGCCCCATCCGGCCTCGTACCAGCCGACTGATCCGTCCGCGAACACCACTTGGAACTGGCCGTAATTGTACATATCCGGTGCGATCTCGTCCGACAGGCGCAGGCCCATGCCGTTGACCCGTAAGGGCAGGGAGTCGGTGATCTGGCACATCACATCCACATAATGCACGCCACAATCGACGATCGGCGAGGTGGTCTGCATTAGCGCCTTATGCGTCTCCCAAGTCGGGCCGGTGGATTGCTGGTTCAGGTTCAGGCGGAACACGTAGGGTCCGCCCAGATCGCGCGCCTCAGAGATCAAACGCATCCACGAGGGGTGGTGGCGCAGGATATAGCCGATCACAAGTTTGCGCCCCGTCTCAACCGCTTTGGCGACAACACGGCGCGCATCCTCGACGGTGGTGGCCAGAGGTTTCTCGACAAACACATGTGCGCCTGCTTCCATCGCGGCACGGGCATAGTCAGCGTGGCTGTCGGAATAGGTCGCAAGGACCACAAGATCTGGCGCGGTTTCGGCCAAAGCAGTGTGGAAATCCGAGAAGGCGGGATAGCCCTGCAACTCCGACTGATCGACCTGGCCCGAGCGATTGACCAACCCAACAATCTGCGCGTTGGCATGATGGTGATGCGCCAGCGCGTGGCTGAGGCCCATATTGCCCAGACCTGCGATAAGGACTCGGATCATTTGACCGCCCCCGAGGTGATGCCGCGGATCAATTGCCGCGAGAAGATGACATAGAGAACCATGACCGGCAGGATCGCCATGCTGAGCGCGGACAGAACCGCGTTCCAGTCGGTGACGAATTGCCCGATGAATACCTGACTGCCCAGCGTGAGCGTCTTGGTTTCCTCGGCCGGGGCCAGGATCAGTGGGAACCACAGATCGTTCCAGATCGGGATCATGTTGAACACCGCCACCGTCGCCATCGCTGGGCGTACAAGCGGCAGAACCAGACGGAAGAAGATTGTGTATTCGCTGAGGCCATCAATGCGGCCCGCGTTTTTCAGATCGTCGCTGACCTGCCGCATGAACTCGGACAGGATAAAAACGGCCAGAGGCAGACCCTGCGCGGTATAGACAAGGATCAGGGCCATCAGCGTATTCACCAGCCCGGTTGCGACCATCATCTCAAGGATGGCGACTGTGCCGATGCGGATCGGGATCATGATGCCCAAGGCCAGATAAAGGCCCATCAGGGTGTTGCCGCGAAAGCGGTACTCGCTCAGCGCAAAGGCCGCCATCGCGCCGAACAGCAGGATGAAGAACAGCGACACCACCGTGACGATCATCGAGTTCTGGAAGTAGAGGAAGAAATCCCCCTGTTTCATCACCGTCTGATAGCCAATCATCGAGAATGTCTCGGCATCCGGCAGGGCCAGCGGCTCACGAAAGATCGCTTTGCGGGACTTGAAGCTGTTGATCACGATCACGAAGACCGGGAACAGCGCGATCAGGGTGTACAGGATCAGCGCGCCATGCATGGCGGCGATATTGAACGGGTTTCTGCGGGCTTTGTTCATCTTTAGGCCCTCAGAACTGATACCGGCGGATGCGGGTCTGGATCAGGAACAGATAGACACAGACGCCGGTTAGGATGATCGCAAACATCCCCGTCGCAATGGCCGAGCCCATATGCGGATCGCCAAGCTGCAACTGGAACCCGAAGAAGGTGCGGTACATGAAGGTGCCCAGAATATCCGTCGAGAAATCGGGGCCGGCCAGTGCGCCTTGCGCGGCATAGATCAAGTCAAACGCGTTGAAATTCCCCACGAAGGTCAGGATCGAGATGATGCCGATCGACGGCAGGATCAGCGGCAGTTTGATCTTCCAGAAGGCGGCCATGCCAGTGATGCCTTCGACCTCGGCGGCCTCAAGGATTTCTTCGGGGATCGACAGCAGGGCGGCATAGATCAGCATCATCGGGATACCGACGAACTGCCAGACCGACACGAGCGCCAGGGTGGTCAGGGCATACTCCTCTTTCCCCAACCACGGAGCATAGAGGGATTTCAGGCCGACAGCGGCCAGCATGTCTGGCGCGATGCCCCAGATCGGCGACAGGATCAGTTTCCAGGCAAAGCCAACGATCACGAAAGACAGGATTGTCGGAATGAAGATGGCCGAGCGGTAGAAGGCCGCAAACCTCAGCCGCGGGTGGCTGAGCATTGCAGCCAGCGCGATGCCGATGGGGTTTTGCACCAGCATGTGAATGAAAAAGAACCAGAAATTGTTACCTAGCGCATTCCAGAACGCATCCGACCATAAGGGATCGCCGAACAGGGTGCGGAAATTGTCCAGCCCGACAAAAACGCGGGATTGATCAACCTCGGTGTAAAGCGCCAGCCGCAGCGTGTTGAACAGCGGCAGGATCATCACGGCGGTGTAAACCAGCACGGCGGGTGCAAGAAACACCACTATGTGCCATTTGATCCGGCTGTTGCCCATCTTGTGCCTCGACTGTTCTGGGTGGGTCCGGCCCGAAGGCCGGACCCGTTGGTTTCGTGAGTGGTTATTGGTGCGGTGCGTACCAGGAGGCGAGGCCATCCTGCAGGCGCTGACCGGCGTCTTCGGGGCTTTCTTCGCCCTTGATGACCTGAGCCGAGGCGTTCCACGTCTCGTTCTCAAGGTTCGGCGTGCCGCGCGACAGGATCTGGTAGGTCGAGCGGATGGTCGAGCCACACTCGCCACGCCAGCTTACGAACTCCTGCGCCAGCGGGTCATCCATCGCGACGTCAAAGCTGGACAGTGAGAAGAAACCGGGCAGGGCGTTGGCGTAGATGGTTGCGAACTCTTCCGAGCCGACCCAATCCAGGAAGGTGCGGGCGGCCTCAGCGTTGGGCGAGGCTGCGTTCAGGCCGATGGCGATATCGGTGTGATCCGAGATATAGCATTCATCGCCCGCATTCTGGACCGGAGGCTTGAACGCACCCATTTCGAAATCGGCCAGGTTGTTGAAACCGCTGATCTCCCAGCTGCCCGCCGGATAGACGGCTGCCCGGCCCAGAGTGAACAGGTTCTGGCTGTCCGGATAGGTCTGGGCTTCGAACCCGTCGCCCATGTACTCACCCCATTTCGCCAATTGGCGATAGGGAGCGACCCATGCTTCATCCGTCAGCTTTTGCGAGCCTTCGATCAACGCCAGACGCCCCTCTTCACCTTTCCAGTAGTTTGGGCCGATATTGTTGTAGCCCATGGTGGCCGCTTCCCACTGGTCATTGGTGCCCATGGCCATCGGGATATAGGTGCCGTCCTCTTTGATCTTGTCGAGCGCAGCGAAGAACTCAGCCTCGGTTGTCGGGACTTCGATACCCAGCTCGTTGAAGGCGTCCTTGTTGTAGATAAATCCATGGATCACCGAGGCCATGGGAACACAGAAGGTCGCCGCGCCGTCATCAGTCTGCCACGCAGATTTCGCCACGTCCGAGAAATTGGCCATGCCGCCCAGATCGGACAGATCCGTCAGGTGACCGGCCTCATAAAGGCCAAGCGAAGTGTCAAACGGACGGCAGGTGATCAGGTCTCCGGCCGACCCGGCATCCAGTTTGGCGTTCAGGGCGGCGTTGTATTCGGCAGGGGCCGAGGGTGTGAACCGGATCTTGATGTCCGGGTTCTGCGCCTCAAACGCAGGGATGATCTTTTCCTGCCACAGCGCCAGATCGTCATTGCGCCAGCTTTCGATGGTCAGAACCGTTTCGGCATAGGCAGCGCCTGCAAGGGCCGACGACGCCAGCAAAACGGCGCTTAGTGATATCTTCTTCATGGTTTTCTCCCTTGGTATTTTGTTTGGTTTTAAAGTTGTTTCAGCGCTGGGCGCAGGTGCCCATTAGATTGCGCCAAAAGCGCCTCGGCCCGGTCTGGGCTGTCGGCGCCTGCGGCCAGCAAGATTGCCTGTTTCACGTTACCGGACGCGCGGCTCAGTGCATCACTGGCCTGATCTGCCGAGACCCCGGCGATTTTTCCAACGATCCCTTCGGCGCGTTGGCGCAGTTTATGGTTGTCGGCGATGACGTTGATCATCATCCCGTCATGCACATGCCCAAGGCGAATGCCCATCAGCGTGGACATCATATTCAGAGCCACTTTCTGCGCTGTCGCGGCCCCAAGGCGTGTTGAGCCTGCAATGGGTTCAGGCGGCGTGTTCAGGTGGACGGCGCAATCTACGTAGTCGAATAGCGGGGCTTCTGCATTGTTGGCGATCCCGATCACCTTGGCGCCCTGCGCGCGTGCGTGACGGGCGAATTCGACGGCATAGGGCGTGCTGCCACTGGCGGAAAGGGCGATCACAGCGTCATCCGACCTCACATTGGTCGCGGCAGTTTGCGCTGCGGCTTCATCATCTTCCGTATGGCCGGGCATTGCAGCGCCCTGTGGTATCCCGCCTGCCATGCAGATTGCCATGGCCTCAGGCGAAAGGCCGAATGTTCCGGATAATTCAGCCCCGTCCGCCAGCCCCATCAGGCCCGACGAACCGGCTGCAGCGTAGTAAATCTTGCCGCCTTGGCGCACCGTGTTGGCCAAAATGGAGGCCCCATCCGAGAGGGCGCTCAAGCAGCTATCAAGTCCGCACAGCGCTGCCTTCTGCGCTTCAAGCAGATAGTCGAGGATGTCGATATCCGGACGTAGGTCCAGCCCTTCGACTTCGTCGCGCAGCATCTCGGTTTGTGGCAGCATTTGATTCCTTCCCAGATGCGAGTAATACCTATATAATACCTTTTGTCTACCATTCGTTGGATGTATCCGCTCAAAACCTCAATAAAAACGCGAATTAGGCAAACTGAACGCGCTGAGGGCTTTTTTTTCGGCAAAAGGTATCTTAAAGGTATCTATATGGATGAGTCCTTCCAATACCTGATTGCAATCGACGGCGGTGGCACAAACTGCCGGTTCGCGATGGCCACACCTGACGGTCGGGTCGAGGTGACATTGGGCAGTGCCAATGCCTTCTCGGATCGTCAAAAAGCGCTCCGTACCCTCGATGAGGGGCTGCAGACCTTGGCGGATAAGGCGCAATTGCCCCGAGCATATCTGGCCGAGATTCCGACCTATGCGGGGCTGGCCGGGGTGACGGATGCCGGTGCGGCGTCGGAGGTTGCGCGCAGCCTGCCCTCGCGGATTGTCGAGGTCGAAGATGATCGCAGATCGGCGGTTGTAGGCGCGTTGGGCGCGCAGGACGGTTCTGTGATCGGCGTTGGAACGGGGTCCTTTCTGGCCCGTCAGGTCGATGGGCGAACGCAGTTTATTGGCGGCTATGGGGCTTTGATCGGCGATCAGGCCTCGGGCAATTGGTTAGGCGTTCAGCTGCTGCAACGCGTTCTATTGGCGATGGACGGCATTCAACCCCACAGCGCGCTGACCCTAAAAATCAGCGCGGAATATGACGACGATCCCATGAAGATCGTTGCGTTTGTTGGTCAGGCGAACCCCTCTGATTTCGCAGGCCTCGCCCCTGAGATCATCGCTTCTGCGGCGGGTGGCGATCCCGTGGCGCGGGATCTGATGCAAAGCGGGGCCGACTATCTGGCGCAGGGTCTGCGCGCCCTTGGTCACACCAACGGATCGCCCATCTGCTTGATCGGCGGGGTCGCACCGCACTATGCAGACTATCTGCCCCCTCACATGCAGGCCTGCCTGACCGAGGCCAAGGGCTCACCGCTTGACGGGGCCCTGATCCTAGCGCGTCACCTGGCCGAGCGGGCAAAGGTAGGGGCAGGCTGATGAGCGACACGATCGAGACATTCCTGAAACCCGCCGATTGGCTGCAGGAGGCCACAGGCCCCCTTTATGTACGGTTGCGCAAGCGGCTTGAGCAAAGCATCGAGGCCGGCGTTCTGGCCGAAAGCGCCCCGCTGCCGGGCGAGCGTGAGATGGCCCATCTGACCGGCCTCTCCCGTGTCACCGTCCGGCGCGCGCTGCAGGATCTGGTCGAGCGTGGCATCATCGTGCAGCGTCAGGGCTCGGGCAGTTTCGTGGCGGACGGAACGCCTCGGGTCGAACAATCGCTGTCTCTGCTGACCTCATTTACCGAAGACATGACCCGTCGGGGGCTGGATTCGACCAGCGAGTGGTTGGACCGGGGCATCCACACGCCCTCACCCGAGGAGGTCATGGCACTGGCCCTGTCCTCGGGCGAAGAGGTGGCGCGGCTGTCGCGCCTGCGCATGGCCAATGACAGGCCAATGGCGATTGAGCACGCGGCCCTGCCGGTCGATATCCTGCCGCATCCCGAAGGCGTGACATCCTCGCTCTACGAGGTGCTGGAACGCGACGGCAACCGCCCGGTGCGCGCCATGCAGCGGATTTCAGCGATCAACCTTGAGGCCAACGACGCCGCTGTTCTGGGGGTCGAGCCGGGCGTGGCCGGGCTGCGGATCGTCAGGACCTCGTTCCTGTCCAATCGACGCGTGGTGGAGTTCACCCGCTCTGTCTATCGCGGTGATGCCTACGATTTCGTGGCCGAACTGCGCCTTGCAAACAGCTAGGAAAGCACATGCAACAGCAGATCACCCGGATGCGCCGGGAAATCGATGAGATACCTGACGCGGTCGAACGGCTGCTCAGCCGGGGTCAACAGGACATTGCGTCCACGGCTGAGGTCGCCCGGACCCTTGATCCTGCCTTTCTGACAAGCGTGGCGCGGGGGTCGTCGGATCATGTCTGCACCTATCTCAAATACGCGTCGGAAATCCTGTTGGGCCTGCCGGTGGCCTCGGTTGGACCTTCTGTCGCGTCGATCTACAACGCGCCGCTTCGGTTGCAAAACAGCCTGTGTCTGGCCGTGTCCCAGTCCGGGCAAAGCCCGGATATCCTGGCGATGGTGCGCAGCGCGGATCGTGATGGCGCGCTGACCATCGGGCTGACCAATGACGCGGCTTCTCCGTTGGCGGCTTCCTGTGCCCATACGATTGATATACAGGCAGGCCCCGAACTAAGTGTGGCTGCGACCAAGACATTTGTGTCCTCTGCTGTGGCAGGCCTGTGGGTCTTAGCCGAATGGGCGCGGGACGAGGCACTTTTGGATGCCATTCGCGATTTGCCAGAACGGCTGGCGGAGGCTGCGCGTATCGACTGGCCCGAGGTACGGGCTGCGATTGGGGCGAACCCGTCGCTGTTCACCTTGGGGCGCGGGCAGGTGCTCGCCATGTCCAACGAGGCCGCGTTGAAGTTCAAAGAGACCTGCCAGTTGCATGCCGAAAGCTATTCTTCGGCCGAAGTGCTGCATGGGCCGGTCTCGATTGTCGAAGAAGGGTTTCCTGTCTTCAGCTTTGCTACTGCCGATGCTGCGGAATCCGCGCTGTCCGAAGTCGCCGATGCGATCAGCGCCAAAGGGGCCCGCGTTTTTGCCACTACGACCAAGGTCAAATCTGCGTCACCGGTCGAACATGTCCGCACGCTACACCCGCTGACCGACGCGCTGAGCCTGATCGTTTCGTTCTATTCCATGGTCGAGGTTTTCGCCGCCTCGCGCGGCATTGACCCGGATGCCCCCCGGCACCTCAAGAAGGTGACGGAGACGGTATGACTGAGGCAGCCCACGCCCTCATCGGAGCGGATATTTTGACGCCGGACGGCATCGTGAAAGACCACGCGCTGTTGCATCGGGGTGGGCGGGTTGATGGCGTCGTTCCCATGTCGGAACTTGGCTCTGGGCATGTGCCAATCACGCTGGAGGGTGGACTTCTCGCGCCGGGTTTCGTTGATCTGCAGGTCAATGGCGGCGGTGGGGTGATGTTCAACAACCAGCCGGATGTTGCCGCGCTGCAGATCATGGCTGGGGCTCATGCGCAGATCGGGGCGACCTCGATCCTGCCGACCTTGATCACGGATTCGCCCGAGGTCACTGCAAACGCCATCTCGGCCGCGATTGAGGCCGTGCGGCAAGGCGTTCCGGGGATCGTTGGCCTACATCTGGAAGGCCCGCATCTGGCCGTCTCCCGCAAAGGCGCGCATGACGCTGCCTTCATCCGACTGATGGAAGATGCGGACGTCGCGGTCCTGCTTGAGGCCGCCGCCCAATTGCCGGTGCTTAAAGTGACGCTGGCACCAGAAAGCGTCACAAGCGCCCAGATTGAAACGCTGACGGCGGCAGGTGTATTGGTCGCCTTGGGGCACACGGACGCCAGCTATGAGGTTTGCGTTGCTGCCGCCAAGGCCGGTGCGCGCTGTGTGACGCATTTGTTCAACGCGCAAAGCCAGATGCAAGGACGCGCGCCGGGAACCGTTGGCGCGGCATTGGCCGAGGGGGAATTCTCGGCGGGATTGATCGCGGATATGATCCATGTGCATCCTGCCATGATCCGCAATGCATTGAACGCCAAGCAGGGGCCGGGTGAGATTTTTCTGGTCAGCGATGCCATGGCGACGGCAGGGTCGGATATCCGCGTGTTTGAGCTCAACGGCCGTGAAATCCACCGGGAGGACAACCGGCTAACGCTGGCCGACGGAACATTGGCCGGCGCGCATCTGGAATTGTTGCAGGCGGCGCGGAATCTTACCACGCAGGTCGATGTGCCGTTTGCTAAGGCCCTGCAGATGGCCAGCCTTGTGCCCGCGAACTTGATCGGCAATCGCCAGATCGGACGTCTGGTCAAAGGCGCGCTGGCACATGTCTTGCATATCGGCCCTGAGGGGGATCTGCTGGCCGTCTGGCAGAACGGCCAGAAAATCCTCGGATGACCCTATCGGCAGAACCGGTCTGCGTGCTTTGAAAACCGCCCATTTTGCGCTATTCTGCGCCAGAGCAGTAATCAGGAAAAAACGGAATGCGTAAATGCATAGGCGGCGTCATGACCGCCGCATTGTGGGCATCCATGATGCAGGCAGGTTCAGCAGAAACTTCTCAAGGGTCAGAAAATCGACTTTTGGACAATACGATACAATTGGCCTCGGCGGATGTGGTGGTCTCCCTCCGGCCGGTGCCGCGACCCCCGGCTGAGGCCGTTCGGGTGTCGGTAGAAGGCAATGCCCGCTTTCAGGCATGGCTCGGCGCGTTTCAGCGGCGGGCGGTGGAGCAGGGGATCACTCAGCAGACCTTGGATCAGGCACTGGCCGGGCTGAGTTATGATCAAAAGGTTATCAAACGGGATCGCAATCAGGCCGAATTTTCAAAGCCGATCTGGGAATATCTGGACGCGGCTGTCTCGGACACACGCATCTTAAATGGTCGCGCGGGTTTGGACCGGCATCGGAAAGTCCTTCGCCAGATCGAGGCGCAATATGGCGTTGAAAAAGAGGTCGTGACCGCCATTTGGGGCCTTGAGACTTCCTTTGGCTCCTATCGTGGCACCAATCAGACGATCCGCTCACTGGCGACATTGGCCTTTGATGCCCGTCGCGCTTCGTTTTTCGAGACCCAGTTGATTGCCGCCTTGCGGATCATTCAGGCCGGGGATGTAAGTGCGGGTCGCATGGTGGGCAGCTGGGCTGGCGCCATGGGGCATACGCAATTCATGCCGACCTCGTATCTGGATCACGCGGTTGATTTCGATGGCGACGGTCGGCGTGATATCTGGTCTGAGGATCCGACAGACGCGCTGGCCTCGGCCGCCGCCTATCTGGCCCGGCATGGGTGGACCAAAGGGCAACCCTGGGGTGTTGAGGTGCAACTGCCCGAGGGGTTCGACTATGCGACGGCCAAGCGGGATTACACTCTGATGCCGTCTGACTGGGCGGCGCGTGGTGTGGTCGGGCTGGATGGCAAACCGGTGCGCGATCATGGTCGGGCTGCGATCTTGCTGCCTGCGGGCGGGCAGGGTGTAGCGCTGATGATCTTCGACAATTTCAGCGTGATTGAGGCGTATAACGGTGCGGATGCCTATGTAATCGGGATCGGCCATTTGTCAGACCGCCTGAGTGGAGATGCTCCGTTTCAGGCCAGTTGGCCGCGTGGCGACCGGGTGCTGAGTTTTACCGAGAAAAAGGAATTGCAAACGCGGTTGACGCAGGCCGGGTTCGATACTCAGGGCATAGACGGGCGTACCGGGCCGAATACGGTGAATGCAGTGCGGGCCTATCAACTGGCGCAAGGACTACTGCCAGATGGCTACGCGTCCATTCGTTTGCTTGAGCGGTTGAGGTAGAGGGGGGGGCTCTGCCCCCGCCGCCTATCGGCGTCTCCCCCGGGATATTTTCAGCCAGATGAAGAGCGGATCAGGAGGCCGCTTTCATCAGGCCCTGCGCTAT
This sequence comes from Ruegeria sp. AG1, assembly GCF_056541705.1. NCBI lineage: Bacteria > Pseudomonadati > Pseudomonadota > Alphaproteobacteria > Rhodobacterales > Roseobacteraceae > Ruegeria > Ruegeria sp. AG1. The sequence continues at coordinate 123,493 of NZ_JBQFYU010000006.1, read as the reverse complement.
GATCTCAGCTTGGGCTTCGTCCAGGGACTTGTGGATGCGCACGAACATTTCGTCGATATCCGCTGGGGTCAGGATCAGAGGCGGAGAGATGATCATCCGGTCGCCCACATGCCGCATGATCAGGTTGTTGGCAAAGCAGCGGTCGCGGCAGATATAGCCCACCGTGCCGGGGGCCGAGGCGAATTTGGCGCGGCTGGCTTTGTCGGGGGTAAGCGCGATCGACGCCATCATGCCGACGATCTTGGCCTCGCCCACCAGCGGGTGATCGGCCAGCGCCTCCCATTTCTGTTTCAGGTAGGGGGCGGCTACGTCGCGGACATGCTCGACGATCTTTTCCTCTTCGAGGATGCGCAGGTTTTCCAGAGCAACAGCAGCCGCGACCGGGTGGCCGGAATAGGTGTAGCCGTGGTTGAATTCCGTGCCGCCGATCACCTCGGCGATCTCGTCATTGACGATGGAGCCTCCGATAGGCGCGTAGCCCGAGCTGAGGCCCTTGGCGATGGTCATGATATGCGGCTTGATACCAACTGTTTGCGATCCGAACCAGTTGCCGGTACGGCCAAAGCCACAGATCACTTCATCGGCGATCAGCAGGATGTCGTATTTGTCGCAAATGCGCTGGATTTCGGGCCAGTAGGTATCGGGCGCAACGATCACGCCGCCTGCGCCTTGTACGGGCTCGGCGATGAAGGCCGCGACGCGATCTTCGCCGAGTTCCTGGATGGCGTCCTCCAACTCGCGTGCACGGGCGAGGCCGAACTCTTCGGGCGATATGTCACCGCCTTCGGCCCACCAGTTGGGTTGATTGATATGGTGGATGTTCGGGATCGGAATACCGCCCTGTGCGTGCATTCCGGCCATTCCGCCCAGCGAGGCAGAGCCCACCGACGAGCCATGATATGCATTGTGCCGGCTGATGATGATGTTCTTGTCGGGCTGGCCTTTTTCGGCCCAATAAGTGCGCACCAGACGGATGTTGGTGTCGTTCGCCTCGGACCCGCCAGCGGCGAAGAACACGTGGTTCAGATCGCCTGGGGCAAGCTCGGCCAGTTTGTTGGCCAGTGCAATTGCAGGCACGTGGGTCGTTTTGAAGAAGGTGTTGTAGTACGGAAGCTCGCGCATTTGGCGGGCGGCGGCGTCGGCCAGCTCATCGCGCCCGTAGCCGATATTCACGCACCACAGGCCGGCCATTGCGTCCAGGATCTGTTCGCCTTCGCTGTCTGTCAGATAGACGCCATTGGCGCGGGTGATAACGCGCGCGCCCTCTTTCCCCAGCGCTCCGTTGGCAGAGAACGGGTGCATGTGGTGGGCGGCATCCAGCGCCTGCAATTCAGCGGTGGGCATGTGGTTTGTGATCGTGGACATCCGAAAGACTCCTGCAACGGTGGTTGCGAGTCACAATATGATCAAATTATTTCCTGTCAATCGAATCGGTGTTTTCTAGATGTCCGAGGCAGACTCGATCATCAGTTCCATGCCTTGCTCGATATCCTGAGCGGTCGCCTTCGCCACTTTTTCCGCATCCCCGGCGCGCAGCCCTGCGATGATATCCTTATGGCGATCAGGCAGGCTTTGAGTGCCGAAGCGGCCGCAGACCACACGTAAGGATGGCCCGAATCGAAGCCACAGACGCTCGGCCAGATCGCTCAGAACGGGCGCATCGGCATGTGCATATAGCGTTTCGTGGAATCTGTGGTTGAGATGCAGGTAGCCGTGAACGTCACCATCCGCGATCATCTGGTCCAATTGCTGGTCGATAGATTCCAGTTGATCAACGTCGCTGGCGGACATTTTGGCGGTGGATCGCCTTGAAAGCTCTGATTCTATGGCAATTCTGGCGAAGATCACCTGCTCAACATCACCGCTGGACAACAACGGCACACTGACCCTGCGATTGCCCTGAAACACTAATGCGCCGTCCGAGATCAGACGTCGAATCGCCTCACGCACGGGGGTCATGCCGACGCCGAGCGAATCGGTAAGGCCCTGAATAGTGACGGGCTGACCTGGGACCAGCTCGCCGAACATGATCATGGATTTCAGGGTGTGGTAGACCTGTTCGTGCGCGGGCCGTTTCCCGGCGTCAATATTGGGCTTAGGTGCCTTATTTTTGATCAAATCCAATTGGTTTGCCTTGTCTCGATGGGTGCCGACTTGCCGGGCTGTTGACCTTTTGGAACCATAGTTCAAAAAGTCGAAAAACGCAAAACTTGATCAAATCCAAAAAAACGGGACAATACCCACCATAATCGCAGGGAGAACAAAAATGATGTTCAAGACGCTGACACTGACAGCGGTTCTCGCATTGGGGACTTCGGCGGCCTTCGCCGAAGAGGTGCGAGTCTACAACTGGTCGGACTATATCGACGAGGAGCTTCTAACGAAGTTCGAGGAAGAGACAGGGCTGACCCTGATCTACGACGTGTTCGACAGCAACGAGTTGCTAGAGACCAAGATGCTGGCCGGTGGCTCTGGCTATGATGTCGTGGTGCCTTCGGGTACATTCCTTCAACGCCAGATTCAGGCCGGAGCGTTCCGGGAACTGGATACAGCTCAGCTGTCCAATGCTGGCAACCTTTGGGATGTCATCCAGGAGCGTACTGCCGGATACGACCCGAACAATGCTTATTCGATCAACTACATGTGGGGCACCACTGGCATTGGTGTGAATGTCGGCAAGGTGAAAGAATCGCTGGGGGATGACGTGGCGCTGAACAGCATGGATTTGGTGCTGAAGCCCGAAAACATGGAGAAACTGGCCGAGTGCGGAGTGCATTTCTTGGATGCTCCCGCCGAAATGATCCCGATGACATTGCAATATCTGGGTGAGGACCCGGATAGCCATGACCCGGACGTCATCAAGAAGGTCGAGGAAGTACTGACCGGCGTGCGCCCCTATATCCAGAAGTTCCACAGCTCGGAATATATCAACGCACTGGCCAATGGCGATATCTGCGTGGCAGTTGGCTGGTCGGGTGACATTCTGCAGGCCCGTGATCGTGCGGCCGAGGCCGAAAACGGCGTTGAGATCGAATACCATCCCTTCGCCGAAGGCTCGCTGATGTGGTTCGACCAAATGGCTATCCCGGCGGACGCTCCGAACCCGGAAGGCGCGCATAAGTTCCTGAATTTCATCCTTGACGCCAACAACATGGCGGCGGCGTCAAACTATGTGTACTACGCAAACGGCAACAAGGCCTCGCAAGAGTTCCTTGAGGAAGACGTTATCGGTGATCCGGCGATCTATCCGGATGATGCGACGATGCAGAATCTCTACATCACGACGCCTTACCCGGCAAAAACGCAGCGGGTTGTGACCCGTATGTGGACCAAGATCAAATCGGGCACCTGATCCGATTTCGCGCAAGGCGGCGGGGATCGCCTTGCGCCCACTTCCAGATTGTCGAACGGGGGCCGTTTTGAACTCTGACGTCTTTGCGCCGTGGGATGACCCGCAGGCGAAACCCTTGATCCAATTCCAGAATGTTACCAAACGGTTTGGAGATTTCACGGCCATAGACAATCTGTCTCTGGACATTTTCGAGAAAGAATTCTTTGCCCTGCTCGGTCCGTCGGGTTGCGGCAAGACCACGATGATGCGCATGCTGGCGGGGTTCGAAACGCCGACCGAGGGGCACATCATTCTGGGCGGTCAGGACATTGACCCGATACCGCCAAACAAACGCGCAGTGAACATGATGTTCCAGTCCTACGCGCTGTTTCCGCATCTCAGCATCTGGGAAAACATCGCCTTTGGTTTGCGCCGGGACAACATGCCCAAGCATGACCTTGAAGACCGGGTGGAAGAGATGCTGCGCCTGACCCGGCTCGAGCAATTCGCTCGTCGCAAGCCGCATCAGATCTCGGGCGGTCAACGGCAACGGGTCGCGCTGGCGCGGTCGCTGGCGAAGGCGCCCAAGCTGTTGCTGTTGGACGAGCCTCTGGGCGCGTTGGACAAGAAACTGCGACAGGATACGCAGTTCGAACTGATGGATATTCAGGAGAAGACCGGCACAACCTTTGTGATCGTTACCCACGATCAGGAGGAAGCCATGACCGTCGCCAGCCGCGTGGCGGTAATGGATCAAGGTCGTTTGATGCAGGTCGCCACGCCCGATCGCATCTATGAAAACCCGAACTCGGTCTATGTCGCGGATTTCATCGGTGACGTGAATATCATCGAAGGCCACGCCACCGCGAATGGTGAGCAAACCTATCGGATCGACTGGGCCGAAGGGCAGGCTCCGCTGACGGCAACCTCGGCGAACGGCTTCTCGGAGGGTCAGGCCTGCCATCTGGCGATCCGGCCCGAGAAGGTGACGATCTCAACCGACCGCCCTGCCGAGGCAATCAATGCCGTGCAGGGCAAGGTGTTGGATATCGCTTATCTGGGCAACCTCTCGACCTATCATGTCGAGCTGCCGAACGGCACGATCATCAAGGCGCAAACGGCCAATACTCGCCGCATCTCGCGTCGGTCATTCACATGGGAAGACCCGGTCTGGCTGTCCTGGACAGCGACGGCTGCGGTCCTGTTGGCAAGCTGATGCGCCGCGCGCTGCTGATCGCAGTTCCTTATGTCTGGCTGTTGGCGCTGTTTTTGGTGCCGTTTTTCATTGTCCTAAAAATATCACTCTCGGACACGGAACTGGCGATCCCGCCCTACACGCCGACGTTGGACCTGTCGCAGGGTTGGGCCGGGATCAAGGATTTCTTCAGCCAGCTGGATTTTGAGAATTTCGTCTGGCTGACCGAGGATGACCTGTATTGGAAGGCCTACCTCTCCAGCCTGAAGATCGCTGTGATCTCAACCTTTCTGACGCTGCTGGTGGGATACCCGATTGCCTATGGCATGGCGCGCGCGCCGGCCGAATGGCGACCGACACTGATGATGCTGGTGATCCTTCCGTTCTGGACCTCATTCCTGATCCGCGTTTACGCGTGGATGGGGATCCTGTCGAACGAAGGGTATCTTAACCAGCTCTTGCTGTGGACGGGTATCATCTCGACCCCGCTGACGATTCTGAACACCAATACGGCTGTCTATATCGGGATCGTCTACACCTATCTGCCGTTCATGATCCTGCCGATCTATTCGTCGTTGGAGCGCATGGATGAGTCACTGATCGAAGCCGCCGAGGATCTGGGGTGTTCGCGCCTCCAGGCTTTCTGGCTGGTAACGATCCCCTTGTCGCGCCCCGGCATCATTGCGGGCTGTTTCCTTGTCATGATCCCGGTGATCGGTGAGTTCGTGATCCCCTCACTTCTGGGCGGCTCGGGCACCCTGATGATCGGCAAGGTCCTGTGGGAGGAGTTCTTCTCAAACCGTGACTGGCCGGTCGCAAGCGCGGTGGCGGTGGTTCTGCTGCTGATCCTCGTGGTGCCGATTGTGCTGTTCCAGCGCAATCAGCAGAAACAGGCGGAGGCTGAGAAATGAACAGGTTAAGCTGGTTCAATACGGTTTCCCTGACACTGGGGTTCGCGTTCCTGTACATCCCGATGATTATCCTGATCATCTTCAGCTTCAACGAAAGCAAACTGGTGACTGTCTGGGCCGGATTCTCAACCAAATGGTACGGAGAGCTGGCTCAGAACGAAGCGTTTCTGGACGCGGCATGGGTGACGATCCGGGTGGCGGTGTTCTCATCGACATTGGCAACCATTCTGGGCACCGCCGCGGCCTACGTCCTGGTACGCGGAGGGCGCTTCTTTGGCCGCACCCTGTTCTCGGGAATGATCTATGCGCCGCTGGTCATGCCCGAGGTGATCACAGGTCTGTCCCTGTTGCTGCTCTTCATCGGGATCGGGTTGGACCGAGGGATCCTGACCATCGTTTTGGCCCATACGACCTTTTCGATGTGCTTTGTGTCGGTAGTTGTCTCCTCGCGCCTTGTGACTTTTGACCAGTCGCTGGAAGAGGCCGCCTTGGACCTTGGCTGCTCACCCGCGCAAGCGTTTCGTCTAGTGACCCTGCCGATCATCGCGCCGGCGGTGATCTCAGGCTGGCTGCTGGCGTTTACTCTGTCTCTGGATGATCTGGTGATCGCGTCCTTTACTTCGGGTCCGTCGGCCACGACCTTGCCGATCAAAATCTTCTCGGCCGTGCGGCTTGGTGTCAGCCCTGAGATCAACGCGCTGTCGACCCTGATGATCGCGGTTGTGACTATCGGCGTCATCACCGCCTCATTGGTGACCAAACGCGCCATGATGCGGCAAAAGCAGGATGAGATGGCCGCCGTGCGCGCCGAATGAAACGGATATTTCCAGACTACACCTATGGTGATGGGCCAAGGCATGGGTGCTGGTGGGACGAAACTATCGCCGCCCCCGACTGGCCTGAACAGCAGGGTGATTTGCAAGTTGATGTTGCCATCATCGGCGGCGGTTTCACCGGAGCTTCAGCCGCACTGCATCTGGCGGATGCCGCCGTGCCCGTCGCAGTGTGTGAAGCCGAAACACCCGGTTGGGGGGCATCAGGTCGCAATGGTGGGTTTTGCTGTCTGGGGGGATCGAAACTCAGCTACAAGGCAACGTGTCGTCGCTATGGTGAGGCTTCGGCGCAAGCCTATTCCGAGGCTGAAAGCGACTCGGTGCAACTCGTCGAAAGCCTTCTGGACCGCTACGGGATCGACGTGGATCGGCATTCAAAAGGTGAGACGCAACTGGCCCATTCCCGCCGCGCGATGGAGGCGCTGAGGCGCAATGCCGAAGAGAACGGTATTTTGCATGAAGCCGCTGATCTACCCGGTCTGGGCCTGAACGGGCCGTTTCACGGCGGGTACACAACTCCTGTTGGGTTCGGCCTGAATCCTCGGAAATACCTTTTTGGTTTAACCCAAGCCGCGCAGGCGCAAGGCGCAGTGTTTTTTCAGAACAGCCCCGTTCTGAGCATTGAGAAGACCGCGTCAGGCTTTGCTGTTCAAACACCAAAAGGCCAAATCCGAGCCGACAAGGTCTTGGTCTGCACCAATGGGTACTCCAGCGAAGATATCCCATCCTGGATGTCGGCTCGTTACATGCCTGCCCAATCCACGGTGCTGGTCACTCGTCCTCTGACGCCGGGCGAGAAGGAGGCGCAGGGTTGGACCTCGGATCAGATGTCCTACGATACGCGCAATCTCTTGCACTATTTCCGCCTGATGCCGGACGGTCGGTTCCTGTTTGGCATGCGGGGCGGGCTGCTGTCCTCACCCAAATCCGAGGCAGCGATCCGCACGCAGGTGCAGCGCGACTTCAAGCGAATGTTCCCGGCGTGGTCCGAGGTGGACGTCACTCATATCTGGTCGGGCATGGTATGCATGTCGCGCGATCTGGTGCCTTTTGTCGGGCCGGTTCCGGGACAGGCAGGGATGTTTGCGGGCTTCGCCTATCATGGCAACGGAGTCGCCATGGGGACCTATAGCGGCCGTGCCCTAGCGCGGTTGGCGCTGGGTCAGACCAGCGGATTGCCAAATGTCATGTCCGAGACAGCCCGACGCTTTCCTTTGGGCAGGTGGCGGCGCGCCCTGATGCCACCCGCCTATGCCGCTATGGGGCTGGCCGATCTGTAATCCGCTGCTGAAAGCCGTGCGGAAACAACCCATCGGCGCTTGAGGCCTGCGTGAAAATACTGGAACGTGTGGCAGACCCCATGATACCCGACCGGAGGGCAGAAGATGAAAATTGGCGGTGTTCACTACCACTCGATCTGGCGCGACGCTGAAAGTGGCGAGGTCAGGATCATCGACCAGCGCTGGCTGCCGCATGATTTCCGGATCGCCACGTTGTCTTCTCTGGCCGAGTTTGAGGCCGCAATCCGCGAGATGTGGGTGCGTGGCGCGCCTCTGATCGGTGCGACCGCTGCCTATGGTATGGCGGATGCGATGTCCCGCGACCCGTCTGATCAGAGTTTTGAACATTCAGCCTCGGTGCTAAACGCGACCCGGCCAACGGCGGTGAACCTGAACTGGGCGTTGCAGCTTTGCCGGGAGGCCCTGCTGCCTCTGCCAACTGATCAACGCGCCGCCGTGGCCTGGGCGCTGGCGGATGAAATCTGCGAAGAGGATATCGAGATCAATCGCCGGATCGGAGAACATGGGCTTGCTTTGATCCGCGACATCGCCGCCCGCAAACCCTCGGGTGAGCCGGTGCGATTGTTGACCCATTGCAATGCCGGGTGGCTGGCCACCGTGGATTGGGGCACTGCGACCAGCCCAATGTATCAGGCGCATAACGCTGGTTTGCCGATCCATGTCTGGGTCGATGAAACACGACCCCGGAACCAGGGGGCCTTGACTGCGTGGGAGCTGGGCGAACATGGCATCAACCATCAATACATCGTCGACAATGCCGGTGGTCATTTGATGCAGCATGGTCTGGTAGATTTGGTGATCACCGGGACGGATCGAACAACCTCGACCGGCGATGTCTGCAACAAGATCGGCACCTATCTGAAAGCCCTGGCCGCGCATGACAACAACGTGCCGTTCTATGTGGCCTTGCCCTCACCCACCATCGATTGGACGCTGCGGGACGGGGTTGCCGAAATCCCGATCGAGGACCGACCGGACCGCGAAATCTCGCACGTATTTGGCATGACAAAGGACGGTATTGGAGAGGTCTGTGTCGTCCCCGATGGCTCGGATGTAGGTAACCCGGCCTTTGACGTCACGCCGAATCGTCTGGTCACCGGTTTGATCACCGAGAGGGGCGTCTGCGACGCCAGCGCCGAAGGTCTGGCGGCCATGTTCCCTGAAAAGGTTGGCCAAGCCGCCTGAGTGCAAGACGACAAGGATACAAAAGACATGATCGAAAACATGTACAAGGCGCAGGCCGCCGCAGACTGGCGTGCGGCCGCTGGCGCCGATCCGGCTGATCAGGAGTTGGCAGAGCGGGTCTACACTTCGCGCCTGATTGGACAGAATCCGGATCTGCTGATGCATGGCGGGGGCAATACCTCCGTCAAGCTAGAGCGCCCCGATCTGTTCGGTGAGATGCGGCCTGTTCTGCACGTCAAAGGCTCGGGCTGGGATCTGGACACGATCGAAGCGCCCGGACTGCCCGGTGTCTGGCAAGAGCCGCTGTTGAAGCTGCGCGCGCTCGATAAGCTGTCGGATGAGGACATGGTGAACTATCAGCGCTCAAGCCTGCTGAATTCGGCCTCGCCCAACCCGTCAGTCGAAACGCTGCTGCATGCCTTCCTGCCACATAAATACGTCGATCACACCCACGCCACGCCGTTTCTGATTCTGGCCGACCTGCCCAATGCCGAAGAGGTCTGTCGTGAGATTTTCGGCGACCGCTTGGGGATCGTGCCTTACATCATGCCCGGTTTCAGCCTCGCGAAGGCGGCGGCGGATGTGTACGACGCCAACCCTGATGTTGAGGGGCTGCTGCTCCTTAAACATGGTCATTTCGCCTTTGGCGCCACCGCGCAGGAAAGCTATGACAAGATCGTTCAGCATACCAATGAGGTCGCGGCTTATCTCGGCCTGACCGAACTTACGCCAATTGGCGAACGTCTGCCTGCCAACGGGCTGGAAATGTTGCCCGTCTTGCGCGGTGTGATCGCTGAGGTCACTGCGGATCGGGACGGTGCGATGCCCGTATTTGATCTCAGAAACGGCCCCGCGACACATGCGTTTATGGCGCGCAGCGATGTGGACGCGCTGGCGACTCGCGGTATGGCCTCACCGGATCACGTTCTGCGCACCAAGGGCTGGCCGCTGGTGCTGAAACAGTCGGACCTGACCGACCGGGATAAAATCAAGGCCAAGGTCGAAGCCTTCGCTGTGGATTACCGCGCCTATTTCGATCGTCAGGCCCCTCAGGCCGCGGAACCCAAGACCATGCTGACCCCTGACCCGAAACATGCGTGGATCGAAGGGATCGGTGTGCTGGGGATTGGGGTGAACGCTAAGGCGGCTTCAGCCTCGGCTGATCTTGCTGAACAGAACATCCGCGCGCGCGCTGTCGCAGAAGATGCGGGCGGGTTCTATCCCATCGGTGAAAAGGACATGTTCGATTGCGAATATTGGTCGTTGGAGCAAGCAAAGTTGGGCAAAGGCACCCCTCCGCCGTTTCAGGGCCGGGTCGTCATGGTGACCGGAGGGGCAGGCGCGATTGGTCTGGCAACCGCCAAGGCCTTTGCCGCCAAGGGCGCGAATGTCGTTCTGGTGGATCGGGATCAAGCGGCTCTGGATGCCGCACTATCCCATTTGGGTCGCTGGCATGCGGCCTGCGCGCTCGACATCACGCAAGCTAACGCTGCCGATACCGCGATGACCGATGCGGTCGCGGCCTTTGGTGGGCTGGATATTCTCGTGTCGAATGCGGGTACGGCCACAGGGGGCGCTCTGGTCGAGTTGGAGGATGATGTCTTCCGAGCGGCTTTCGAGTTGAACTTTTTCGCGCACAAGGCTTTTGCCACCGCCGCTTCCAAGTTGATGCAGGATCAGGGGCGTGGTGGGCAGATCCTGTTCAATATCTCCAAACAGGCGGTCAATCCCGGTCGCAATCTAGGCGCCTATGGAACCCCCAAAGCCGCCACGATGTTCCTGATGCGGCAACTGGCGCTGGAACTGGCGGGGTCTGGTATTCGGGTCAACGGGGTCAATGCCGACAAGATACGTTCGGGTCTGCTGACGGATGCGTTCATCAAGGAACGCGCCGCCGCGCGGGGTGTCAGCGAAGAGGTCTATATGGGCGGTAACCTTCTGGGCCGCGAGGTCGAGGCGCATCATGTCGCCGAGGGTTTTGTCAATCTTGCTTTGATGGAGCGCACTACCGGTCACGTTATCACGGTCGATGGTGGCAATACCGAGGCCGAACTGCGCTAGCTTCGCCCCCCAAAAAAACCACTTCGCGCGACCGATGAACGGCCGCGCGCATGAAAAACTTGTCAAATGCGGCGTTAGAAATGCGCCGATTGAGTGGCCGGGTTTTTCACAACCGGTGGGGCGAACTTGGTCAGGTCGATCCCTTCCACCGAGGCTTTGTATTCCTCGATCGTGGGCGTCCGGCCCAGAATGGCCGACAGGACAACAACCGGGGTCGAGGCCAGGAGCGATTCACCCTTCTTGTCCGGTGCATCTGCCACCACGCGGCCCTGGAACAGGCGGGTCGAGGTCGCCAGAACCGTGTCGCCTTTGGCGGCTTTTTCCTGGTTGCCCATGCACAGGTTACAGCCGGGGCGTTCGAGATACAGGATGTTCTCGTACTCGGTCCGCGCCTTTTCCTTCGGGAACAAGTCGTCGAACTCGAAGCCCGAGTATTTCTCAAGCACTTCCCAGTCGCCCTCTTCCTTCAACTCGTCGATGATGTTGTAGGTCGGGGCTGCAACCACCAGCGGGGCCTGGAACTTAACCTTGCCGGTTTCCTTTTCAAGGTTCTTCAGCATCTGGGCCACGATCTTGATGTCGCCCTTATGCACCATGCAGGACCCGACAAAGCCCAGATCCACATGCTTTTCAGCATTGTAGTACGAGATCGGGCGGATCGTGTCGTGGGTATAGCGCTTCGAGACGTCGGCGTTGTTGACATCCGGGTCGGCGATCATCGGTTCAACGATCTGGTCCAGATCGACGACAACCTCGGCGAAGTATTTCGCGTTGTCATCGGGGCGCAGCGCTGGCTTCTCACCCGACTTGATCTCGGCAATGCGTGCGTCGGCGATGTTGATCAGCTTTTGCAGCATGCCGTTCTCATGCTCCATGCCTTTGTCGATCATGATCTGGATGCGCGACTTGGCCAGTTCCAGTGAACCGATCAAGGTCTCGTCATTCGAAATACAGACCGAAGCCTTGGCCTTCATCTCAGCCGTCCAGTCAGTGAATGTAAAGGCCTGGTCGGCCAGCAGCGTGCCGATGTGAACTTCGATCACGCGGCCTTGGAACACGTTGTCGCCGTGCTGTTCCAGCATCTGTGCCTGGGTGGCATGTACGACATCGCGGAAATCCATATGCTCGGCCATCTTGCCCTTAAAGGTCACCTTGACCGATTCAGGGATCGGCATCGAGGCCTCACCTGTGGCCAGCGCCAAAGCAACAGTGCCCGAGTCGGCCCCGAAGGCCACGCCTTTGGACATACGAGTGTGGCTGTCGCCGCCGATGATGACCGACCAGTCATCCACGGTGATGTCGTTCAGCACCTTGTGGATCACATCTGTCATCGAATGGTAAACGCCCTTCGGGTCACGCCCGGTGACGAGGCCGAAGTCATTCATGAACTTCATCAGGCGGGGGGTGTTGGCTTGCGCCTTAGCATCCCACACAGAGGCCGTGTGACAGCCAGACTGATACGCCCCATCGACGATGGGTGAGACAACTGTAGCCGCCATCGACTCAAGCTCTTGCATGGTCATCAGGCCGGTTGTGTCTTGTGAGCCGACGATGTTGACCTTGACGCGCACGTCCGATCCGGCATGCAGGGTCTTGCCGGGCGTGGTCCCAACGGCGTTCTTGTTGAAGATCTTTTCAACCGCTGTCAGGCCCTGACCCTCGTGGCTGATTTCCTTCGACGGAGCAAAGACCAGCGGCGCTTCGACGCCCAATGCCTCGGCCGCGAATGTCTGCAGTTTCTTACCAAAGACGATGGCGTAGGAACCGCCTGCCTTCATGAACTCGACCTTTTGCGGCGTGAAGGACGAGGTCACTTCGACCAGCTCTTCACCATCTTCGCTCAGCAGTTTGTGGTCTTTGGTGTTGATCTTCAGAACCGTGCCAGTCGCAACCGAGTACTTCTCTTCCAGGATCGGGTTGCCGTCATTGTTGAGGATTGCGTTGCCATCCTCATCGACCTTTTTGACCCAGTTCTTCAGGTCCAGCCCGATGCCGCCGGTCACGCCGACGGTGGTCAGGAAGATCGGCGAAATGCCGTTGGTGCCAGCCACGATGGGGGCGTAGTTGACGAAGGGCACATAGGGGCTGGCTTGTTTGCCGGTCCAAAGAGCCACGTTGTTCACACCTGACATACGGGACGAGCCCACACCCATGGTGCCTTTTTCAGCGATCAGCATGACGCGCTTGCCGGGGTGCTTCAGCTTCAGTGCTTCGATCTCTTGTTGCGCGGTCTCGGAGATCAGGCATTTACCGTGCAATTCACGGTCTGCGCGCGAGTGCGCCTGATTGCCGGGCGACAGCAGGTCGGTTGAAATGTCACCCTCGGCTGCGACATAGGTGACGACTTCGATCTCTTGGTCGATGTCGGGCAGTTTGGTGAAGAACTCGGCCTTGGCGTAGCTTTCAAGGATGTCTTTCGCGACGGCATTGCCAGCATCGAGCGCAGCTTTCAGCCGGTCGGTATCCGCGTCATACAGGAAGACTTGAGTCTTCAGCACCTCAGCCGCTTTGCCCGCAATCGCTACATCGTCACTCAAAGCCAGATCCAGCAGAACCTTGACCGAGGGGCCGCCTTTCATGTGCGACAGCAGCTCGAACGCGAAATCCTGCGAGATCTCTTCGACATCGGCCTGACCCAGAATGATCTCATTCAGAAACGCGGCCTTCTCTCCTGCGGCGCTGGTTGTGCCGGGCAGGGTGTTGTAGATGAAGAAATGCAGCGAGTCCGCGCGGTGTTCGTTCTTAGGGTCGCGGATCTGGTCGATGATCTCTTTAGTCAGGGCGCCGTCATCGATGGGCTTGGGGCTCAGGCCCTGCTCTTTGCGTGTTTCGATCTCGGCAAGGTAATCAGTATACAGGCTCATGGCTATCCCGACGTATTGGCGTTAGAAGGTGCTTGAGTTCCCGGTCTCAGACATGGATTTGAAGCCCGGGCATGCTCTTTGTATGCGGCGGTATACTAAATAGTCAGGGATTGCAAGTCGCGATACTGGGACAGGTTGCCCCAGGCGTGATGTGTTATTCCCGGAACGCCCGCGTGAAGTAGTCGGTCAGCGGCTTGGTCAGGTAGGACAGCGGGGTACGCTCATCCGTTTTGATCATTGCCTCCACCGGCATGCCCGGCAGAAGAGTTTGCCCATTCAGGCGATCCAGCTGACCGTCATCAGGGACCAGTTCAGCCCGATAGAAGGTGAAGCCTGTGCCCTCGTCGGTGAATGTGTCCGCTGAGACATTGATAACATGGCCATCCAGTTCCGGGGTTTCCCTCTGGTTGAAGCTGGGAAAGCGCAGGGCGACCTCTTGCCCGCGAAACAGCTGGTCCACATGGATCGCATCCACTTTGGCCGCTACCAAAAGGGGCGTATCCTGAGGCACCACGTACATCATCTGTTCAGCCGGTTGGATGACCGACTGCAGGGCGAAAACCTGACTGTCATAAACGGTTCCTGAAACGGGCGCGCGGATATCCAGACGCGAGAGGCGCTCGGCCAGCGATAGGCGTCGTTCAGCAAGCTCGGCAATGCGCGTTTGCGCGTCACGCAGCGTTGTGATCGCTTCTTCACGGCGGGTTGCGTTCAGCTCCAATATCTGGATCTCGGTCGATGCGATCTGTCCTTTAAGCCGGGCGATGGTCGCCTCGAGCCGCCCGATGGCGCCGGTCAAATTGGCCTCTTCCCGTTGCAAGGCCGATACGCGGCTGGCCTGTGTCAGGCCGCGCTGCAACAGGCTTTCCTGATCCTTGAGCTCTTCGCTGATCAGCTCCACTTGCTTTTGGGCGGCGGTTAACTGTGCCTGTGTGCCGTCGATTTCGTTTTCGATCTGTGTTTTCTGACGGGTCAATTGCTCAGTCTGTTGCGTCAACGTCTCGTTGCGGGCGTCAAACAAGCGCTGCTGACCTGCGATCAGGTCTTCTGGGATGTTTTCGCGTTTTTGTACCTCTCGCAGCTTTGCCGCCAACTCATCGGAGGTGGCCCCATCGCGTTCCGCTTCTAATCGGGCCTGACGGCTGAGCAGTTCGAACAATTGCGTCTCGACCACGGTTTTTTCCGAAGCCAGAAACGTATCGTCCAGACGCAGCAGCAGTTCGCCGCTTTCCACCAGATCCCCGTCGCGCACAAAAATCTCGCCGACGACCCCGCCATCGGGATGCTCGACCACCTGACGGTTGCTTTGCACCTCGATCACACCCTGTGAGATGATCGCACCGGCCAGTTGGGTCCGAACGCTCCAGATGCCGATGCCCACAACAAGGATGAGCAGCGCAACAAAGCCCACAGTTGCAGGGAAGGTTATGCGCCAACTGCGGCGCGCAGGAGGGTTGCTCATTTCTCACCCACTTTATTGAGGTGTCGTTTGATCGCACCGGCATTCTGGACCATCGAGCCCAGAACTTCGTCCCGGCTGCCTGCTTTGACGATCTGGCCTTTCTCGACCACGATCAGGTCATCACATTCGGAAATCGCCTGCGGGCGGTGCGTCATGATGATCGCGGCCTTGCCGCTTTTCTTGAGGCTGCGCACCGCGCGGTTCAACGCCTCAGTACCGTCGGCATCCAGGGCCGAGTTCGGTTCGTCCAGGATCAGCAGAACAGGATCACCATAGAGCGCCCGGGCAAGCGCGATCCGTTGTTTCTGACCGCCGGACAACTGGCTGTCATTGCCTTCCAGGAAAGTGTCATAGCCCTTCTCCAAAGACATGATCAGCTCATGTGCGTTGGCCTTTTTGGCGGCGGCGACAACAGCGGCGTCATCGGGTTGTTGCGACATCCGGGCGATGTTCTCAGTTACCGTTCCGTTGAACAGTGTGACCTGCTGCGGCAGGTAACCGATGTAGTGGCCCAGATCATCTGCGGCATATTGGTCCAGTGTCGCGCCACCCAAGCGAATCTCACCCGCTGCGGGGGTCAGCAGACCCAAAAGCGCCTTAGCCAGAGTTGTCTTGCCCGAGCCACTTTTGCCGATCACACCCAGCGCCTTGCCGGGTTCCAATAGCAGCGAGGCATTGCGCAGGGTCGGCTTTTGAACGCCGGGCGGAATGACCGTCAGACCTTTTGCGACCAGACGCGCCTCGGGCACGGGCAGCTTGGTCTTGGTCTGCTCGGGTGGGGTTTCATCGAGGAAAGTGCCAAGACGAGACCACGCGGTTCGCGCGTTTTCGATCAGACCCCATTGGCCCACCGCCATTTCCACAGGTGCCAAAGCCCGGCCCAGCAAGATCGAACCCGCGATCATGGCCCCCGCTGTCATCTCGTTGCGCAACACCAGCCAAGCGCCAAGCGCCAACATCGCGGATTGCAGGAACAGGCGCAGCGATTTGGTCAAAGACGTGAAACTACCGGTCCAGTCGCTGGCCGATATGCTCTGTGACAAGGCGTTGCTACGCTGTGACAACCAGCGCTGTGCGACGTCGCCCTGCATGCCTTGCGACCGCACTACCTCGGCGGCTTGCCGCGCTTGTTCCGCAAAGGCATTGGCCCGGCCCGAGGCAACCTGTGCCTCGGCCACCTTCTGTTTGGTCAAGATCTGGTTGAGCAATGCGATGACGATCAGCAAACTACCACCAGCAACCGCCAGCCAGCCGAGCAACGGGTGAAACAGGAAGATCGCGGCCAGGAAAACGGGCGTCCACGGGATATCCATAACGGCGAGGAATACGGGCGAGGCGCAAAGCGACCGCACGGCCTCCAGATCGCGCAACGCCGTCGCCGGGGCTGAACGGACCTGAGGATACAGTGCCCGCCGAATGGTTCCGTCAAAAACCCTCTCGTCCAGCGAGGATTGGAACTTGGCCCCGAACCGCGCCACGATCCGGCCGCGCGCGTAATCCAGCATGGCCATCAGGCCGTAGAGCAGCCCAACCAGCAGAAACAGCGCCGTCAGTGTTTCGACTGAGCGCGAACTGAGAACCCGGTCATAAACCTGCAGCATGAACAGCGGCCCGGTCAGCATCAGCAGATTGACGAAGATGCTGAATAGAAACGCGACACCCAGAAACGATACGCTCTGGTTGCGCACGCTCTGAAGCTCTCGCCTCGGGTTGGGCGGTTTGCGGTTTGTCTGTTTCAAATCAATGTCCCCGACACGATGTCCAGCCTGATGCGGCTACGTTTTTTTACCGCGAACCGAGTCTCGAAGAAAGAGTTAGGGTATGCAACTCGATCGTCAAAGGACCAGCGAAATCCGGCCAAACGGCTAAAATCTGGCAGGTTCCCCTCGGGTCCAGCACCCCAATTAGGCATTGCAAGTTTCAGAATGATTTGGATTATCAAGGGCACGTTGATCGCGCTTCGTCGATCACCCTCCATCCGTGCGGGTTAAAAGAGAATTGGGGAGATTACAATGAAAGTGAAACACTTGCTGGTCGCAGCCAGTGCCATGGCCCTTTTGGCTGGTACTGCCTCTGCGGAAACGCTGCGCTGGGCACGCGCGGGCGACTCGCTTACGATGGACCCGCATGCGCAGAACGAGGGTCCGACCTCGGCCATGGCGCATCAGATCATGGAAACGCTGGTGATGCGCGACCATTCCGGGGCGCTTGTGCCGTCGCTGGCGACCGAATGGGCGCCGTCGGAGGAAAACCCGAACGTCTGGGTGTTCAAACTGCGTGAAGGCGTGACCTTCCATGACGGCGCCGAGTTCGACAGCGAAGACGTTGTCTTCTCGCTCAACCGCGCGATGACGCCGGATTCGGACTACAAAGAGCTGCTGGCCTCGGTCAAGGAGGTGCGCGCGCCGGACAAATACACGGTTGAGATCGAAACCGACGGTCCGAACCCGATCATGCCCAACAACCTGACCAACATGTTCATGATGGACAAGGCTTGGGCCGAGGCGAATAACGCCGTGAAGGTGCAGGACTATGAAGGGGGCGAGGACACATTCGCCGCCAAGAACGCAAACGGTACCGGCCCGTACAAGCTGGTCAGCCGTGAACCCGACGTGAAAACCGTTCTGACCGCGAACGAGAACTACTGGGGCAAGGATGAGTTCCCCCTGGAAGTGACCGAGATCATCTATACCCCGATCCAGAACGCCGCGACCCGGGTTGCTGCTTTGCTATCTGGTGAGGTCGACTTCATTCAGGACGTTCCGGTGCAGGATCTGGCCCGCGTTGCGGATACCGATGGTCTGGACGTGCGGACCGCGCCTCAGAACCGGGTGATCTTTTTCGGCATGAACATGGGTGATGCCGATCTGGGCTCGGACAATGTGGACGGGAAGAACCCGTTGGCAGACGTACGCGTGCGTCAGGCGATGTCCAAGGCAATCAACCGGGATGCCATCAAGCAGGTCGTTATGCGTGGCCAGTCGGCCCCTGCTGGCATGATCGCACCGCCTTTCGTGAACGGTTGGGATGAGGGCATGGACAGCTCCTCCACGACCGATATCGAAGGCGCCAAGGCCCTGATGGCCGAGGCTGGATATCCGGATGGGTTCTCGATCACGTTGAACTGCCCCAATGACCGCTATGTCAACGACGAAGCGATCTGTCAGGCTGCCGTTGGCATGCTGGCGCAGATTGGTGTCACGGTGAACCTGGATGCCAAACCCAAGGCGCAGCATTTCCCGCTGCTCTCGAACCTCGAGACCGACTTCTACATGCTGGGCTGGGGCGTTCCGACCTACGACTCCGAATATATCTTCAACTTCCTGGTTCACACCAAGGGTGAGAAATACGGCTCGTGGAATGCGACCCGCTACAACAACCCGGATCTGGACGCCAAGATCCAAGGGCTGGCCTCTGAAACGGACCTTCCGAAGCGCGACGCGCAGATCGCTGAGATCTGGCAGGTTGTGCAGGACGATCAACTGTATATCCCGATTCACCATCAGGTGCTGAACTGGGGTATGAAGTCGAATGTCGGCACAATTGTTGAGCCGGAAGATTCGCCGAAGATCAAATACTTCACCATGAACTAAGGTTCAGGATCCAAGACAGGGCAGGGCGCAGACCAGCGCCCTGTCATTTGGTGTTTCACGACTGTTCACCCAAAACAGAGAGGTATCGCCATGACCTTCAAGGCAACAGCCATCGGTTTGGCCTTTTTGGCCGCAAGCGCTGCTCAGGCAGCCGAGTTCAAATGGGCCTCGACCACCGATCCACAGACCATGGACCCGCATGCCGTCAATTCGGCTGCTGTTCTTGGCTTCCTCAACAATGTCTACGAAGGGCTGGTCCGCCGCGGCAAGGACATGAGCGTTGAGCCTGCTTTGGCCACCAGTTGGGAACCGATTGGAGACGGCGAAGGCTGGCGGTTCACCCTGCGCGAGGGCGTGACGTTCCACGATGGCAGCACATTCGACGCGCAGGATGTTCTCTTCAGTTACCAACGCGCCTCGGATGAGGTCTCGGATACCCGCAGCTGGTTTGCACCGATCAGCGAGGTCAAGGTGGTTGATGATTACACCGTCGATTTCATGACCACGGCGCCCAACCCTCTTTTCCCGTCGTCCATCGCAAACTGGATGATCGTGGATCAGGGCTGGGCTGAGGCGAATGATGCCGCTCTGCCCGACAAGGAAACCGGGAACTACGCGACGCTGAATGCCAACGGCACTGGTGCGTTTCAGATCACCGCGCGTGAGCCCGGTCTGCGCACCGTTCTGGAACCTTTTGACGGTTGGTGGGGGGATGCAGAGCACAACATAACCCGCGCCGAATTCAACCCGATCCAGAACTCTGCCACCGCTGTCGCGGCCTTGCTGTCCGGCGATGTCGATATGATTGAGCCCGTTCCGATTCAGGACGTGGCGCGCCTTCAGGGCAATGATGAGGTCGAGGTCATTCAGGGGATTGAGGCCCGCGTGATCATGCTGGGCTTTGATCATCAGGCTGAGTCTCTGAAATACACCGACGATGCTGGCAAACCGAACCCGTTCCGGGATGCGCGCGTGCGCCAGGCCGTGGCGCATGCCGTTAATGTCGACGCGATCCTTGCCACGATCATGCGCGGCAACGCCGAAGCGGCGTCGCAACTTGTCAGCCCTGCGATGAGCGGTTACTCAGCGGCCAATGCAGAGCGCCCCGCCTATGATGTCGAGGCCGCAAAGGCCTTGCTGGCAGAGGCTGGATACGCTGACGGATTCTCATTCGGCCTTAAATGCCCCAATGATCGCTATCTGAATGACGAGGCCGTCTGTCAGGCGATTGTCGGCATGCTCGCGCAGATCGGTTTAACTGCCGAACTGGACGCGATGCCGGTGCGCAACTACTGGCCCGAGCTGCGCGAAGACAATTACGACATGTACCTGCTGGGCTGGAGCCCGGGCACGTTCGACGCCGAACATCCGGTGCGCTTTCTGGTCGCGACACCCAACGAAGAGAAAAAACTGGGCAGCTGGAATTTCGGTGGCTTCTCGAACGCGCGTGTCGACGAACTGCTGCCGCAGATTCAGTCCGAATTGGATGAAGGCGCTCGTCAGGCCATGTTGGACGAGGTCACCAGCATCATTCAGGATGAGCAGGTCTATGTCCCCATGTATGTGCAACCTCTGGTCTGGGGGACGCGCAGCAATATCGAGCTGACCCAACGCCCGGACAACTTCTTCATCCTGCGGTGGGCGACCGTAAACTGAAAACGCTGTTCAAGGGGTCGGATCGTTCTGGCCCCTGTTTCGTTAGCGGTATCTTGACCATTTGGTCAGACGCGGCTTAGACAGGCCGATCAACCGGGGATTCTGAATGTTCGCATATATTGTTCGAAGGATGTTCCAATCCGTGATCGTTTTGCTGGTCGTGGGTCTGGTCGCGTTCTCGATGTTTCGTTTTGTCGGCGATCCGATCGACAACATGTTGGGTCAGGAACGCACACAGGCCGATATCGACCGGCTCAGGACGGAACTAGGCCTCGATCAGCCATTTGTCGTGCAATACGCCAAGTTCCTGCAAGGCGCGGTTCAAGGCAATTTTGGCGTCTCCTACCGTCAGGGCCGTCCGGTCTCGACCATCATCGCTGAACGTGCGCCTGCGACTTTGGAACTGGCCTTCGTGTCAGGCTTCCTCGCTATCACCATGGGCATCGCGCTGGGCGTCTTCACCGCGATCCGACGACAAGGGGTAGCGGCGAATATCATCATGACAGTCAGTCTGATCGGGGTCTCTCTGCCCACCTTCCTGATCGGGATATTGCTGATCTACATCTTCTCAGTCGAACTTGACCTCTTACCGAGTTTCGGCAGGGGTGAGACGGTCATGATAGGGGGCTGGTCAACCGGGTTTCTGACCACCTCGGGCCTGAAGGCACTGATCCTGCCCGCGATTACGCTGGGCCTGTATCAGATGACCTTGATCATGCGTCTGGTGCGGTCCGAGATGCTCGAGGTCCTGCGCGCCGACTACGTCCGTTTCGCCCGCGCCCGAGGGCTGTCGGACAGGGTAATCAACTTCCGCCACGCACTGAAAAACACGCTGGTGCCGGTGATTACGATCACAGGTTTGCAACTGGGATCGATCATCGCCTTTGCCATTATCACCGAGACTGTGTTCCAATGGCCCGGCGTCGGACTGCTGTTCATCAACGCCATCCAGTTCGTCGATATTCCCGTCATGGCCGCCTATCTGATGCTGATCTCGGTCATGTTCGTGACGATCAACCTGATCGTCGATCTTCTCTACTATGCAATTGACCCGCGCCTGCGTGTCGACGCGAGGGCCACATGACCGATACGATCGAAACCCCGCAACCCGTCTCCAAGTCGCGTTTTGCCAAAGCGTGGGACAGTGATTTCGCATGGTCCTTCAGGCATTCGCCCGTGGCTGTCATCGCCTCGGCCGTTGTGCTGATCCTTGTGTTTTGTGCCATTTTCGCGCCCTTGATCGCGCCTTACAATCCGTTCGACCCGGCGACGCTGAACCTGATGAACGGCTTCACACCGCCGGGTACACCGAATGCGTTTACGCAGGAAACCTTCCTTCTGGGTACGGATGATCAGGGCCGGGACGTGTTCTCGACCATCCTTTATGGGCTGCGCATTTCCTTGTTCGTGGGGGCTGCCGCTGTATTGCTGGCTCTGATCATCGGAGTCGTTCTGGGTTTGGTCGCGGCCTATTTTGGCGGCTGGGTCGAGACGCTGATCATGCGGATCGCCGACGTTCAGCTGACCTTTCCGGCCATTCTGGTCGCTATGTTGATCTTTGGCATCGCCAAGGGCGTGACCCCGCCTGAATATCGCGATGAGATGGCGATCTATGTGCTGATCATCGCCATCGCTTTGTCCGACTGGGTACAGTTTGCGCGGGTCGTCCGCGGGGCTGCGCTGGTCGAGAAGAACAAGGAATACGTGCAGGCGGCGCGGCTAATCGGTCGCGGTTCGATCCCGATCATGTTCCGTCACATCCTGCCCAATGTCCTCAGCCCGGTTCTGGTGATTGCCACCATCTCGCTGGCGCTGGCCATCATCGCCGAGGCGACGCTGAGCTTCCTTGGCGTCGGCGCGCCTCCGACCCAACCTTCGTTGGGGACGTTGATCCGTATCGGGCAGGGGTTCCTGTTCTCGGGGGAGTGGTGGATTCTGTTCTTCCCCGCCTGTACCCTTCTGGCCCTCGCCCTGTCCGTCAACCTGCTGGGCGACTGGCTGCGCGATGCGCTGAACCCTAAACTGCGGTGATTTCATGAGCCTTCTGACCATCCAAGACCTCACCGTCGAATTCCCAACACGCCGCAAGCTGTTCACTGCGGTGGATCACGCAGACCTGTCCGTCGAGCCGGGTGAAATCCACGGTTTGGTGGGCGAATCTGGCGCAGGCAAATCCACCATCGGTGCCGCCGTCATGGGGCTGCTAGAACGTCCCGGACGGATCGCCAGCGGCCAGATCAAGCTGGGTGGCGAACAGATCAGTGGCCTCGATGCCGAAGCGATGCGCGGCCTACGCGGCAAGAAGATCTCAATGATCTTTCAGGACCCGCTGACCTCGCTGAACCCTTTGTTCACGGTCCGAGAGCAGCTGACCGAAACCATTCTGGCCCATCTGGGGTGCACCGACGCAGAGGCCAATCAACGCGCCCGAGATCTGATTGACCGGGTGGGTATCCCAGATCCTGATACCCGTCTGGACCAATATCCGCACCAATTCTCGGGCGGGATGCGCCAACGGGTGGTGATCGCCTTGGCGCTTTGTACCGAACCAGATGTGATCATCGCGGATGAGCCGACAACGGCGCTGGATGTCTCGGTTCAGGCGCAGATTCTGGACCTGATCAAGGAATTGGCGCGGGAACGGCAGGTCGGCGTCATTCTGATCACCCATGACATGGGCGTCATCGCCGATACGACCGACCGCGTGACCGTCATGTATGCTGGCAAGGTTGTCGAAACCGGAACAACCGCGCAGGTGATGGGGCAGCCCCAACACGAATACACGCGGTCGCTGATCGCGGCGGTGCCACGGCCGACGCTCAAGCTGCACCGGTTCCCGCAGATCAGCTATGGCGGGCGTGAGACGCGCTTTGCGATCGAGGATATGGCGCGCCATTGGCCGAAAGTGGACAATGACACGTCCAAGCCCGTGTTCGAAATCCGCAACCTGACCAAACGCTTCCTGCAACGGCGCGGACTTTTACCTTGGGATCGGACCTATTTCACCGCTGTCGATGACGTGAGCTTTGATATCCGTGCGGGCGAAGTTTTCGGCGTGGTGGGCGAGTCCGGCTCGGGCAAGTCCACCGTTGCGCGCATGATTGCTGGCTTGTATCCGGTCGATGGCGGCTCAATCACGTTTGATGGGCAGTTGGTAAGTGATCTGGGCGACAAAGCCGTGCAGGACGCGTACCGCAAGAACATCCAGATGATCTTTCAGGATCCCTATTCCTCGCTAAACCCCAGAATGCGCGTGGACGAAATCGTCGCGGAACCGATCCGTCATCACCGCCTCATGAGCGGTTCAGACGTCAAACGCCGGGTGGATGAGCTGTTGGATCAGGTCGGGCTGGGTTCGGAAGCGGGCCTGAAATACCCGCATGAGTTCTCGGGCGGGCAGCGTCAGCGTATCTCCATCGCGCGCGCCTTGGCGACGCAGCCTCGGTTCCTGATCTGCGATGAGCCGACCAGTGCGCTAGACGTCTCGATCCAGGCGCAGATCCTGAACATCCTGAAGGACCTGCAAGAGCATCTGGGCCTGACGATGCTGTTCATCAGCCACGATCTGCCTGTGGTGCGTCAGATGTGCGACCGCGTTGCCGTGATGAAGGCAGGGCAGATGGTCGAGATCCAAGAGACCGATGCCCTGTTCGCCAACCCGCAGACGGACTACGCCAACGAACTATTGCACCTGATGCCGCGACTTGATGATCTGTCGACCGAAGGACTGGACGTTTAAGTCTTGGTTGTTGGGTCCACATAAGTCCAGCGATAGGCGGGCGGGGTTGGTCCCTTGTTGCGGCCACCTTGCTCCATCTGCTCCCATGCATGAGTCAGGATGCCGACCGAACGGGACAGACAGAACAACCCGCGCGCCAAGGGTGGCGCAAAGCCTAGCTCGGCATAGATCACTGCCGTCGCGCCATCGATATTCATGGGGACGGGTTTGCCTTTGCGATGGGCCAGCTCGGCCTCAATCGCCTGCCCGATCCGCATGAAATCACCGCTGCATGCCCCTTGTTCGACGGCTTCGGCGACCAGCGCCATCAGGCGCGGGGCGCGCGGATCGGTCGGGGTGTGAAAGCGATGGCCAAAGCCCGGCAGGATCTTTCCGTGAGTGGTGATCCATGCGTCCAACGCTTGCCCCAAATCGCCCGAATGCCCTGCAACAAAGTGATAGAGCTGCACCGCCTGCTCTCCGGCCCCGCCATGCACATCGCCCAGCATGTTAACCGCGCTGGCCATCGCGTTGTTCAGCGGCAGGCCGCAGGTCACCGCCATCCGGGCCGCCGCAATTGAGGGCGCTTGCGGGCCGTGGTCAACGGCCGCAACCAAAGCCGCTTCGAACAAACGAGCTTGTGCTTCGGTCGGTTTCTCGCCGCGCAGCATGAACCAGATCATTTCGGCGAAACTCAGGTTGCCGATCAAATCCTGGATTGGCTCTCCGCGCAGGTGTACCCGGCCAGGCTCCATGTCGATGATCGAGGTTTGCCACCAATCGGATACATCGCTCATATGATGCCCTCCTTTTTCAGGGCGTTGATCTCATCCTGCGACAACCCGAGGTCAGACCAGATTGCGGAGTTATCAGCGCCCAATTCCGGCGGCGCGGTCCCAGGATGTCTGCGCGCGCCGTCCATGACAATAGGGCTGCCAGCGAGCTGCAGGTCTTCACCGTGAATGTCCAGCGTACCGATCAAACCCCGCCCAGATAATTGCGGGTCGTCGAGCGCATCAGAGACGGTCAGAACCTGCCCGGTGGGCACTCCAATATCATTCAACTCTCGCACCCAATCCTTTGCTGATCGCGTGGTCAGCGTGTGCTCCAATTCCGCGCGCAAGGCGTGACGGTTGGTCTTGCGATCTTCTCGTGTTGTGTAGGCTGGATCGTCCAGAAGGTCGTCCCGGCCCAGATGCTGAGCCAGCGCCTGCCATTGTTCATCGCGGTTGGCGGCAATGTTGATCGGGCTGTCTGCAGTGGCAAAGGTGCCCGAGGGGGCCGAGGTTGTGTTCTCGTTCCCATGCGCGGCAGGCGTGACGCCCCCGATCAGGTGATTCGAGACGACCCAACCCATTGTAGAAATCACCGCCTCGGTCATTGCGACGTCCAGAAACGCGCCACGCGGGGTCGTATTCAGGGCGGATGAGATGGCGAATGCTGCGGTCAGGCCACCGACCGTATCCGCCAGTGGGTAGCCAACGCGGTAGGGCGCCGTATCTGGCGCGCCGGTGATCGACATGACACCGCTGACCCCTTGAACGATCTGGTCATAAGCGGGATCATCGCGGCGGGGTCCGTTCTGCCCAAAGCCACTGATCGCGCAGTAGATTAGTCGCGGGTTTTCAGCTTTCAGGGTTTCATAGCCCAGACCCAATCGATCCATAACGCCGGGCCTGAAATTCTCGACCAATACATCCGCCGAGTGAACCAGACGTTTCAGCAGCGCCTTGCCCCGGTCGGATTTCATGTCCAGCGTGACGGATTTCTTCGCGGCATTCTGCGCCAGAAAACTGATCCCCATGCCCGCCTTATTGCGCTCAGGATCGGCGCCCAACACCCGGGCAAGATCGCCCGAGCCGGGGCGTTCGACCTTGATCACCTCGGCGCCCATCAATGCGAGCTGGTAGCAGCAATAGGGGCCGGCAAGCACGTTCGTCAGATCTAGAACGCGGATGCCGGCCAGAGGGTCAGTCCCCATCCGCAATCCCCGCGGCCCGTGCCCGCGCACGGCGAGCGCGGTAGCTTGGCAGCAGAACCAGAAGGACGGCGATTACCAGCAGACCTAGGGTCATCGGGCGTTCCCAGATGAAAGCGATACCGTCATAGAGCTGCATCGAGCGGGCAAAGTTATCCTCCATCATCCCGCCAAGGATGAAGCCGATCAGAAGCGGGGCGAGGGGGTAGTCGGCGAATTTCAACGCCGTGGCGCAGATGCCGAAGCCGACGAGGATCAGCAGCTCGGTCGCGTTGTTCTGGCCGATATAGGCGCCCATCAGGGTGAAGAACAGGATGAACGGGATCAGGAAATTGCGCGGCACGGCCAGCACTTTGGCGATGTAGGGGATCAGCGGCAGGTTCAGGATCAGCAGCACCAGGTTGCCGATGAACATCGACATGATGACGGCCCAGAAGATCTGAGGCTCATCCACCATCAGGCGCGGGCCGGGTGTCACGTTCAGCGCGATCAGAGCGCCCAGCAGAATGGCTGTTGTGCCCGACCCCGGGATGCCCAGCGTTAGCAGGGGCACGAATGACCCGGTACAGGCCGCGTTGTTGGCGGACTCCGGCGCGGCCAGACCCTTGATCGAGCCTTTGCCAAACTCTTCCTGTTCCTGCTTCGGTGCAATATTGCGCTCGACCGCGTAGCCGAGGAAACTGGCAATTGTCGCCCCCGCACCCGGTAGGACGCCGATGAAGAAACCTTGCACGGATTGGCGACCGATCACGGGCGCGATGGCTTTTGCCTCATCTTTGGTGATGCGCAGGTCCTTGATCTCTCCGTCGTCGCCTTTCAGGTCTTTGGGCTTCAGCACTAAGAACAGCGCCTCAGGCAGGGCGAACATGGCCATGGCCAGCGTGATGAAGCCAAAGCCGGACTGCAGGTCCATGATCCCCATGGTGAAGCGGGGCAGGTTGAACAGCGCACCTTCGCCAACGGTTGCCATGATCAGGCCAAGGATCGTCATGATCATTGCTTTGGCGACCTGACCCGACCCTGCAAAGGCCGCGATGGCGGACAAGCCTACGACCATAAGGGCAAAGTACTCGGCCGAATGGAACAGCAACGCGACTGAGGACAGTGCTGGCGCGAAGACCATCAACAGAATGGCGCCGAGCGTGCCACCCGCGAAGCTGGCAATGGCCGCGATCGTCAGTGCTTTACCGGCCTTGCCTTGCCGCGCCATCGGGTAGCCATCGAAACTTGAGGCCACGGTGCCCGCGACCCCCGGCGCGTTCAGGAGAATGGAAGAGGTCGACCCGCCGAAAATCGCGCCATAGTAGACGCCTGCCAACAGGATCAGGGCTGCCGAAGGATCGCCCATCGAAATAGCAACCGGGATCATGATCGCGATGATCGACATTGGGCCGAGGCCCGGCAACATGCCGATGAAAGTGCCGATCAGACAGCCGGCGATGACCATCAGCAGGTTTTGGATTGAGAATGCCGTTTGCAGGCCGATCAGAAGTCCTTCAAGCATGTCAGCCTCCGAAAATGCCCGGCAGGGGGCGCATGTAGATGCCCAAGACTTCCTGAACCAGGTACCAGACCGCGCCGGTGGCGATGAACGCAACCGGCAGCATGATGTGCCACTTGCGCTCGCCCAGAATGAAGGAGCCAAGGATCAGGAAGGCAGAAGTCGAGATCAGAAAGCCGACGGGCCGCAGGCACAGGGCATAAATCACCATCAGGGCCAATAGCATCAAAGCTTGATCAAGGTGGTAGTCACCCAGACGTCGGTAGTCGATATCCGCCGCTTTCGGCTCGGATTTTTCGAAGCCCAGCAGGATGATTGTGCAGGCAATGATGCCCAGAACAGACAGCACTTTGGGGAAGGTGCTTGGCCAAATTGGGTTGCGCTGCATGAAAGGGGGCAGGCTGCCATCCATCGTAAACCAGGCGGCGTAGCCATAGGCCAGACAGACCCCAAGCAAAACAAGCGCGATCCAGCGATCCAGCGCCATGACATCCCCTCCCTCGTGTTTTTTGTTAATTGTGGCAGAGCGGGCGGGCCGCTCTGCCGTGAGTGGTGCTTAGAGGAAGCCCAGTTTTTTCATCAGATCGCTGATCTGCTGCTCTTGCTGCTCGAGGAAGGTCGAGAAATCGTCGCCCGAGTTGTGGATGTTCACCCAACCATTGCGCGCGCGCACTTCTTCCCACTCTGGGGTGTCATACATCTTGGCAATGGCGTCTTGGTAGGCGGCCAGCTTGTCTTCGGGTAGGCCAGGGGCGGCGAAAAAACCGCGCCAGTTGACGAAGGTGGTGTCGATGCCCTGTTCCTTCATGGTCTGTGCGTCAGGCGCTGCGTCCACACGCTCATCCGCAGTCACGCCGATGATCTTCACCTCGCCTGCATTGGCCAGATCAACCGCTTCCGAGAAACCGGTGGACAGCGCTGCGATCTCACCGGACAGCAGCGCCGCCATGGCTTTGCCGCCTGCATCATAAGGAATGTATTTGACGCCAAGCGCGTCCTTGCCCGCTGCTTCCATCACCATGGCCGCAACCAGATGGTCCATGCCGCCCGGAACCGAGCCGCCGCCGATAGCCGTTGCACCGGGATCAGCGTCATAGGCGGCCAGCAGGTCCGCCATCGAGTTGATCGGGCTGTCCTTGCCGACAACAATGGCCGCGTAGTCGCCGATTGTGCCAGACACTAGTGTCAGGTCGCGGAAGTTGTGCGGGAACACACCCGTCAGTGAGCGGATCACGATGGGCGTCGAGTTCACCATCAGCGTACCATGGTTGCTGTCGGCGTTTTCGATCAGATACCCGATGGCCTTACCGCCGCCGCCGCCCGACATGTTCTCGTAGGACGCGGTGCCCACAAGACCTGCTTTGGTCAGCGCCTCGCCGGTGCCGCGGGCGGTACCGTCCCAGCCGCCGCCTGCGCCGCCGGGGATCAGGAAATGGATGCTGTCCACGACTTCGTGGCCGTCAGCCAAAACAGGTCCCGCAAGACCAACAGCGGCCACAGCCGCGATCAGGGCGCGACGGCCCAGTTTGAAACTTGTCATGATGTCCTCCCATTTGACAACTGGCCGCTTGGCGGCACAGATTGAGATCAAGAAAACACATCAACCTGACATCAACCTGTCATGCGCGAAAATACTGCGAACGCCTCATGAAATTCCTGCTGGTCGAAGACAATATGGACCTCGCGAACGCTATCGGTTCGCGGATGCGACTGGACGGCCATGTCGTTGATCATGCTGCAACTTTGGACGATGCGACCGCGTTCGTCGAGGCTGAGGAATATGACCTGATCCTACTGGACATCATGCTGCCCGATGGGGATGGGCGCGATTTCCTCAAACGCCATCGTGCAAGTCATCTGGACACACCTGTCATCGTTTTGACCGCGCGCAGCCAGGTCTCGGATCGAATCGGGTCGCTGGATCTGGGGGCTGACGACTATGTCACCAAGCCCTTCGATCACGCAGAGCTTGAGGCCCGCTGCCGCGCCGTTTTGCGCCGCAAATCCGGGATCGCCAAAACGACGATCGAGATCGGCGGTATCGTTTTCGACCCGGTTGCCGGTCACCTGATTGTCGGCGGTGAAACCCTGTCGCTACGTAACCGGGAACTGCGCCTGTTGGAGTTCTTCATCAACGCGCCCGGTCAGGTGTTCTCGAAACAAAAACTGGCGGACAGGCTGTTTTCCTACGATGAAGATGTCTCGGACAATGCTATCGAGGTTTATGTCGCCCGCCTGCGCAAACATCTCGAGCGTTCGGAGTTGAAAATTACCACGTTGCGTGGCCTGGGCTACAGGCTGGATCATGTCAGCTAGCCCCGCGGTTTCAGGATCTCTACGTAATCGTCTGGTGCTGACCCTGATTGGCGGCGCGGCCATTCTGGCGTTGCTTTTGTTCTTTACAGTGCGCAGTTATGCCGCTCGCGTCGCGCAGCAAGGGCAGGACAATATCCTTGGCGCCTCGGTCACCTCGATCCTCGATGCCGTCGCTCTGCGGGACGGAGAGCTTGAGGTCGACATCCCCTACGCCGCCTTCTCGATGCTAAGTACGCCGTCGGATGATCGGGTGTTTTACGCCATCTTTCAGGACGGAGAACTGTTGTCCGGCTACGACGATCTTTCAGCCACGAATGGAACGCCCAAGGGCGAATGGACTTTTCAATCGGGCGAGGTGCGCGGAGAGACCATTCGCCAGGTCAGCGCCAGCCGCACTTTGGTAGGGCTAGGAACCCGGACCGAAGTCGAAGTGGCCCTTGGTCAAACGCAAGACGCATTGGCCGAAACCCTCAGGCAGATTTCACGAAACGCGGCGTATCTGGGGATCGGCTTTTTTACCTTGGTCGCCGGGTTATCATTCTGGGCAACGTCAGCCACAATCGGACAGTTGAACAAGCTGACGACGTCGGTGACTCGCCGGGGCCCACAAGACCTCAGCCCATTCAGAAAACCGGTGCCGCGGGAAATGGCCCCGCTAGTGTCGTCGCTGAACTCTTTGATGGGGCGTTTGGATCAGTCGCTCAGCCAGTCCGAGGATTTCATAGCCGAGGCGGCACACCGGGTCCGGACGCCATTGGCAACGGTTCGATCCTATGCGGATACAACCTTGCAACGTGTTGAAAAAGAAGAGAATAGAGAGGCTTTGCGTTCAATGGTTCGGGCGATTGACGAAAGCTCTCGGGCGGCGGGGCAATTGCTGGATCACGCAATGATCACTTTTCGCGCCGATCATCTGGAGCGGGAAGAGATTGATCTTGTCGCTCTCGTCCGCGATCTGGTTCAGCGCCTTACACCCATTGCCGAGATGAAGGACCTTTCCCTGACATTGGTCGGAGACCCCGTTGTGATCTATTCGGGCGATCCGATCCTGATCCAGAATGCGGTACGCAACATGGTCGACAACGCGCTAAAATATGCCCCTGCCGAAAGCGTGGTCGAGATCGAGGTCTCGCAAGGGACGCAAGCGCAGATCAGCGTGCGCGATCAGGGGCCGGGCTTTCCACCAAGCGAAATTGGCACGCTCACCCGGCGGTTCGAGCGCGGTAAGAATGCGGCCGGGACTATTGGCTCGGGGCTTGGTCTAACCATCGTTCAGGATGTCGCGAAGGCCCATGGCGGCGATCTGATCCTGACCAACCGAAAAGGCAAAGGCGCATGCGTTACCTTATTGCTTTGATCCTCACACTACTGGCCTCAGTCTGCGCGGCCGAGGAGTGGGAAGACCAGCGGGTGTTCAACGCTGCCGCTGATGGTCCGCGTTTGCGCATCATCTCCAGCACCGACACCGCGCTTTTCGCGCCGTTGATCGAGGGGTTCCTGACGCAAAACCCGGACGTCTCCGTAGAGTATCTGGTGACCGGAACCGCCGATCTGAATGCGCGTATGCGGGCAGCGCCTGAGGCGTTTGACATTGTCATTTCCAGCGCGATGGATTTACAGCTGAAACTTGCCAATGATGGGTTCGCAATGCCGCTGGAGAATATGCCCGGTTCGGACTGGGCCCAGTGGCATGACAGCCTTTTCGCCTTTACGCAGGAACCTGCGGCTATCGTCATCAACCGTGCGGCCTTCGCTGGGTATCCCGTTCCGCAAACCCGGCAGGAACTTATCGAGGCCCTGCGCGCGCGCCCCGAAGCCTTTCGTGGAAAGGTCGGCACCTATGATATCCGGCAATCTGGCTTGGGTTATTTGTTCGCTACGCAAGATGCTCGCGCGTCTGAGACCTTTTGGCGTCTGATGGAGGTCATGGGCGGGCTGGACTTGCGTCTGTATTGCTGCTCGGGCGACATGATTGACGATCTGACAAGCGGTTCAATCGCGGTCGCATATAACGTGCTTGGCAGCTACGCAACGGCGCGGGTTGAAGGCAAAGAAGCGCTCGAGGTCATTCTGCCCAGCGATTTTCAGACCACCATGATGCGAACGGCAATGGTGGTGAAAAACACGCAATATCCTGCCGCCGCCGAGGCGTTTGTCCGCCACCTGATCGTTGCAGGGCCTGAGCTGGCACCTTTACCCTTGCTCACGTCACAGCAGGAGCAAGAGGCCGCAGTTATCACGCTGGAGCCCGCTTTGTTGACCTATCTCGACACGCTCAAACGCAAGAAATTCCTGACGGCCTGGGAAGATGCCGTCATTCAGAAATAGCGTGGCCCTCAAGCGCCTTTAGCTCAAGCTGCAGGCCCTTTTCATAGTCTGTTGATCCGTTCTCAAACCGCCACAGGCAATAGGCTGCCATTCGCCACGCATACCACGGACGCAATGCTTCGTAGCGGGCAGCTGTTTCGTGCTCGCCATACGCGGTTAGGAACTGCGCGTGCTCATCTGGGTTCAGTGGTGCGCCGCGATACAGATGCTGCATGGCAGGCGATAGGAACAGGGCCAGATCCTCGCAGGGATCGCCAATTGCCGGGCATTGCCAGTCGATCAGGGTCAGGTTGGAACCGTCCACCAGAATGTTCCCGGCCACAGGGTCGCCGTGGATAAGACACGTTCTTTTTGTTGGCGGCACAGGGTCCTCGGGCCGCATCGCGGTGACGCGATCTTTAAAGCCAGAGGAACACAACGCCAAAAGCTCGGCCCCGTGGCGAGCCAGATCAGCGCTGCCGTTCCGTCCTGTAGGCAGCGGCAAGTCGACCGTAGCGCTATGCAATCTGCGCAGCAAAGAGGCGACCTGAGCCGTGTCACTTTCCCACGGGCGACCCGGCGCGTGATCGTACAGAACCCAGGCGTCGCCCTGATGTTGCCCCGTTGCCCGCAACCGGGGTACGAACCCGTCCTGCTCAAACGCGCGCAGGCACAGCGCTTCGAGGTGGGCATCATTGCGGAACAAGGGGTTGCGCAGTTTGGTTCGGTAAAGCTTCAATACCGTGTCGCCACTCTCCCCCAGAACCTTCCACACCATATTGGTCCGACCCCCAAACAGGGGTTCGAACTGCACGGACCCCGTGATCAGCCCGCGCGAGCGCAGCTGGTCAATCAAGTCTGGTAGAGGCGCGTTGGCATGGGGCAGAGGACGTACCGCTCAGCAAGGGAATCGTGATTTGCCAAGGTTTGGACTGCCTGCCCGACCAGATCAAGCGCCTGTTCGGATCGCCGTCACCTCATCCGAGCGGACAGTGGCCCCACTTTGCAGGGACAGATGCACCGTCCCATCAGCGACTTGGGCCTCAACCACGCGGTTATAGCTGGCGGCCAGACGTTGCGACAACAACTCGTCATCCCTGTAGCTCTCCAACGTGGCGGAATAGGTGCCTTGTCCCAGCGGATTGCCAGAAGCATCGGTTCCAGCCCAGAGGAATTCAGTGTCTGTGTGATTGACTGGAATGCGGTCGATCACGGTACCGGTTGAATTGCGGATCACCATGATGGCCTCATCACTTGTTGCATCGGCCTGAGCAAACAGAGTGACCGGCTGGCCTTCGAATCGAAAGGCTGAAGCTGATCGAACATCAACGCCGACCCAATTGGACAGTTCACTTAGCTTTTGCCCACCCAAGGCCGTGCTTAGGGAAAACAACAGGTCATTGGTCTGAACCTGCTGTTCAACCATCGAGAACTGAGCCAGCTGAGACGCGTATTCCGAGGAATCCATAGGCTCCAGCGGGTCCTGGTTTCGTGCTTGTGCAGTGAGCATCAGCAGAAAGGTCTCAAAATCCGAGGTTAGCTTGGACGCTTGTGATGCGGCCGAGGTCGGGGTCTGTGCCGCAGTCTGGGCGGAACTTGTAGGGGTGATCATTGGTCAAAGCCTCATGTCAATGCCACGACCCGAGAGATTTCGGGGAATGAGCGGGGCGTTTGGCGCGTCCAGTTGCGTCGAATGGGACGGGCCATAGTCGCTTGCCTTCGGGTTTGCGGTATCTTCCTGCGTATCGTCCGATGTGCTTAGGTCAAACGAGATGTCGCCATATCCAAGGCTTTGGAATTCAGCGTCCAAAACCGCGAGATGCCGGCGCATCAGGTCCAGTGTTTCGGGGCGCTCGGCGGCTATGATCAGAACCATCCCATCCTCGCGACCGTTGAGCGTGATGGAAACCCGCCCAAGCTCTTCTGGGCTGAGGGCAATCTCGATCGCGCCGGAACCCGCCCGAACCTGAATCGCCGCTGCCATCTGCCCGGCGATTGCTCGTGTGATCTCAGCCCTGGCAGCCTGCGTCGCGGGCTGCGCAACAGAAGCCGAATCGCGGGTGTTCTGCAAAAGCGGTTCCTCGCGCGTGGCGATTACACCGTTAGTTTCGCGAATCGCTGTGGCGGTTTCGGCATCTGCGTTCCGCACGGACGCCATCACCTGCATCTGGGCAAGAGGCGGCGAGGATCTGGTGGGTTGAGGCGTGCTTGGAGCCGCATTTATCTGAGGCAAAGCCGCTGTTTCAGCGGGTAGCGCCGAAGCTGAGGGTTGCGCCCGTTCAGCTGGAGCAGGCTGCACCGCAA
The DNA here is from genome assembly GCF_056541705.1 of Ruegeria sp. AG1. Classification (NCBI taxonomy): domain Bacteria; kingdom Pseudomonadati; phylum Pseudomonadota; class Alphaproteobacteria; order Rhodobacterales; family Roseobacteraceae; genus Ruegeria; species Ruegeria sp. AG1. The sequence goes on along the minus strand of NZ_JBQFYU010000006.1, from coordinate 88,977 downwards.
TCGGCTTTGCAGGCAAGACATGACCGTCCGACGCCTTGGCGGAAACCGGTTGGACCGTGTTGGGGTGTGGCTGAACAGGAGAACTGCGTGTGTTTTCCACCTCTGGTCGTTGCGGTGAAGCAATTGAAACCTGATGTATTGCGCCAGTGTCGGTCTTTGGTGCCTCTGTCCTATCGAGTTTCGGCGGAATAGGAACGGATTCAGACCCTTGCGGGACCTGCGTCACGCTCGGCAGGGGCAGTGCGGTCAGGTCTTCAAACACATGTTCCTCAGGAGCGTCGGGCTGGACTGGCAGATGGTCTTTCAGCACGCCTTCGAGGGCAGGATCCTCGGGCATGATGTCTTGTTCAACAGCGGTTTCATCCTCAGCTGCGACCTCGGGTTCAGGCTGCGACGTCTCTTCCTCCAGAACATCCTGAAAGCGTGTGGATGCCTCGGATGCGGCTTCGCGCGTCGCCGGTTTCGTGGCCGCAGTTTGCGTGGGTGTCATCAGCGTAAGAGGGTTGGGCATTTTGCTCCGGCTCCGTCGTGGTTGACCGTCAAACTGCCCAAAGGAGGTTACGTTTATTTTAACCGCTTTCGTCTTTGATCAAGAAAGTTCGATGCAATTTTCGGAGAAGCCGATGAAAATCCCTCCCCTCCAGTCGATGCCGTCGCCACCCTCAACCCATGACCGCCTGCAAGCCGCCGCAGTCGAGCTTGAGGCGGCGTTTCTGGCCGAAATGCTGAAATCCGCAGGCTTGGGAAAAGCACGCGAATCGTTCGGTGGCGGTGCCGGTGAGGACCAGTTCTCGTCCTTTCTTGTGCAGAAGCAGGCCCGGCAAATGGCGCAATCCGGCGGTTTTGGCCTGTCTGAACTTCTGTTCCAATCCTTGATGGAGAATTCCGATGACACATGAACCCAACCTTCTGATCAAATCACTGGAGGAGGTCCTTGATCTTGAGCGCGCCGCGCTCGTGGACGGTGATCTCGGGCGTCTCAATCATATGGTCCCTGAAAAAGAGAAACTGATCGGTGCGATCAACGATCTTCAGGTGTTGAGCCGCGATGATCTGCTTCGCGTCCATCAAAAGGTGGAGCGCAATCAGGCGCTACTGAACAGCGCGGCAGAGGGGATTCGCGCGGTGGCCACCCGCATGGCAGAGCTGCGTCGCGTGCGGCAGGAATTCAGAACTTATGGAGCCGATGGACAACGCAACGGCTTTGCCGTGCGGATTCAAGCAAAGCTTGAAAAACGCGCATAGGGCCGGAATTGATTCAAATCCAAAATTTCGAGTCGGGCCGCTTTAGCACTCCGTTAGGGGATCGAGGTCAAAGGTGGTGCTGCACCTGAAACAGCGGGTGGCGCGATGGGTCGGACGGCGCATCGCACAGGTCAGAAAGACACCAAAGCCCGCTTGTCTAGCGGGGTGATCTTGGGCGCTGAAGCCCTAACGCAAAAGGATGGAATTATGTCCAGTATTCTGACAAACAACGGCGCGATGGTTGCGCTGCAGACCCTGAAATCGGTCAACAAAAACCTCGAGATGACTCAGAACGCAATCTCGACCGGCAAGGATGTCGCTACAGCAAAAGACAACTCGGCCGTCTGGGCGATTTCCAAAGTGATGGAATCGGACGTCAAAGGTTTCAACGCGATCAAAGACAGCCTTTCGCTGGGTGAATCGACGGTCGCTGTTGCGCGAAACGCGTCTGAAACTGTCACCGACCTTCTGACCCAGATGAAGGAAAAGATCGTCGCCGCGCAGGAAGACAACGTGGATCGTGGCAAGATCAACGATGATGTGACTGCGCTGAAGAACCAGATCACTTCGGTTGTGGGTGCTGCCCAATTCAATGGGTTGAACCTTGTTGATGGTTCGGCTGGTTCAGCATCCATCCTAGCCTCTTTGGATCGGGACAACACCGGTGCTGTGACGGCTTCTTCCATCACGGTGGCGGGTCAGAACCTGTCGACTGGTGGCTATACCTCAGCGGCGGTATTCGACGGCTCGACCGGCTCGTCGACAGCCAATGACCGCGTCGGTGCCACCATTGCCGCTGGTGCTACATCGGCAACCGCATTGGTGACCGATGAGTCCAGTGGTGCTTTCGCGGCGGGCGATAAAGTGGTTGTCGCTATTGATGATCAGGTTGTGTCCTACACCGTGTCTGCGGCAGATGCGGCAGCCACCACAACCGGTGACCTTGTTGCCGTTGGTTTGAAAGCCAAGATCGAAGAATTAGGCATAACCGGTCTGACCGTTGACTACGACTCGGGTACGGCAGGCACTCTGTCTGTTACGAATGGCACGGGTTCAGACGTTTCGTTCTCTGCTCAGTACGTGAACGCAGGCTCGGGTGGTCTGGGAGCGCTGACTGGCATTGACGTGTCGACCGGTCCGGGAGCAACCGCCGCGCTGGCAGCCGTTGAATCGCTGATCGACACCTCGATCGACGCTTCGGCCGCTTTCGGTTCGGCCCAGGGTCGGATCGAGACCCAGAAAGAGTTCATTTCGAACCTGACAGACTCGTTTAAATCGGGCATCGGCTCGTTGGTAGACGCCAATATGGAAGAAACCTCGGCCCGTTTGCAGGCACTGCAGGTGCAGCAGCAGCTGGCCACCCAGTCGCTGTCGATTGCCAACCAGGCGCCGCAGTCGATCCTGTCTCTGTTCCGGTAAATCTGGAAACTGGCCGGGGCGTGAACACCGCGCCCCGGTCCTGACTGCCTGAAGATGGCCTATTGGAAGGATTTCAAGTGACACCGCAAAGCTACGCTCAACGCGCCTATGCGCAATCTGCCGCTCCGACCCGCACACCGCGGGATACGGAGTATGAGGCGATCTCGAAGATCACGCATCGGCTCAAGGCGGCAGCAGCCCGGAAGGCGACGGATTTTTCCGGATTTGTTCAGGCATTGCACGAAAATCGGCGGTTGTGGACCGTACTGGCGACCGGCGTGGCGGACTCGGACAACTCGCTGCCCAAGGATCTGCGCGCGCGGATTTTCTACCTGGCCGAGTTTACGGAGCAGCACAGCGCACAGGTTTTGGGGAACACTGCGACGGTAGAACCTTTGCTGGAGATCAACATGGCGGTTTTGCGCGGTCTGCGACACATGAGGGCCGCCGGATGAGTGGCCTGGTCCTGAAACTTGCCCCGAAAGAGAGGGTGTTGATCAATGGTGTAGTGATCGAAAATGGAGACCGCCGCAGCCGGTTTTCGATCATGACACCGCAAGCCAACGTTTTGCGTCTGCGCGATGCGATCCACCCGGACGAAGTCACAACACCTGTGCGCCGCGTTTGCTATGCTGCTCAATTGGTATTGTCTGGAGATATGGAGCCTGATCAGGCGCGCCAGCAATTGCTGCGAAGGGTCGAGGAACTGAGCCAGGTGTTCACGGATTCAGACAGTCGGCGTGTCTTGAGCGAAGCGACTGAAGCGCTGGTGGCCGAGCAATACTATAAATGTCTCAAATCTCTCCGCTCTTTGCTGCCACGGGAAGAGCGGCTGATGGCGTACCAACAATGACGTTCCAGCCTGTCATACCCTCTGGAGGCATTGTCGGCTGGCGTTTTTTGCAGCGGACCTATGACGCACAGCTGGAGAGCTTTACGAACTCCAGCGTCAACCAGAGGGACAGGCAGTATTTTCTGGAAAACATAAGCAAGGTTCAATCCGCCGAAGACCTTGTGTCGGATCGTCGGTTGCTACAGGTTGCTTTGGGCGCTTTCGGGTTGGAAGAGGACATCAACAATCGGTTCTTCATCCAAAAGATATTGGAGGATGGAACCAAAACCGATGATGCCCTGTCCAACCGATTGTCCGACGAGCGGTATCGCGAGTTTTCTCAAGCGTTCGGTTTTGGCCCCGGAGAGGTGCGCAAGACCGGTCTGATCACGAATATGGAGCAGATCGCCGAAGAAAATCTGGTGTCCCGTTTCGAAGTTTCCGTGGGTGAGACGAATGAGACAATGCGGATTTCCCTCTACGCGCAACATGCGCTTGGTGAACTGGCTGCCGGTGACAGCAGCGCGGACACAAAATGGTTCGACTTGATGGGCTTGCCACCCTTGCGTAGCATGATGGAGACTGCGCTTGGCCTGCCATCCTCGTTTTCGCAGCTCGATCTGGACAGGCAGCTTGAGGTGTTCAAGGACCGTTTGTCGGGCTTAACCGGATCGGATGATCTGGCCCAATTCACAGAGCCTGAAGCTATTCAGAAACTGACGGATACGTATCTGGCTCGCAGTCAGATCGCGCAGTTGCAAAGCACAATATCACCGGCGCAGACCGCTTTGATTTTGTTGGGTGCGGGCTAGAGTTGGTGCTTTATGCACCAATCGTCAGGGTGGTGGAATGGGACCCAATCTAGCCTGCGCATCATATGTTCGAACCAAATCAAACGCAGCGAGCTTGATAAGTCGCCGAGGTTAAGCTGGACCACCGACCTCAACATCAGCCGCCGTTCGCAGGGCAAAACACGTGACTGGCTGGGACACGTTGCGCAGTTTGATATCGCCGAGCGGGATTGCATTGCAGCATGCGGGCTCAATATCTTGCGAGACGACAATGCGGTACCCGGTCGATTTACTATGCTCACCCAGACGCGCTGCGACGTTGGCGGCTTTTCCGATAACGGTGAAATCCAGCCGCTCGCGCGAGCCGACATTGCCATAGGTCACCCGGCCATAGGACACGCCGATTGAGCAGTCGCAGTGGATATTAGGATCCGCTGAACGCAGTTCGGCGAGTTTTTCGACGATTTCCGTTGCCGCCTGTTGGGCATTCGCGCGGGCCTGCGCGGGTTCTTCGCCCGCTGGGAAAACGGCCAGAACGGCGTCGCCGATGAATTTCAGAACCTCGCCCCCGTTTTCATCCACGATACCCGAGACCGTCTCAAAGAACTCGTTAAGTAGATTGATATAGGCATCCCGGCTAAGGCTTTCTTCCAGGCTGGTCGAGTTGCGCAAATCGCAGAACATGATGGCCGCATCAATCTCATCTCCGTCGCCGCGTCGGATCTCTCCGCCCAGCACGCGCACGCCTGACCGTTTGCCGACATAGGTTTCCAGCAGAACTTGCGCATTTTCGCGCTGCATAAACACCTCGTAAAAGCGGGCGATAACGGCAGAGCATTCGAACACTAGACCAAGGTTCTCTGTCGTGAACCCATCGGGATGATCGCAGCTGAGCGTTAGCACGTTTGTTCGACCGTCCGAGAAGGGCAGCGGCATGGCGACATAGTCCGTGGCCCCTTTGGCGCGCAGATCCTCGATGATGGGAAAGCTGTTATGCGGATCCTCGTCATTTACCCTTTGGCGCACGCCGCCCAATCCGTTCGAGACATGGCGCAAAGGGCTGTTGATGAATGCGGGGTGGTCGTAGATTTCATAGGTGGGCGCGCGGGTCAGGATCTCATCTTCACCCTTTTCCCATATGAAGTGTTTGCCTGCGATCAGGGGGTGCAAGGACCATGCCAGAATGCTGAGGCGCTGGATCGCTATCCCGTGTTCCAGCATCTTTTCGGCCAACGCCTTGGTGAACGCTTCTGGTGTATCCGACAGGGACGCCCCACGCATCAGCCAGTCGATCAGCGGACCGCTGATATTGGTGTTTTCGGTGTCGCGTAGTTGGTTCTTGCCCAGGTCGATATCCGTATAGGCACTGGGCATGAACCCAATATGCCCCCGAATTGCAGCACTCTCTGGCAGGGCGTCATCATAGGCCCATACCGAATTGGCCAAGCGAGCTCCGGGCAGATTTATATCGTGATAAGTGGCGGTTCCTTTGAAAGGGCAAAAGGTCTGCAGGCCGGTTTCACCGCTCAGGTCGACGCAAACATCCGCACGCGGGACGTAGATCGTCGGTGGTAGCCGGGTTTCATACATCACCTTGGCATTCCGGCTTTCGGCCAACAGAAGGCCATCGCGAAAAATCGCGATCCTGTCGGACAGATGTTCGACCGAGATGTCATAACCGTTGGATTTTGGTGTGGTGTGGACGTTCATCGCCATCCCTCCCTTGCCCGGGGTCCCTATAGAATGGGCGTTTTGGTCGGGCATTCCAAGAGGGGCGCGGGTTTTCCTGCGGCCAAAAGCGTTTCAAGTTTATGTTGTATCGCTTATTCGCTGCCTCTCCCTTCGGTCGAACGCGAAAAGCGATACATGGCGCTTCAACGAAAACTCGAAACGCTTTAAACCATCTGGATGACGTCTTTTTCGATCGAAAGCATATAGCCCTTTTTGGCGATGTTCTTGACCAGCAACTCACTGACCATCTGATTGCCCAAGGCGTCGCGCAGCCGTTTGATGCGGGTGGCGCCTGCGGCCTCGTCACAATCGGCTGCATCGCGCCCCGATATCGTCGCCTCGATCTGAGCGCCTGATAGGACCTCATCATCCAAACGGGATTCCGCCAGCACCGAGAGGGTCTCCATGGCCGCTGGGGTCAGTTTGAAATCCATGTTGTTCAGGTAGACGGTGTTTTCCTCGCGGCTGATCAGCAGCGATGTCACCTGGATGCCGGTGCGTTCGATCTGTGCCATGCGCCGGTTCAGCAGCGCAAGCATCACCAGAAACACAAGGGCTGAGATCATCATCGCGCAGGCAAAGACCAGCAGTACATAGATCACCATGCGGTAGCTGGACAGCGTATCGGCAAAGGCCGTTCCCGATTGGGCCAAAATTTCAAGCAACCGGATTTCGGTTTGTGAGGTCAGATCCGCCTCAACAAATAACCGTTCGACGCGAGCGTTGAAGGCATTGGCATCGGGCAGTGTCCAGAACAGGAACAGCGCGGCGGTGATTAGGATCACGACAATGGCGGCAATGCCCAGACCGACAAGACGCACGCCCGAGCGTCGCGCCTCAGAAACGGAGATAGAATTTTCCGGCATTGGCCTTCCTTTGATCCAACCCTTCCGGCCCGAAGACGGACTGGACATTCAGCAGGGTCCACCCAGAACCGCTAAGGCGCTGGGCGACTTCACTCGTTGCCTGCCCTTTGTCGCAGGACGACACCTGCATCACGCCGTAGTGTAGACGCAGCGGGTTGTCCTGTTTGGCCTTGTAATCGGCATAACATTCCGCGGCCAAAGCCACCGGGGCCACCGATATCAGCGCAGCTACGACCAGAGAAGAGAAGATCTGTTTCATAAGCTGCATCCTGCGCATGGCTTGGGCTGATATTCAATGACCAAAGGGGTTTGCGGTGCCTGATATCCAATAACACGGGGCCGATATTGCTTGTCTGAGGGGGGTGGACCCAGTGTTGAGGCATCAAAGACGCGGTCCATCACGGGGTCGCCAAAAATCTCGGAAAGGACAGGCATCATGCACAAGAAATTCATCGCTCTGATTATTGCGACGGCTATGGCGATTACTGGCGTATCGGCCTCAAAGGCGCGTGCTGCGGATACGGGGGATATCCTCGGGGGGCTGGCCGCGATCGCGATCATTGGCGCGGGGGTACACTACTACAACAAGGAAAAGCGCAAGGATCGTGAGAAGGCCGCACGGCAATACAACCACGTGCAAACCGCGCCTCAGGTCAAACACCACAAGGTAAAGCCTTTGCCCAGACACGTGGCACGCTATGACCTGCCACAACGCTGCTTGCGCCAGCATGACAATTATGGGCAGCGTCCGCTGCTGGGCACAAAGTGCCTCAACAAGCACTACAAACATGCCAACAGCCTGCCGCAAGAGTGCAAGGTCGGGTTCTGGAATGGCAACAAGGTAAAGCGGGCGTATGAACCTGCATGCCTGCGTCATCACGGATACCGCGTCGTTTACAAGTAACACGGTCGAGCAGGAGTGGTGCGAAACAGCACCGCGATGAGAGAGGGTTGCGCAAGCTGCCCTCTCTTTTTTGTTGCGGCGGCTTTGAAAACGCGGTTTTCCGAAGGGATGACAAAACCGACTTATGAACTTGAAAAGGGGCTGCTCGCGCAGGGCCATATCCGGATTGCAGGCGTGGATGAGGTCGGGCGCGGCCCGTTGGCCGGCCCCGTGGTTGCCGCCGCCGTGATCCTGAATCCAAAGGATATTCCCGAGGGGCTGAACGATTCCAAGAAGCTCTCGCTCAAGCGACGCACTGCGTTGGAGGCAGAGTTGCGGGACCGGGCCGAGATCGCCGTGGCCGAGGCCTCGGTCGCCGAGATTGATGAGCTCAATATCCTGCGCGCCTCGCATCTGGCCATGGTGCGCGCGGTGCAGGCGCTGGATCCGGCCCCCGATTTCTTGCTGATCGACGGGAATATGATTCCGAATGGGCTACAAATCCCGTCCGAAGCCGTGATCAAGGGGGATGGCAAATCTGTGTCGATTGCGGCGGCTTCGATCATCGCGAAAAACTGGCGCGATCACCTGATGGTGGATTTAGCGCAACAGCATCCCGGCTACGGCTGGGAGGCAAACGCCGGTTATCCGACAAAACAGCACCGCGAGGCGCTGCAAAATCTTGGCGTGACCCCACATCATAGGCGTTCGTTCAAGACGGTACACAATATCTTGTATCAAGAGTAAATCGTAAGTCTCTGATTCAAAAAAGAAATTGACGGCGAATCGTCTTTGACTCATCCTTATCTCAACCAAATGAGCGCAAAAGCGCCGTGGATACTTGAGGCAGTGATATGACAACGACCACCAAAAAGGGCGCAAAAGCGCTCCCTTTAAACACGATTCTATCTGGCGACTGCATCGATGTGATGAACAGTCTACCCGAGGCGTCGGTTGATCTGATCTTTGCGGATCCGCCCTATAATTTGCAGCTGAAAGGCCAGTTGCATCGCCCCGACAACAGCCAGGTGGATGCGGTTGACGATCACTGGGATCAATTCTCAAGCTTTGGGGCCTATGACCAATTCACCCGCGATTGGCTCAAAGCGGCGCACCGGTTGCTCAAGCCGAACGGCGCGATCTGGGTGATCGGCTCGTACCACAACATCTTCCGCGTAGGCTCAGCCCTGCAGGACGCGGGATACTGGATTTTGAACGACGTCGTATGGCGCAAGTCGAACCCGATGCCGAATTTCCGCGGCAAGCGTTTCACCAACGCGCATGAGACGATGATCTGGGCCTCGAAGCGCGAAGGCGCGAAATACACGTTCAACTACGAAGCTCTGAAGGCGCTGAACGAAGGCGTGCAGATGCGCAGTGACTGGGTTCTGCCGATCTGCACCGGGCATGAGCGCCTGAAGGACGAAAATGGCGACAAGGCGCATCCGACACAGAAGCCCGAGTCTCTGCTGCACCGCGTTCTGATTGGCTCGACCAATCCGGGTGACGTGATTTTGGACCCGTTCTTTGGCACAGGTACGACTGGGGCTGTCGCCAAGATGTTGGGCCGTGAGTTCATCGGCATCGAGCGCGAGGAAAGCTATCGTAGAGTGGCCGAGAAGCGGATATCGAAGGTGCGCAAATTCGACCGCGAGGCGCTTGAGGTCAGCGCCAGCAAACGCGCCGAGCCGCGTGTACCGTTCGGCCAGTTGGTTGAACGTGGGATGCTGCGCCCGGGCGAAGAGCTGTATTCGATGAACCAGCGTCACAAGGCGAAGGTTCGCGCGGATGGCACGCTGGTTGGCGACAATGTCAAAGGCTCGATCCATCAGGTTGGCGCACATCTTGAGAACGCCCCCTCCTGCAACGGCTGGACTTACTGGTGCTTTAAGCGCGATGGCAAAACAGTGCCGATCGACGTGCTGCGTCAGCAGATCCGGGCCGAGATGCACAACTGATATCACGAAAACCGCCGGTGCCTGTGGCCTGACACAAGGCACTACGCCTTGCCCCGCCGTTCTCGGCGGGGTCTTTTGTTTTCCGGTCAGAGGTGATTGCATGGGCGCGTCGCCAGCACTGCCTCAGAGGTTCCTGTCATGAGCGAGTCAACTGCCAGCCCATCCAGACTGGAACGGTTCGCCGTAACGCAGCCGGATTTTGTGGATCTGGACAACAAATACACCGAAGCCGCAATGCAACGGCACAAGCAGGAGGGCCTTGAACTGGCCGTCCGCGCACGCTGGATCGCCATGGCCTTGACTGGGGTTTTGTTGATCTTTCTGAACCCGCAATGGGAGGTCCTGTGGTATCATTTCATCCTGCTTCTCATCTGCGCCAATGGTTGGTTGATCCGGCGCGCAGGGCGGGTTGGGCAATCGCGAACCGAGCTGTTGCTGATCTTTGTCGATCTTCTGATCATGACGCTTGGGATGATTGTTCCGAACCCGTTCAGCGATGATGTGCGGCCGCTGGCCATGCAGTACCGGTTCGACAATTTTCAATATTTCTTCATTATTCTGGCCGCAGGTACACTGGCCTATTCGTGGCGCACGGTTGTCGCGATTGGCTCCTGGACGGCCCTGATCTGGACGGCGGGTTGGATCATCGCCTGGTGGGTGGCCACGCCGATTCCGGGGATCAGCCAGAAGGTGGCGGCGGCTTTGCAGGGCTATCCGGACGTGGCGGAGTTGCTAGACCCAAACAGTTTTGACATCCCGCAGCGCATTCAGCAGGTGATCGTGTTTGTCATGGTCGCGGTGACGCTTGGCGTGTCGATGCGACGGCTAAATCGCTTGTTGATGAGCAACGCGGGTTTGGAGCGGGAGCGGGCGAATCTGTCGCGTTACTTCTCGCCCAATGTGGTCGATGAGCTCAGCCAGAATGACGAGCCGCTAAAGCAGGTGCGCAAGGCGGACATCGCGGTGCTGTTCATAGACATTGTGGGCTTTACGAAATTTGCGGCCGGACGGGACCCCTATGAGGTGATCGAGGTGTTGCGCGGGTTTCATGCTCGGATGGAGGCCGAAGTGTTCCGTCACCATGGCACGTTGGACAAATATCTGGGTGACGGGCTGATGGCGACTTTTGGCACTCCGGTCGCAACGCCTTTGGACGCAAGCAATGCGCTGGGCTGCGCGCGCGCGATGGTTGGCGTCATCGACGATTGGAACCAGGAACGGCTTCATGCGGGAGAGCATGATATCCATGTCGGGATCGGCGTGCATTTTGGTTCGGTCGTTCTGGGGGATATCGGGGCCAACCGGTTGGAATTTGCTGTGATTGGAGATGCAGTGAATGTCTCGGCCAAGTTGGAGGCGATGACCCGTGATTTTAACGCCCGGATCGTGGTCAGTGACGCGTTGCGGGAGCAGGCATTGCGCGAGAATCCGAATGGCGGAGCGTTGATGGATGGGTTTCAGAAACGCCTGGGCCAGACCGTTCGCGGAGTTGAAACCCCTATGGATATCTGGGTTTTGTGAACGGCTCCCGCCTGATTGGGCAGCATCAAAGATGCAGCCCCTCCAGTTGGGCCGGGCAGCGCTCGGTGCGCGCTGCTGTCACGCCCTTGGGCCTGGGTTCAGTGCTTTGTTGTAGGGGTGCCAGTCGGTGATCTCGGGGTAGTAGTGCCGCCGCCAAGCGCGGACGCGAGGGTTCATGACGCGGCGCCACAAGGGCGGGATCATCGCGGCGACGGTCATGACCGGGTAGCCGTAGGGCAGTTGCGGTGCGTCTTCCTGCGCGTGGTTCTGCAGCAGCGGGAAGCGTCGATTGGGTTTGTAGTGGTGGTCCGAGTGTCGCTGCAGGTTGATGAGCAGCCAGTTCGACGCTTTTTGCGAGGCATTCCAGGAGTGCCGTGGCAGAACGTGTTCGTATTTTCCCTCGCCCAAGTGTTTTCGGGTCAGCCCGTAGTGTTCCACGTAGTTGACCAGCTCTAACTGCCAGATCGCGACGCCCGCTTGCAGCAGGAACAGGACGAGGCCGGGCCAACCTCCGATCAGGGCGGCGAGGATCAGCATGCCGGTTTGCAGGGCCCAGTAGCGCCAGAACGGATTCGAGAGGTCAGTCCACGGTCGGTCCTTTCGGGCAAGCTTGTCCCGCTCGGCCCGGAAGGCCGAGATCAGGCATTGCCAAAGGACACGGGGGTAGAAGCGGTGGAAACCTTCGTTGTAGCGCGCCGTCACCGGGTCGCGTGGGGTGCCGACGTGACGGTGATGGACCAGCAGATGCTCGGACCGGAAGTGAGAATAGAGGACCATCGCAAGAAGGAGATCGCCCAGCCAACGCTCAGATCGGGATTTCTGGTGCATCAGCTCGTGGCTGTAGTTGATCCCGATCGTGCCTGAGATGACGCCCATGCCGAAGAACAGCCCGATTTTCGACCAGCTCGACAGGTGATCGCTATGGGTTGCGTACCAGATCAGGCCAAACAGCGTTAGGAATTGGACAGGCACCCAGAGCTTGGTCAGCAGGATGTACCAATGCAGCGCGTCATCGGGCGTTTCAGGGTCGGCGTTTTGCAGATTGAGGCCGGTCAGGCGGTCCAGAATCGCAAAGGCCCACCATGTGGACAGGGGGATCAGCAAAACCCACCACCCCCCCGCAAAGACCGTTGCCCAGATCAGCGGGATCAGCAGGATGGATACCCAATAGGGCAGGGCGGCTTGCCAGCGCGAAAGGGTTTGAGTCGCGATCATCCTAGATGCTCCGAATAGGCAGATGCACCCTAGCCGGACGGACCGAGCTTGCCCAGCGGGCTTATTGACCCCGCCACAGGTCGTAGGCTTTGCGCATCACTGTCGGCAAATCGCTGGGTTTGAAGTCATGCTTGGGCAATAGGGTCAGCCCGTCGGGTTCGGTGCCCTCGGGCAGCGGTGCGGTCCAGATCCGCAACACCAGATGGAAATGCGTGAAGGTGTGGCGCACCTCGCCGTTCAGCGCGCGCCACTCTGCCGAAAACGGTGGGGCCTCGGGCGGAGCGTCGGACCAGTCCGAGCCGGGCCAGCCCAACATGCCACCCAGCAGGCCTTTGTCGGGGCGGCGTTCCAGCAGGAGCGCTCCGTTTGGGTCTTGCGCAATGTAGACATAGCCGAATCGCGTGGGTTTCGGCTTTTTGGGCGATTTCTTCGGCAGCTCCGGCTGCGTGCCTGCAGCGCGGGCAAGGCAGGGGGTCTGCACGGGGCAGATTCCACAGGCCGGGGATTTGGGTGTGCAGATTGTGGCCCCCAGATCCATTACGGCCTGCGCGTAGTCTCCGGGGCGCAGCTCGGGTGTCAGAGCGGCCGCTTTCTCTTTCAGAACAGGTTTTGATCCGGGCAACGTGTCGTGAATGTCGTAAAGCCGCGCCATCACCCGCTCGACATTGCCGTCCAGCACGGTTTCGGGCTGGTCAAACGCAATGGCCGAGATCGCGGCGGCGGTGTAGGGGCCGATCCCTGGCAGGTCCAACAGCGCGTCATAGGTGTCGGGGAACTGTCCGTCGTACTCCTCTGCCACTACACGTGCGCACTTCAGCAGGTTGCGGGCGCGGGCATAGTAGCCGAGGCCCGCCCATTCCCCCATGACCTGATCATCAGGGGCTGCGGCCAGCGACTGCACTGTGGGCCAGCGCGTTGTAAAGCGGGTGAAATAGTCCCGCACGGCAGCGACGGTCGTCTGTTGCAGCATGACCTCGGACAACCAGACCCGGTAAGGGTCCGGCGCCACGCCTGCGGCGCGGTCGGCTGGGCCAACACGCCATGGCATCTCACGCGCGTGGCGGTCATACCAGTCGAGCAATTCAGCGCTCAGGTTAAATTCGGGGCTGTCACGCAAGTTTTATCTGTCTCACTGTCGGGTTTCGCTGGCGCCCGCTGGCCTGCCTATTACAATAGCGGTGCAGGAGTTGGAAACCAGATGCAGCGCAGACGTTCTTCGACCCGCGGGTTCAAACGCACCGCGACATTGCTGAACGATCAGATCAGGCGCGCCGGCGAAAGCCGGGGCTTTGCCGTTTCGCGCCTTCTGACCCATTGGGCCGAGATCGTGGGCCAGGACACTGCCGCCATCGCAAGACCCGTGAATGTGGGCTATGGCAGGAACGGGATGGGGGCGACCCTGACCGTGCTGACAACAGGGCCGCAGGCCCCCATGCTGGAAATGCAGAAAGAACAACTGCGCGGGAAGGTGAACGCCGTTTACGGCTACAACGCGATCAGCCGTGTGCGCATCACCCAGACCGCTCCGACCGGATTTGCCGAGGGGCAGGCCAGTTTCGACCACAAGCCGAAACAAGCGAAACCAGAGATCAAACCTGAAATCATGGCCGAAGCGGGCAGGGTCTCGCAGGATGTTCATGATGAAGATTTACGTGCGGCCCTTGAACGTCTGGGACGCAACGTTTTATCCAAGCAGAAACGCTGAGAAAGGGCTGAGAATGAGCCGTATTGCAACCGTAATCTGTGCGGCTGTCGCCGTAGCCGCTGGTGGCTATTGGATGACAGCTTCGAACACGTCTTCCGTCAATCCTTTGGTTGGCAGCGCCATCGCGCAAGAGGCCAATCTCGACACCTCTACGATCATCGAGATGGTGCAAGGGGCCGAGGATGCGCCGGTCGAGATCATCGAATATGCCTCCTACACTTGTCCGCATTGCGCCACCTTCCATCAGGGTGCCTATAAGCAGCTGAAGAAGGACTTCATCGACACCGGCAAGGTCAAGTTCATCTATCGTGAGGTCTACTTTGACCGCTATGGCTTGTGGGCGTCGATGGTTGCGCGCTGCGCTGGGCCCGAGAAGTTTTTTGGCATTACCGATCTGATCTATCAGGGCCAGTCCGAATGGACCCGAGCCGGTGGTCCAACGGAGATCGTGGATGAGCTGCGGAAGATTGGTCGTCTGGCGGGTATCGACAATGACCAGCTTGAGGCCTGCCTGCAGGACGGCACACGCGCCCAGACTCTGGTGGCTTGGTATCAGGAAAACGCCGAGCGTGATGACGTGACGGGCACCCCGTCCTTTGTTGTGAACGGCAAGAAGGTTTCGAACCAGTCCTATGAGGACTTCAAGCAACTGATCGAAGACGAATTGGGCAGCTAACTGCCCATTGGTCGGCCTGCGCTCGGGCCGACCATTCTCGTGACTTGGGGCCGGTCACTTGGGGGATGGGGCCGCGTTCAGGAGCATCTCTTTGACCTGCTCGGGGTCGTTCACTTGCAGCCGGACGGGCAGGGTGACGACCTTGTTGCGGAAAGCTTGCGGCAAGCGCACCGCGTCTTTTTCCGTCGTCACCATCTGAGCGCCAAGCAGGCGCGCTTCGTTTTCAAGCCGGGTCATCAGCGCCGGGGTCAGTGGTTGATGATCGTCGAGCGCCTCGGCACGCAAAAGCTCAGCCCCTTGTTGGCGCAGGGTCTTAAAGAATTTCTCAGGGTGGCCGATCCCGGCAAAGGCCAAAACCCGCGATCCAGCCCAGTCCATGCCGGTTTGCAACGGCGCGACAACGCCCGTTGCATGAGGCACTGTTAGCTTGTGGCCCCATTGCGCGGCGAAGTCTTCTTGCGCTTGCGTATCGCCCAATGACAGAACCAGATCGGCGCGTTTCAAGCCGACCTCTACGGGTTCGCGCAGGGGACCGGCTGGCAGACACAGGCCGTTGCCGAACCCACGCTGGGCATCCACCACGATTATCGAGAAATCCTTTGCGACCGACGGATTCTGGAAGCCATCATCCAGAACAATCACGCTTGCGCCCGCCTCTGCCGCGGCGCGCGCACCTGCGGCACGATCCTTGGCGACCCAGACCTCGGCGAACATGGCCAGCAGAAGCGGCTCATCCCCGACCTGAGCGGCGCTGTGTTTGGCGGGGTCAACCCGAACTGGGCCTTCCAGCGACCCGCCATGTCCGCGCGTGACGACATGCGGCTCGTGCCAGGCGTTGCGCAGCTGTTCCAGTACCCAGATCACCGTGGGGGTCTTGCCGGTTCCGCCTGCGTTCAGGTTGCCGATGCAGATTACCGGCACACCCGGTTTCAACCCGGGATGAGAGCTGACCCGGCGAGCCGTCGCCGCCGCATATAGCCGCCCCAATGGGCTGAGTAGTCGGGCACGCAGCGCCGGGCGTGCGGGGTCCGAGTTCCAAAAGTCAGGGGCGCGCATCGTGGTTACTCCGCTGGTCCAAAAGGTCCTGCAGCATGTCGACTAGCCGCTCGGCCTGTGGTGCACCTTCGGTGATCGCCTGCCAACCTGCCAGCGCCATCCCCGCCGCGCGATCCGGGGCCAGAAGGGCGACGACCGCATCTCCAAGCTCGGTCGCGGTTTTGACCGGATGGGCGGCACCGGCCTCGGCAAGGCGGGCATAAACCGTCTGAAAGATATCGACATGAGGGCCATAGATAACCGCCGATCCCAACGCGACAGCATCCAGCGGGTCCTGCCCGCCCGCGCCGCGTTCCAGCGAGCTGGCCATGAAGGACACAGGTGACACACGCTGCCAAAGGCCAAGATCTTCGGGCTCAGAGCTGACAATCACCTGCGTCGTGTCCTCGATAGGGCCGCCGTCATCCCAATTGGAACAGCGCAAGTCCATGGTTTCAAGCCGTCGCTGCAGCGGCGCGGCCTCGGCCCGATCCGCCACGTGCAAGATCAGCGCCAATCGCGGCAGAATGCGCAGCGCTTGCCGATGGGCACTGAGGACCGAGATGAACTCTTTCGCCTGAACCCGCGCCGCCAGCCAGACCGGACGTCCGGCGAGGGCGTGGTTGGTCTCGATCAATTCGTCCTCGGGCCAGGGGTGCGGGTTCGGACTGAACTGCAGTGGGGGCGCCTTGCGCACTTTGGAGGAAGCAACCCCCATCCGCCGGATCTGGCGGGCCGTTTCGTCGGTGGTGGTGAGGATATGCTCGAAGCAATCGAACGTATATCTGCTGATATCCGGTAGCCACCGCGCATTGCGGGACAAGACGACATCCAACTGCGCCTCAATCAGAAGCATCGGGATTTTGCGCTCTTCCGCGCGGGTGATGATGCTGGGCATCAATCCCCCTCCGACCCAAAGACCCAGATCGGGTTTCCAATGGTCCAGAAAAGCCCGCGCTGCGCCGGTTTGTTCGGCGGGTAGGTTGACCATGGGAAAGGGGCTTCCTGTCCAGCGGCTCAGGTCGATCTCGGGCGGGGCGCTCAGCAGGATCGACAGGCCGGGTCGGGCCTGTTGCAGCCTGAGGCAAAAGTCACAGATCGCACGCAGGCGATCGCGGGTTGCGATGTGCACCCACACAAGCTCTCCGTCCGGGCGGGGCTGATCCGGTCGGATGCTTTGCTGCGCACCCCCCCAGGACAGGACCCGGTAGGCCGCAAGACTCAGAGATCGCGGTTTGCTCATGGGGAGATGCCAGGGCCGTTCGGATCAAGCCGGGACGAAAGCTGGTTGTGGATTTCCTGCGCCGCGGCCAGAACGCCGTTTAGCCGAGGCTGTGCGTTGTTGAACCGCAGGGGCTGGCCTGCGCGATCAGTGCAGATCCCTCCGGCCTCGCGAATGATCAGGTCGCCCGCCGCGATATCCCATTCCCAACTGGGTCGCAGGGTCAACATGCCGTCAAAACGCCCCTCACCGACCAAGGCCATGCGATACGCCAGCGACGGGCGATAGGCACGGTCAAACTCCGGCACCTCGCCACCGCGCCAATGGTGGCTGTTCATGTTGGGCTTGGCGGCAAGAATTGTGGCAGCCCCAAGCGTCGAAGCCTCCGAGGCGCGGATTGGCGCACCGTTCAGGGTGGCGCCCTGACCTTTCGCCGCCGAATAGAACAGGTCGCGCAGGGGCAGGTAGATCACAGCTGCGGTGACTTCTCCGTGCTCAGTAACGGCCAACGAATGTGCCCAAGTGCGCGAGCCTTCGGCAAAACTGCGGGTGCCGTCAATCGGGTCGATGATGAAGGCGCGGTCCCGCGACAGGCGCTTCGGACTATCCTCGGTCTCTTCGCTGAGCCAGCCATAGTCGGGCCGCGCCGTGGGCAGCATCTGTTCCAGCATTTCGTTGACGGCCAGATCGGCCTCGGTAACCGGCCCGGCACCGTCGGGCTTGTCCCAACGCTGGGCCTGCGCGCCCGAAAAACGGGTCGCGATCTCTCCGGCCTTGCGTGCGGCGTCGATCAGGAGTGGCAGGTCAGTTGCCGGCAAGGGTCATCCCTTCGATCAGCACCGAGGGAACAACGCGCGACAGGTAAGGGCGCGCGTCATTGGCTGGGATGATCCGTTTCAGCATGTCGCGCAGGTTGCCCGCGATGGTGCATTCATTGACCGGATGCGTGATCTCGCCATTCTCGACCCAAAAGCCAGAGGCCCCGCGCGAGTAATCCCCCGTATTGGGGTTGATCGTCGATCCGATCATCGAGGTGACCAGCAACCCGGTACCCATATCGCGCATCAGATCCGCGCGGCTTTGGGTGCCCTGGGTCAGGCTGAGGTTCCAGTTGCTGGGCGAGGGCGGCCCCGAGACACCGCGCGCTGCATTGCCGGTTGAGCTCATGCCAAGCTTGCGGGCGCTGGCCAGATCTAGCGTCCAGCCGGTCAGTACTCCGTTCTCGACAATCGCCCGGCGGCGCGTTGCCAGCCCTTCGGCGTCAAATGGGCGTGAGCTTGAGATACGTGGGCGGTGCGGGTCTTCGATCAGCGACAGATGTTCCGGCAATACCTGTTCGCCCAGACAATCCTGCAGCCACGACGCCCCACGCGCGATCGCTGCGCCGTTGCTGGCGGCCAGCAAGTGCCCGATCAACGATGATGAAATGCGCTCGTCAAAGAGCACCGGAAAACTGCCCGTTGCGGGCTGGCGCGCGCCCACTTGTTCTACTGCGCGTTCTCCGGCCGTCCGCCCGATCTCCTTGGCGTCCCGCAGGTCGGCTTGGAAGGTGCGGCTGTCGCCGTCGTAGTCCCGCTCCATCCCGGTGCCTTCGCCCGAGATCGCAACGCAGGATGTTGACCGGCTGCTGCGCGCATACCCGCCCGAGAATCCGTTGGTGGCCGCCAGATGCACCCGATTTGTGCCATAGCCCGCCGCCGCGTCCGAGACTTGCGATACGCCTTGCACGGCCAGAGCGGCAGCCTCAGCCGCCAGCGCATCTTGCATCAGCGCCTCGGCAGAGGGTTCCGGGGAGGGATCAAACAGCTCAAGCGCGTCGAGATCCCAGCCGTTGGTCAATTCCTCGCTGGCCGCCAGACCGGTGAAAGGGTCCTCGGGCGCTTCGCGCGCCATGGCGACGGCCCGTTCGGCCATGGCCGTCAACGTTTCGGGACGGCTGTCAGAGCTTGAAACAATGGCCTGCTGCTTTCCCAGAAATACCCGCAGCCCCAGATCGGTGCCTTCCGAGCGTTCCGCATGTTCCAGCGCGCCGCCACGTACCTCGACCGAAACGGAGGATCCGTCGATCACGATGGCATCTGCCGCCTCGGCCCCTGCGAGGCGTGCGGCGTCAAGCAATTGCTGGCTGATTTCTTCTGGTGTGCGGGTCATGCGGCCTCCGGATGTGTTGCCAAGGACCTAGCCTTGCACCGCGCCTCTCGCAAGACCCTGACGGTATTGTGTGGGAGGGCCGATCACCTGCGGCCCTCCCGGATATCATCACTTAATGCGCTGACCATTGGCCTTAATCTGACCGTCTTCAGTGAATTCGATTGTCGAATTCAGTGTGTCGGGTTCATCGCCCGGAACGGCCATCATGCCCATCATCATACGCGCACCCAAGGCGTCGTTGTCGGACATCAGGCCCATGCCGATCAGTTTGTCGATAAGCGCGTTGGCCCCAACCAATTGCAGGTTCGCAACACCCGTCGGAATGGGCATGCCGAATTCGTCGAGGTTCTCGTTGTCCAACGTGAAATCACCATCCCCGGTCAAGCGCGCGCCAACCATCGAGACCAGCAATTCGTTGATTTTCAGCGAATGCAGCTCGGCAGGGACTTCGCCTTCTTCTTCAAGCGCAGCAGCTTGTTCCGGATCGAAGATGTTCAACAGAACTTTCGCCGTGCCGGTCGTGTCCAGCGCAATGGTGGCCGGATCGCGCGGTAGGTTGCCCGCCGGGTCGAAAATGCTCCAAAGGACGTCAGACATGGTGAAATCGGTCAGGTTCAGGCCAAAGGCAAAGGGCGCAGCTTCCTCCGATTCTTGCACTGGGATGTCCAGGTTCAGACCCGCCTTCGCCATTGCGATCTCAATCGGGAAGGGCAGGTCACCGGTGGTCACTGCCAGTTTCGCGTCATTCTGTTCAAGGTCATAGGCCACACGTTCGCCATCTACACTGGCCTCAAGTCGACCACCTTGGGACGAGCTTGCCATGGTGAATTGCTCACCTTCGCTGACGCCGCTGATGTCTGTCTTGCCCGAGCCATAGGCGACCATGCCGGAAAAGGCGAAGCCTGCGTCATACAATGCCTGCGGATCAGCCAGATCGAACCCAGAGGGCAGGACACTGTCGCCGCTGGATGTCAGGCCGTTCAGTACCCCGTCAATCAACCCCGATTCCCCGGTTTCAGGGTCTTTGAAGCTAAACTTATAGGCCATTTGGTCGGCGTCGAGCGTCTGCGTGATCTCGCGATTGTCGCCGATCAGCATGCGCGATGTGCCAGCCATACCTGTAAATTCGATACCACCTTCCAGCGCATCTTCGGGAATTGGCTCGTCTCCGCCCTCGATCGAATCCAACACAATCCCGAGGGCTGCCGCCGTGTAGTCATAGGTCATGTCGGAAGGATCACCTGACACAACCATTTCCAGATCTGTCTGGCTGTAGGTCAGGTTTGCTGTGAACTTTTCATCTTCGACACCGCCCGAAATGACCATCGGAAAGCTACCGGGGAAGCCGACGTTGACGGTGCCATCGCCGTTTTCGGTCAACGTGACCTCGGGCATGGTCATCTGGAACTGGCCGTCCTCTTCAGGGAAGTCCATGGACAGGGTCATGTCGTTGATGGTCATGACATCGCCAGCGCTGCTGGGTTCGCCCTCGACCGTGTAACCTACGGACCGGAAATACTCTTGCCAGTCGTTCCAGACGTCATTTGCAGTCAGGTCGGCATATGCACCTTGAGTTGCGACGGCATAGGCCAGAACGGTGCCACAGCTGCGGCGGATGAAAACAGACATAAGGTAACCCTTCTTGATCAATTTGCGCGCATGGTCGGGCTTGTGGCAGGCATCGTCAAGGGGGCAAGGGCTGGACCCTTTCCCCGTTTCCGCGTTACGCCTGTAGCCAAAGGTCAGCCCAAGACGTGAGGAGCGTTAAATGCAGGGAAAAACAGTACTCATAACAGGGGCCAGCCGTGGAATCGGCGCCGAGGCCGCGCGCGTGTTTGCCGCAGCGGGGGCGAATGTCGCGCTGGTGGCCCGTAGTCGTGATCAAATTGATACGCTTGCGGCTGCGTTGGGCGACAATGCGATGGCACTGGCCTGCGACGTCAGCGATTTCGCGCAGGTCGAACAGGCGGTGGCCGATTGCGTCGCGCGTTTCGGCGGTTTGGACGTTTTGATCGGCAATGCCGGTGTGATCGAGCCGATCTTTCACCTGTCAAATGCCGATGTCAGCGCCTGGAGCCAGGCCATTGATATCAACCTCAAAGGCGTATTCTACGGGATGCGTGCCGCTCTGCCAGTGATGCGGGCGGCGGGTGGAGGGACGGTTCTGACCGTTTCCTCAGGCGCCGCCTCGAACCCGGTTGAGGCCTGGAGCCACTATTGCGCCTCGAAGGCCGGTGCGAAAATGCTGACGGAATGTCTGCATCTGGAAGAGGCTCATAACGGTATCCGCGCCATGGGCCTGTCGCCAGGAACAGTGGCAACCGATATGCAGCGCGTCATCAAGGCCAGCGGCATCAACCCTGTCAGCCAGCTGGACTGGGATGTTCACATCCCGGCGGATTGGCCCGCACGGGCATTGCTGTGGATGTGTTCTTCGGACGCCGACGAATATCTGGGGGCCGAGATTTCCCTGCGCCAAGACGACATTCGCCAAAGGATCGACCTGACTTGATTGAACTGACCAAGGAAGACGGATTGTGGACCGTCACGATCGACAATCCGGGCAAGGCCAACGCACTGACCGGCGCGATGCTGACCGAACTGGCCGAAATCGCCGAGGCCGCGACTGAGGCGCGCGCCTTGATCCTGACCGGTGCGGGCAAGGTCTTCAGCGCCGGTGCTGACCTGGAAGAAGCCCGAGCGGGGCTTGCCACGTCGGACGTCTGGGAGCGGTTGTCAGGTGCAATCGCGGCACTGCCATGCCTGACCGTTGCGGCATTGAACGGAACGCTGGCGGGCGGTGCAAACGGCATGGTCTTGGCCTGCGACCTGCGAATCGCGGTGCCTTCGGCCAAGTTCTTCTATCCGGTGATGAAGCTTGGTTTTCTGCCGCAACCCTCCGATCCCAAGCGCATGGCCGCAATGATCGGCCCGGCGCGCACCAAGCTGATTCTGATGTCGGGCCAGAAGATCTCGGCGGAGGAGGCCTATGCGTTCGGTCTGGTGGATCGCATCGTCTCGCCTGACGATCTGATGTCGACGGCGCGCGCGCTGGTGGCCGACAGCCTGGCGGCAAAACCAGAGATCGCAGCAGGGATTGCAGAGCTTTGTCGCTGAGATTGTCCGCAGTCAGGCTGCGCGTCGCTGATCCGGCTCGACTGGCCGGGTTCTATCGGGATGTTTTGGGTATGTCCGTGCAGGAAATCGGCGATTCCCGGCGTGTAGGATATGTCGGTGAAGATGCTGATCTGCTGCTGCTACCGGGCGGTAGGGGGTATTCCCACGATCAGGGGCATCGCTATTGGAAGATCGGGATCACTCTGCCCGATGTCGATCTGGCCGCCGATACACTGCGGGCCAAAGGCTATGCTGTCAGTGAGCCGCGTCAGTTCCTCGATATTGGGTACATGGCGCATCTCAGCGACCCCGAAGGCTTTGTGATCGAGCTTTTGCAGCATGATTTTGAAGGCAACCGCCCGGAAAATGCCGCCGACCCTGGGGCCCCGTTCGCCGGCGCACGAGTGGGTCAGATCACCTTGCGCACAGGGGATATCGCCGCCGAGGATGCGTTCTGTCGTGCTCAGGGTATGAAGCTTCTGTCGATGCAGGATGTGGCGACCTATGGGTTTGACCTGAATTTCTATGCCTTCACGCATGAGGCTCCGCCCGATCCTGACCTTTGGGCGGTTGAGAATCGCGAATGGCTCTGGAAACGACCCTACACAACGCTCGAGTTCCAGCATGTGCAAGGAGCCCAATTCGCGCCTGTTCCCGACTATCAGGGGATCGAGGTCGAGGGTCTGCCCGCCGCACTTTCGGATGCTTTTGGCGATCCGGTTCTGCCCGGCTAAAGCGTTTTGCGTTTTACTTTAGGTGAGATCATCGAAATGCGCGTTCGACCGCAGGGAGAGGCAGCGTATTTCGATTCAAATCAAACGCAAAGCGATCTGATCAGCGCCCGCGCCGTTTGCCCGGAACTTTCGACCGGAAACCGGGCGGGCGTTTGCGAACCCAGTTCAGGAATTTCTCAAGCCTTGGATGGGCGCGCAGGGCCTCGACCGTGTTGAAGCTGCGCGCCAGCTCGGCTTCGGACAGGGTGGCGTGGACCTCTTTGTGGCAGATCTGGTGTAGCAGAACGGTCGGTCCGCCCTTGCCTCCTTTGAGTTTTGGGATCAGATGATGCAGGCTGCCGCCGCCATCGGGAATGGGGCGGTCACAAAGCGGGCAGATCGGATCGCTGTTCGTCATGGTTGGGAATGATGCGCCTGCGGGCGGCGAAGGCAAGAGGGCGAAGATGGCGCAGGCAGTGGTGATCGGGGCAGGACCGGCCGGGTTGATGGCGGCCGAGCAGCTTGCCGTTGCCGGTCACTCGGTTCTAGTGGCCGAGGCCAAGCCCTCGGTCGCGCGCAAGTTTCTGATGGCCGGAAAGTCGGGTCTGAACCTGACTAAGGATGAACCCCTTGAGACACTGATCCAATCTTATGATGAGGCCGCAGACTGGCTGCGCCCGATGCTGGCCGAGTTCGACGCGCAGGCCGTGCAGGACTGGGCGCGCGACTTGGGACAAGAGCTTTTCACCGGCTCAACAGGCCGTGTTTTTCCGACCGTTATGAAAGCCTCACCCTTGCTGCGTGCATGGCTGGCGCGTCTTGCGGATAGAAGTGTCGAGATACAAACCCGCTGGCGCTGGACGGGGTGGGAGGGCGATGCGCTGGTTTTTGACACGCCTGATGGCGCGCAACAGCTGCAGCCCGACGCAACCGTGCTCGCCATGGGCGGGGCCAGCTGGGCGCGGTTAGGCTCGGACGGGACCTGGGCACCATGGCTGGCGGCGAAGGGTGTGCAACTCGCGCCGTTTGCACCTGCAAATGCTGGGCTTTTGGTCGACTGGTCGGATCACATGACTGCGCATTTCGGGGCGCCGATCAAAGGGGTCGCGCTGCAAGCCGGAACCCAGCGCACACGCGGTGAAGCGGTGATCTCTGCCCGCGGCTTGGAAGGCGGGGGCGTCTACTCCATCTGCAAGCCCGTGCGAGAGGGTGCGCCCCTGACGATCGATTTGATGCCTGACCTGCCTGTCTCAGAAGTGGCCGCACGCCTAGCAAAACCGCGCGGCAAAATGAGCCTGTCCAATCACCTGCGCAAAGCTCTGAAACTCGGGCCGGTGCGAACCGCGTTGCTTATGGAGTTCGCCCGCCCCCTTCCAACTACACCCGACGACGTGGCGGCGTTGATCAAGGCCCTGCCGGTACACCACGCAGGATTGCGCCCGATGGATGAGGCGATCTCGACCGCCGGAGGCATCACACGCGCTGCATTGACCGACGGATTGATGCTGACCGCGATGCCCGGTGTGTTCTGCGCCGGAGAGATGTTGGATTGGGAGGCATCCACTGGCGGCTACCTTCTCACGGCCTGTCTGGCGACGGGGCGCTGGGCAGGAAGGTCGGCGGGCGACTGGTTGAACCGCTAACGCGACCGGGCCAGCATTGCCAGCCGGATCATCGCGCGTTCGACCAAGGCAATCGTGGGGGCCGTTTGTCCGGCCGAGCGTAGCGACAGGTCGGTATCTGTCAGCACTGTCAGCGCCGTCTGCAGCTTTGGCGCGCCCCACCCTTGAGCCTGCCGTAAAATACGGTTGCGTCTTTTGCCGTAGACGGGCGGGCGCAACTTGCCAATCCCTTGCGCCGCCCCACCGGGGTCGGAAGCGCAAGCGTAAAGCGTACGGAAATGCCGGGTCGCGCCGATACACAGCGTCACCCCATTGGTGCCCTGCGCCTGCAGGCGACGGATCAGCGGCCCGATCTCTCCGGCACGGCCTTCGGCGACCACGTTCAATACATCATCCAGCGCGGCCTCGGTCGAGCGGGGCGCGCAGGCTTCGATGTCTTCGAGGCTGAGTTCGCTCTCGTCGCCGCGTTTATACAGCGACAGCTTCTCGACCGTTTGGGTGAAATCACCGGGGCTGAGGCTGACCGCCAACTCTCCCAGCGCCGACATCGCGTCGCGCGGGATGTTCTGCAAGCCGGCCCGAGTCAGAATGCGTTCAACCTCGGCCCGAGAGGGCGGATCGTCGTAAATGCCCACCGCATAGGCCGCCGGGTGCGATTCGAAGGCCTTGCGGATTTTCGAGCTGGCTTTCAGCTGGCCTGCTGTCACGATGATCTGAGCATCGCCGGGGGCCCAATCCTCAAGCGCGGCGAGGATCGAGGGCGCGGCGGTATCTGTTGCCTCTTCCACGAACACCGCGCGGGCGCCGGGGAAAAATCCAACCGCTTTGATCGCATCCAGCAATAGCGCTGGGTCGCCGCGCAGATCGCCGCCGGGCATCCGGGTCAGGCGCATTTCTTCTTCGGCGTTTGCACCAAGCAGCGCGGTCAGCACCTGTTGGCGCTTCAAAGCCACGCGCATAGTGTCGGCGCCGTGGATCAGCAACCCGGTCTTGTTCGCGTCCGGTCTGGCAAAATACCCGTCAGCCTCGCGCGGGCTCAACCTCATGAGGTCAGGCCCGGCGTCGCATAGAGGCGATTGACGATCTGGTCGGACAGAATCACCATCAGGCGCTCTCGGGCGTCGCGCTCATCCGCCAGGGTCGAAACGGTGGAACCTGCCGCCGAATAGCCCACGAAATCCGTGACTTCGCCCGAGGCTAGAATCTGCCCGGTTTCATTCGATTTCAGCGTGTATTCGGCGCGCCCGTCGATGGACAAACGGTTGATTTCGTTGGTGGACGTGATCGCAGCAGCCTGGACGGCGGTCTCAACACGGACATCCAGACGGTAGGCATTGCCCGACGTCGCACTGCGCCCCAGCTTTTGTTCGAGGTTTTGAACCAGCAGGTAACTCTCGACCGTGTTCGGGGCCGATACTTCAACCCTACCAAAGAGTTCCGACCCCGCCCCACCGGGCGCATAGATCGGTTCAAACCCGCAGGCGGCCCCAAGAAAACAGGCAGCCAGCGGGGCAAACAAAAAACTTCTGCGGTTAAACGACGACATTCACGATCCGGCCCGGGACAACAATCACCTTCTTCGGCGCGGATCCCTCCAACGCCTTTTGCACAGCTTCGGTGCTGAGTGCGATTTTTTCAACCTCATCCTTGGGCATATCCTTGGGAACGCTGATTTCCGCGCGGCGTTTGCCGTTGATCTGGATCGGCAGGGTGATGGTGTCATCGACCAGCATCGCCTCATCCGCGATCGGCCAAGCAGCTGTTGCCACAAGACCCTCACCACCCAGCAGCTGCCAGAGTTCCTCGGACAGATGCGGCGTCATTGGCGACATCAACTGTGCCAAAGTCTTAGCGGCTTCGCGCTTGGCCTCGGTCCCTGCTTTCGACTTCGCCAGAGTATTGGTGAACGCATAAAGCTTGGCGATGGAGGCGTTGAAGCCAAAGGATTCGACTCCCCCCGAAACATCATGGATCGCTTTGTGCATCTCGCGCATCAGGGTTTCGTCTTCACCATTGGCCGGCACATCCGACTCGGCGATCTCGGAGGCGATGCGATGGACACGGCTAAGGTGCTTGAATGCGGCCTCGGCGCCAGAGGCTGTCCATTCCACGTCGCGCTCGGGTGGCGAATCGGACAACACGAACCAACGGGCGGTATCTGCACCGAATGCCGAGATGATGCTGACCGGGTCCACAACGTTTTTCTTGGATTTCGACATTTTGGCCGAAGGGATGATTTCGACCTCGGTGCCATCGGCCAATTTGCCGTCGGTCACATCCTCGGGCAGGTGATATATCGGGCGGCCGTTAGCGTCGCGCGTCTGGTAGATCTCATGTGTGACCATGCCCTGAGTGAACAGCGCATTGAACGGCTCAATGGCCTTTTGCGGCAGGTGGCCGGTGATCTGCATCGCACGGGCGAAGAAGCGGGAATAGAGCAGGTGCAGAATCGCATGCTCAATACCGCCGATATACTGGTCGACATTCATCCAGTACTCGGCCTCGGCCAGATCGGTCGGGGTTTCCGCGCGCGGAGCGGTGAAGCGGGCATAGTACCACGACGAATCGACGAACGTGTCCATCGTGTCTGTTTCACGCTTGGCCGGTGCGCCACAGGACGGGCAGGGCGTATCCCGCCAGCTGGGGTGGCGGTCGAGCGGATTGCCGGGGATCGAGAAGTCGATGGCTTTGCCGTTGCCGTCATCATAGGGCAGCTCGATCGGCAGGTTCTCTTTCTTCTCGGGTACCGTGCCGCATTTTTCGCAGTGAACCACGGGAATCGGGCAGCCCCAGTAGCGCTGGCGGCTCAGACCCCAGTCGCGCAGACGGAATTTGGTGACGCCTTCGCCCCAACCCGCCTTTTCAGCAAAATCGACGGTGGCGTTGATGGCCTCTTCTCCGGTTGCCTCGGTCAGGCCCGCGAAGTGGTTCACCCAGCGGACTTTCTCGGTTTTCGGCGGAACGAATGCGAGCTTGTCGACCGGAGACTCATCGTCCAGCGCAAAGAACGTATCGACCACGGGCAGGCCGTATTTGCGGCAGAAATCCAGATCGCGTTGGTCATGGGCCGGGCAGGCGAAGATCGCGCCGGTGCCGTAATCCATCAGGATGAAGTTCGCGATCCAGACCGGTAGTTCCCAATTCGGATCCAGCGGGTGCTTCACCTTGATGCCAGTGTCATAGCCCAGCTTCTCGGCGGTCTCGATCGCTTCTTCGGTGGTACCACCCTTGCGGCATTCAGAAACGAATTCAGCGATTTCCGGGTTTTCGGCCTCAAGCTTTTTGGCAATCGGGTGATCTGGTGAGATACCGACAAAAGACGCGCCCAGCAGGGTGTCGGGGCGAGTCGTATAGACGGTGATCGGCTCACCTCCGTCGGTGCGTTCAAAGCCAAATTGCAGGCCACGCGACTTGCCGATCCAGTTCTCTTGCATCAGGCGGACTTTGGCGGGCCAGTTTTCAAGCGCGTCTAGCGCGTCCAGCAATTCCTCGGAATAGTCCGAGATCTTGAAGAACCATTGCGTCAGCTCGCGCCGTTCCACCAGCGCGCCCGAACGCCAGCCGCGCCCGTTTTCAACCTGCTCATTGGCCAGAACGGTCATATCGACCGGGTCCCAGTTCACGACGGCGTTCTTGCGATAAACCAGACCGGCTTCGAGCATATCGAGGAACAGCGCTTGCTGCTGGCCATAATATTCCGGGTCACAGGTGGCGAATTCGCGCGACCAGTCGATCGACAGGCCCAGAGGTTTCATCTGCCCGCGCATGTCGGCGATGTTGCCATAGGTCCAGTCTTTGGGATGGCCGCCAATCGCCATCGCGGCGTTTTCTGCCGGCATCCCGAACGCGTCCCATCCCATCGGGTGCAAGACGTTATGGTCGGTCGCCAGCTTGTGCCGTGCGATCACGTCGCCCATCGTATAGTTGCGCACATGCCCCATATGGATTCGGCCAGATGGGTAGGGAAACATCTCAAGCACGTAGTATTTCGGCTTGTCCGCCTTGTGGTCGGCGGTGAAGATTCCGGCCTTGTCCCAGGCCTCTTGCCATTTTGCTTCGATTTCACTGGCCGAGTAGCGCGACATCATGCGGTCCTTCGTAACTGAAAACGCCGGGTAGGAACCCGGCGTGGTCTTTAGAGCGATTTTGATCGGGTTGCTAGAACTTGTTGTCTGCAATCCGTAGCTGTCTTGCGCGCGAGAGGATCGCATCCTCGACCGCGCGGGTGGTTGCGGCGCTGACCGGAGAGCCCCCGCTGGACTGCAGCGCAACCGAAAGGGAGCGCGCGGCAAGCGCCGGGTCACTTATATGCACGGTGGCGCGATACTGCCGCCCACCGCCCGGAGGGGTGCCGTAACCCGTTACGATTACACCCGTAAAGGGATCAACCTCTTGCACGGGCAGGAAATTCAGAACATCCAGCGACGCCGCCCATAGGTAACGGTTTACGTTTGTGGTCTGCTCGGCGTTGTTGGGGCCGAAGATATCCCAGATCGACGTACGTTCGGGATCATCCAGCTCGCGCTCATCGGTGCGGGTGCTGTTGGAAGTAAGTAGGTCCGGGTTCGTAACGGCGCTGCGATTCTGTCCGCACGCTGCAAGAGTTGCAGTCAGAAAGATCAAACCCAAAGTCGTCGGCAAGCGCATCGTTGGTCGGTCCTGTTTCGCTATAATTGCGGTCATTGGAAGCTACTCCTAGCCAAGGACCCTTTGCGCAACAAGCCTATTCTTATCAAATCCCACTATATCCGCGTGACAGGGCGGTGATCAGGACTGTGGCATCCTTGCACCAATCCAACTTCAATGCGGTCCCGGTATTTAGGCCAACCTTGCACAAAGGGGGGGAAAAGAGCGAAACGATGTCCGTGCTGAGACATATGCTTTGCATGTGTCGAGTAGAAAAACTTTTTGAAACCGAGGGAAACAAGATGAAAAAAGTTCTCTTCGCAACGACGGCGCTGGTAGCGACCGCAGGCGTTGCAGCAGCTGAAGTTAACTTCAGCGGTTACGGCCGGTTTGGTCTGGGTTACCAGGAAGACCGTACGCAAACCACCACCCTTACCGATGCTGGCGCCGACGGCGTACCGGGTACTTCCGATGATGTGTCGTATGCAGGTACGACTGAGTCTGACGACGTTATCCTGGTTTCGCGCTTCCGTCTGAACATTGACGGCATCGCAGAAACCGATGGCGGCGTTCGCTTCGAAGGTCGTATTCGTGTACAGGCTGACGACGATGGCCAAGGCGAAGCTGGTACAGCTCAGCTGAACGGCGCACGTTACTCGGTTATCTTCGGTGGTCTGCGTGTTGACGCTGGCAACATCGCCGGTTCGTTCGACAACCTTGCAAACTACTACGGCTACGAAGTTGGTCTGGAAACATTCCTGGGTCAGTACTCGGGTGTTGACTATAGCTTCGCAACCTACAGCTCGACCGGTGCAGGCGTAAACGGCGTCTTCTTCCAGTACGCTGTTGGTGACTTCGCATTCGGTGCGTCGTATGACCAAGCTGCAACCATCACCGCAAGCAACCCTGTTGCTCCGGTTCCGCCAGCAACCGTGGGTACACTTGACCTGACCGAAGAAGATGGAGACCGTTGGGACATCAGCGCGACCTACACCTTCGACAACATCACTGCCGCTCTGGCCTACGGTCAGACCGACGGTGGTTCGGGTGACGACCCAAGCCTGCTCGTTTTCACCTTGGGTGCTGAGTTTGGTGACTTCGCAGGTACTCTGTTTGTTGCAGACGATAACACCGAAGTAGATGCCACCGACGGCACTGCATACGGTCTGTCGGTTGCCTACAACGTTGGCGCTGCGACCACCATCCAGTTCGTCTACGGTGACGGTTCGGCTGATGGCGATACCCGCAACGTTGGTATCGGCGCTCACTACGACCTGGGTGGCGGTGTATCGCTGCGCGGTGGTATCGGCCAGATCAAAGAAGGTGAAGCAGACAGCTTTGTCCGCGCCGACTTTGGTGCCCAGTTCAACTTCTAAGTTGATCTGAACCACACGGTTCTAGGGCGGGTCTTCGGACCCGCCCTTTTCTTTTGCACCGACTTGGTGTTTGTCTCGCTGCAAATCAGATTTGAGGATCGCCATGTCGCTGTCAGAGATTTCCGCCCGTATCGCAAAAGCCGAAGCCAAAGCCGGGCGGGCTGCCGAGTCGGTGAAGCTGATTGCCGTATCCAAGGTGCAACCAAACGAGCGTGTGCAGGATGTGCTGGAACAGGGTCATCGGTGCTTTGGCGAGAACCGCGTGCAGGAGGCAGCCGGAAAGTGGCCCGCGTTCAAGGAACAATTCGAAGGAATTGATCTACACTTGATCGGCCCATTGCAAACCAACAAAGCCCGTCAGGCGATGGAGCTTTGCGATGCCATCCACTCGGTCGATCGCCCGAAACTGGCGAAGACTCTGGCACGGTTGGCACAGGAGTTGGGGTCCTGTCCGGACCTGTTCATCCAGGTCAATACGGGGGAAGAGGAACAAAAGGCGGGTATCCTTCCCGCAGATGCGGATGGGTTCATTGCAGAATGCCGGGCGCTGGACCTGCCCATACGCGGTCTGATGTGCATCCCGCCGGTCGAGGAAGAACCCGCGCTGCATTTTGCATTGCTGGCGAAGATTGCCGCTCGCAATGACCTCGAGGGTCTTTCGATGGGCATGAGCGGCGATTTCGAACAGGCGATTGCGCTAGGGGCCACCCATGTGCGTGTCGGATCGGCCATTTTTGGCGAACGGGTCAGACCTCAGGAATGATCAGGCGGGTGCCGGGCGTGACCCGCTTGGCTATCCAGCGCAGGTGATCGCGCCGGAAGGCGACACAGCCCTCGGTCGGATAACCCGGTCTCCGCCATTGGTGCAGGAAGATGGCAGAGCCTTTGTCCGGCACCGCATTCGGCCAGTTCCAATCGGTCAGCAGCACCAAGTCATAGAGAGGGTCCGCGCGGCGCAACCGTTCATGGCTGAACGGATAGGGGGCGGTGACCAGTTGGTTATAACGACTGTCCTTCGAATCGTCTGACCACAGGTCTTGCGCGCCGATCGGAATAGCCCATGACGTGGGGGCCGTGATCCGGTCCGCGCGGTAGAGCATGCCGACAATGCGATGAACACCGACCGGCGTGGCGCCATCGCCTTCGCATTTACTAGTACTCCGCCCGCCTTTCCCGATTGAGCAGGGAAAGGACCGCCCCCGGAAACGAATGCCCCGCGGGGTCAGCACCAAATCTGCGGGTGTCACAGCAAATGCCCGGATTTCGCGGCCTTGGTCTCAAGATATCCGCGGTTGTGGGCGGTTTCCCCGACTTTCAGCGGAACCCGCTCGGCGACGGCGATCCCCGTGCGCTCCATCATGGCGATCTTCGCGGGATTGTTGGTCAGCAACCGGACCGAGCTGAAGCCCAGCGATTTCAGAATATCCGACCCGAGGCGGAAATCGCGCTCATCATCTTCAAATCCAAGGCGATGGTTGGCTTCGACCGTGTCAAAGCCCTGATCCTGCAGGAAATAAGCGCGCATCTTGTTGGCCAGTCCGATTCCGCGCCCTTCCTGGTTCAGATAGAGCAACACGCCTGCACCCTCGGTACCCATCTGAGCCAGTGCGCCGCGCAGCTGAGGGCCGCAGTCGCATTTCAGGCTGCCCATGATGTCGCCTGTAAAACACGCCGAATGAAGCCGTGCTAAGACGGGTTTACTGCGATCCGGTCGCCCGACCTCGACCGCGTAATGCTCTTCCCCGCCGTCTTCGGGGCGGAAAACGTGCAACCGGCCAGCTTCAGAAACTTCCATTGGTAAGCGCGCGGCGACAACCGGGTGCAGGGCGCTGCGATCTGCAAGATGCGGCGCGGCCCGGGAGTGATCTATGCAGGTCAAACCGTAGGTTGCCACGAAATTACGACCGTCTTCGACCGGCAGCACCACGGCGGCAGGCAGCAATCGGGCGGATTTGGCCAACGCGATGGCAATGCGATGCAGATTGGCCTTGCCCTGCCTTTCGGTCATCAGCGGGCCCTTCATCGGCGCATTCAGATCGTCTGATGGGTCCGCTACGGCCTGCACCCATGCCATGTCTGCATCTGCCGGGATCAACACCCGCGCCAGATCGCCATCGTAAGCGCGTGCTTTTAGCGTTTCCGCCCGTCGCCCGGTGATGGCCACCACAGGTGCCCCACCCAAACTGCGCAGATCGGCAAGTCGTTGGGGCGTGATCGTCTCGGCCGAGATGGCCAGAACGCTGCCGCCATTGTCATCCACCAGCACGATTGGCACGCCCATCCGCAGGTCAGCCCGCGCGCGCGCCAGCAATTCGGTGATATCGGGGATGAGACTCATCTATGTTACCCTATAACGTTCGACCCTTTTCCTAGCGCTTTCGGCTGGAATTGTGAAACATTTCCGCTGCGTCTGACACGAAGGCGTGAGACGGTTGCAGTAAATCTTGTTGATTGCATATTCCACACGCAAGTGATGGGAAAGGCTTTGGAGGACCCAAGAATGGCTCAGCTCAAGAAAATCCTATTAGTGGATGATGACGAGGACCTGCGCGAGGCGCTCAGCGAGCAACTCGTGATGACCGAGGATTTCGACGTGTTCGAAGCCTCTGACGGAGCGTCCGCAATGGAGCGTGCACGCGAAGCGATCTACGACCTCGTGATTCTGGATGTGGGTCTTCCCGACACGGACGGTCGAGAGCTGTGCCGCCTGATGCGTAAGCAGGGTGTCAAAAGCCCGATCCTGATGCTGACGGGCCATGACAGTGATGCCGACACGATCCTGGGTCTGGATGCCGGTGCCAATGACTATGTCCCCAAGCCGTTCAAGTTCCCGGTTCTGCTGGCCCGTATTCGCGCCCAACTGCGCCAGCATGAACAGTCCGAAGACGCCGTATTCGTGCTTGGCCCTTACACGTTCAAGCCTGCAATGAAGATGCTGATCACCGAGGAAGACCGGAAAATCCGTCTGACCGAGAAGGAAACCAACATCCTCAAGTTCCTCTACCGCTCGACCGATGGCGTGGTGGCGCGCGATGTCCTGCTGCATGAGGTCTGGGGCTACAATGCGGGTGTTACGACTCACACGCTGGAGACGCACATCTACCGCCTGCGTCAGAAGATCGAGCCTGATCCGTCAAATGCTCGCCTTTTGGTCACAGAGTCAGGTGGATATCGACTGGTATCTTGATCCGAGGTGGATTGATTTGGATCAAAGTGATACCCTGAAGTCATAATTAGGTTACTCCCAACCCGTGCATGTCCGGGTAATGACATGTACCTCCCTGTTGGACTGCCGGGCCAGATGGCCCGGCTTTTTTCGTTGAGCGTGTCCACAATCGCTCATGCCCCGGCGTTGGGCTGCCTATCACTACACGCTCAGAAAATGTTTGTTCAATCGGCAAGATGCGTCAGTTGAACCAGTGTCTGAGGCATGGGGCCTTTCGCGACCTCCGCAATTCAGGGGTTGCACTACGGTCGACGGAATGTCATTTGTTCCTGATATGTTCCATCAATTTCGCGAGGTATACTATGTCCCTAAATTACGTGATGACCGGTTCAAACGATGTAGCAAAGGCGAGGGATTACTTCGATGCCGTCCTGCCCTTGATTGGTGGAACGGTGGTCATGGAATTCATGCCCCATGGATTTTGCTATGGTCTGCGCGGTGGTGGACGGATTTGGGTCGCGCCGCCGTTCAACAAGGAAGCAGCAACGCCAGGCAATGGGAATATGGTCGGTTTGCTTTGTGAAAGTGAAGAAGAAGTTCAGGCAGCCCATGCGGCGGCTCTCTCTGCTGGCGGAACCAACGAAGGGGAGCCGGGACCACGCCCGCAATATGGCCCTGACTTCTATGGAGCTTACGTTCGGGACCTTGATGGCAACAAAATGAGTTTCGTCTATTTCGGCGACGTGGACTGATCGCAGCAAAAGCTCGTATCGCCCGCATAGCAGTCATTGACGAACCCTAGCCGTTTGTGGCCTGTTCTCGTGGCGCCCAACGCCGTGCCACGCCAAGCCCGGCTTCGACAGAGGATTCCCCTATCATGCCCTTCACCCTTGCTACCTGGAACATAAACTCGGTCCGCTTGCGCGAGCCTATCGTGCTGAAATTGCTGCAGGAAGAGGCTCCGGACGTGCTGTGTTTGCAGGAATGCAAATCTCCGGTTGAAAAGATCCCGACCGAAGGGTTTGCGGAACTGGGGTACACCCACATGGTGGCCCGTGGGCAGAAGGGCTACAATGGGGTCGCCATCCTGTCGCGCATCCCGATGGAGGAGGTCGGCGACAAGGATTTTGCCGGTCTCGGCCATGCTCGTCACATCGCCGCGCGGTTGGAAAATGGCGTCACCATCCAAAACTTCTACGTCCCAGCAGGCGGGGATGTACCGGATCGTGAGGTGAACGAGAAGTTCGGGCAAAAGCTCGACTATCTCAGCGATATGCGCAACTGGTTCCACACTGAGAAGCCCGAGAAATCCATTCTGGTCGGCGATCTGAACATCGCCCCGCGCGAGGATGATGTGTGGTCGCACAAACAACTGCTCAAGGTCGTCTCACACACGCCGATCGAGGTTGAGGCATTGGCTGAAACACAAGATGCGGGCGGTTGGGTCGATATCACCCGGCAGGACATCCCTGAAGGGCAGCTTTATAGTTGGTGGTCCTACCGGGCGCGCGATTGGGACGCTGCTGACAAGGGCCGGCGACTGGATCACGTTTGGGCCACGCCGGATATCTCGAACGCGGGGCATTCCAGCCGTGTCCTGCGCGATGCGCGCGGGTGGGAAAAACCAAGCGACCACGCCCCCGTTTTCGCCAGTTTCGACCTTTAGACTTGCAACTCGGCTCTTGGTTTCTGCAGCAAGGGACTGCATATAGGGCGCACGTTTGAACCGGAGAGTGAATGCCATGGACCTTCTGAGCGGCGCGGAAAGCACCTCAGCCACCGATCTGATCAAGGACAGCAGCGAAGCCACCTTTATGGAGGATGTTGTCGAGGCGTCGCAGGAAATTCCGGTGATCGTGGATTTCTGGGCACCTTGGTGCGGCCCGTGCAAGACGCTTGGCCCCGCGCTTGAAGAGGCGGTGACCGCGGCCAAAGGCGCGGTCAAGATGGTCAAAATTAACGTAGATGAGGCGCAAATGATCGCGTCTCAGATGCGCATTCAGTCGATCCCAACCGTCTATGCATTCTTCAAGGGTCAGCCGGTGGACGGCTTTCAAGGCGCTTTGCCGGGTTCCGAGATCAAGGCCTTTATCGACCGCGTGATCGAGGCGGCCGGTGGCGAAAGCCCCGGTGGTCAACTGGAGGATGCCGTACAAGCAGCCGAGGAAATGCTGGCAGAAGGCGCAGCCGTGGATGCGGCGCAGACCTTTGCCGCGATTCTGGGCGAAGACCCCAACCATGCCGCTGCCTATGGTGGTCTGGTGCGTGCGCATATTGCCTCGGATGATCTGGAACAGGCCGAGGCGATCCTGAACGGTGCGCCTGCCGAGATCTCAAACGCTCCGGAACTCGAAGCTGCCCATGCCCAGTTGGAATTGGCCAAGCAGGCGGCGGATGCGGGCCCGGTGGCTGAGTTGACCGCAGCCGTTGAGGCCGAGCCGGACAATCATCAGGCTCGGTTCGATCTCGCACAGGCCCTACATGCCAATGGCGATGTGGAAGAGGCTGTGACGCAACTGTTGGAGCTGTTCCGCCGCGATCGTGAGTGGAACGAGGGCGCCGCCAAAACGCAGTTGTTCACGATCTTCGATGCGCTCAAGCCTAACGATCCGATTGTTCTGAACGGGCGGCGCAAACTCAGCTCGATGATATTTGCCTAATTTCGGATCAGAGCTAGACTCGGGTCTATGATTCATCCCGCCGACTTGCCGGATACAATATCCGTGTTTCCACTGCCCGGGGCGTTGCTGCTGCCCCGGTCTCGATTGCCGTTGCACATCTTCGAGCCACGCTACCTGCAGATGCTTGACGATGCCTTGAAAACAAAGGAGCGGCTGATCGGAATGGTTCAGCCGAACCCCTCGCTGAGCGATGACACAAAACTGCATCGCATTGGTTGCGCCGGTCGTGTCACGCAATTCTCAGAGACTGAGGATGGCCGCTATCTGATCACTCTGACCGGTGTTTCCCGATTCCGCATCAAGTCCGAACTGGATGCATTCACGCCTTACCGCCGGTGCGAAGTGTCCTGGGAGGGGTTTGACCGCGATCTTGGCAAGGCCGAGAAGGACGATGTGTTCGACCGCAGCCGCTTTCTGAACCTGCTGGAACGCTTCTTCGAATCGCGTGATCTGTCGACGGATTGGGACTCGCTGAAAGAAGCAGATGATGAGCTTTTGGTGAATTCGCTGTCGATGCTGATGGATTTTGATCCGGAAGACAAACAGGCCCTACTGGAGGCCCCCTGCCTGCGTACAAGGCGCGAGACGCTAGTGACATTGATCGAATTCGCGCTGCGGGGCGGATCAAACGAGGAAAAACTGCAATGAGCGAGCCTGAACACGCTTTCGACCGCCACATGCTTGAGGCGCTCATCTGCCCTCAGACGCATACGACGCTGCACTATGATGCTGACAAGCAAGAGCTGGTGTCGAAGGCCGCCGGTCTGGCCTTTCCGATCCGCAACGGCATCCCCGTGATGCTGGTAGATGAGGCCCGCGCGCTGGACTGAGCGGTTCTGAACGCTCAAGAACGCTCTAGATTTCCCGTCCTTGCAACAGCTTCGGCACGTCGCCGGTCAACCCGGCGGCTTCGCGAACAAAGCCCCGGCGCAGGCCGGGCAGGGATCCGACAATGCCCATCCCGATGTCCCGCCCAAGGCGCAGCAGCGGGTTGTCATTCGAAAACAGCTTGTTGAACATATCGGTCGCCATCGCTAGCGAGGCCGTGTCGAACCGCCGCCATTCCTGATAGCGCTCCAGCACCAGAACCGAGCCGATATCCTCGCCGCGCCGTCCGGCCAAGGTCAGCACTTCGGCCAAGGCGCCCACGTCCCGCAGCCCGGCATTCAGGCCCTGGCCTGCAATAGGGTGCATCCCGTGTGCGGCGTCGCCGACAAGGGCTAGGCGATCCGAGATGAAGGAATTGGCGATGGTCAGGTTCAGCGTATAGGTAAAGCGGTCACCCTGCAGGCGGATATCGCCCAGAAAATCCCCGAACCGAGGGCGCAAGACCTGCAGGTATTCGGCCTCAGGCAAAGCGTTGATGCGCTGTGCTGCTTCGGTGCGTTCGCTCCAGACGATCGAGCTACGATTGCCGGTCAGTGGCAGGATCGCAAGCGGGCCGGGGGGCATGAAGAACTGATGGGCAATGCCGTGATGCGGCAGGTCGTGTTCAATCGCGCAGACGAGGGCGGTCTGGCCGTAATCCCAGCCGGTACGCTTGATCCCGGCGCGGGCCGCGGTTCCGCTACTGCGCCCGTCGCAGCCTACGATCAGATGACCCTCAACCCTCGCACCATCATCCAGCGTCAACGTCACGCCAGTTGCATCAACCTGTTGCGAAACGACCGTTCTGCCGTTGATCTGGGTGATCGCTTTGTCTTTTGCCATCGCCTCAAGAAACGCGCGGCGCAGGTGGCGATCTTCGACCATATAGCCCATGGGGCCTTCCTCGATCTCGGCATGGTCGAAATGCATGAAAAAGGGTGACGGCCCGATACCCGCATGGCCGTCGGTGACCTTGATCTCAAGCATGGGCTGGGCATGTTCCTCGACCCGCGCCCACACGCCGATTGCGTCAAGCAACCGTTTGGAGGCCAGCGCCAGCGCATAAGACCGCCCGTCAAACGCGGCGTTTTTGCGGACCTTTTCACCCAACGTGTCAATCACGCAAACAGAATGCCCTGTTTGCGCAAGTGCCAATGCAAGGGCCGCGCCGTTGAGGCCTCCGCCCACGATCAGGATTTTCGATGCCTGTGTCATGCCCTGCAATATGCGCGCCCTTTCGGGATTGTCCATGTGCGGTCCTGTCGCTACCGTCCCAGAAAGTCAGACGCAAGGAGGGGTGTGATGCAGGAATGGCTAACCATGACGGCCTGTGATTTGGGCCGTGGTATCGGTATGGGGCAAATCGACCCCGTTGAATTGACCGAGACCTATCTGGCCGCCATTGACGCCCATCCCCATCGCGACCGTATCTATGCGCGCGTCACCCATGACCGCGCCCGGTCTGAGGCGAAAGCCGCGAAAGAGCGCGCCGCCTTGGGCCTGCGTCGGTCCTTGCTGGATGGCGTGCCGATCAGTTGGAAGGATCTGTTCGACACGGCTGGTATCGGGACTGAGGCGGGCTCGGCCCTGTTGAAAGGGCGCGTGCCGGACGCGGACGCGGTGGTTTTGCGCAACGCAACGGCCATGGGCACCGTGTGCCTCGGCAAAACTCACATGAGCGAGTTGGCGTTTTCGGGGCTAGGTTTGAACCCGATCACGGACACGCCGCCCTGTGTGGATGATGAGGATGCTGTGCCGGGCGGGTCATCCTCGGGGGCTGGGGCCTCGGTGGCTTGGGGGCTGGCGGCCTGCGGGATTGGCTCGGATACGGGTGGGTCGGTGCGAATCCCGGCAGCCTGGAACAATCTGGTGGGGCTGAAAACCACGGCCGGGCGGCTCAGCCTTGAAGGGGTCGTGCCACTTTGTCTGCGGTTCGACACGGTTGGCCCTCTGGCGCGTTCCGTCGAAGATGCCGCCCATATGCTGGCCATGCTGGAAGGCGGCACACCTGCGGATCTGCGGGGTGCCAGCCTGAAAGGCCGCCGCTTTGCCGAGTTGCAGAACGTCGCCAAGGACGACCTGCGCGATGCGCCGCGACAGGCCTTCGACGATGCGCTGGATCGTTTGCGCGATGCTGGGGCCGAGATTGTGCCGCTGGAGGTGCCTGAACTGCACGATGCTATGGCGCTTTCGGGTGTTCTCTACACGACTGAGGCCTACGGGCTGTGGAAAGACGTCATCGAAGCCAACCCCGAGGCGATGTATCCCGAGATTCTTGAACGGTTCCGCACCGGGAAAGATGTTCCAGGCCCCGACTATGTGGCCGCGTGGTCTAAGCTCAAGGCCTGCCGTGCGGCATGGGACGCGGCGACCGCCGAGTTTGATGGGGTTCTGGCCCCAACCGCACCCATCCTGCCGCCCAACCTGGAACGGCTCCTCAGCGATCACGACTACTACGTGACCGAGAATCTGCTGGCCCTGCGCAATACGCGTATTGGCAATCTGATGGGTCTTGCGGCGTTGACCCTTCCGACGGGAACTGCGGGTTGTGGCTTGATGATGCTGGGCTATCCCGGCTCGGAAGAAGCACTACTGCGGCTTGGATCAGCGGCGGAAACCGCATTGGCGTGAATGCCACAATCCCCTGATTCGGAACCTCTTTGTCTGGACGGGGCGGGGTCTGATCTGTAATCTGCCAATCAAACGGGGCGAAAACGATCCCGATATTGAGGCAGTAGATATGAATTTCCCCGAGCGGTTTTCGAACCTACCGGAATACGCATTCCCGCGTCTGCGCACCCTGTTGGACCACCATCAACCGGGCGGAGACGTGATTCACATGACCATCGGTGCGCCGATGCATGACTTCCCCGCTTGGGTCACAGATGTCATCACGGAAAACGCAGCCGGGTTTCAGGGCTACCCCCCGAATGAAGGCTCGCCTGAGCTGCGTGGTTCGATCACCGACTGGATCAAGCGCCGCTATGGCGTGACGATGAACCCCGATACCAACGTGATGGCCCTGAACGGCACGCGTGAGGGGCTGTACAATGCCGCTATGGCGCTGTGCCCCGAACAGAAGAACGGGCAGGATCCGATCATTCTGTGTCCGAACCCCTTTTATCAGGTCTATATGGTCGCCTCGATCTCGGTCAGGGCGCAGCCTTACTTCGTGTCCGCCACCGCCGCGACTGGCCATTTGCCGGACTATGCCAACCTGCCTGAGGATGTGCTGAACCGGACGGTTGCCGCCTATATCTGCTCGCCTGCGAACCCGCAGGGGGCCGTCGCCTCGCGCGACTATTGGGCCGAGTTGATCGGGTTGGCCGAGAAATACGATTTCCGCATTTTCGCCGATGAATGCTATTCCGAGATCTACCGCGATGAGGCCCCAACTGGTGCTTTGACCGTCGCACAAGAGCTGGGTGCTGATCCTGAGCGGGTTTTGCTGTTCAACTCTCTGTCCAAGCGTTCGAACTTGGCCGGGCTGCGCTCGGGCCTGATTGCTGGCGGTCCGGATAGTATCAAACGGGTCAAACAGCTGCGAAATTACGCGGGTGCGCCATTGCCGCTGCCGTTGCAGGCTGCTGCCGCGCGCGTCTGGGCCGACGAGACGCATGTGGCCCAGAACCGCGCGCTCTATCAAGAAAAATACGCCATCGCGGATGAGGTCTTCTCGGGCCTGCAGGGCTACATGCCGCCCGAGGCCGGGTTCTTCCTGTGGCTGCCAGTCGAGAACGGCGAAGAAACCGCATTGAAGCTGTGGCAGGAGACCGGCGTTCGGGTCCTGCCGGGCGCATATCTTTCTCAGGGTGATCCGGGGCAAAACCCGGGAGAGCAATTTATCCGGGCCGCTTTGGTGGCTCCAAAAAAAGAGTTGCAGCAGGGGCTGATCAAGCTTCGTGACTGCATCTATTCGTGAGGTACGAGGGCAAAATGGCAACATTGAACGCGCGCAACCGCGATCCATTACTGGACAGCACGACTCAGGCCGCGATTGAGCGGCGTACCAAGGAACTGATCGGGATCGCTCTGATTCTGTTGGGGCTGGCCGCTGCGGCAATGATCTGGTCCTACACGCCGGAAGATCCGAACTGGATGGTCTCGACCGATGCGCCGGTACAAAACTGGATGGGGCGGATCGGTGCCTCCATCGCTGCGCCGTTGTTCATGATCGTCGGTTGGGGCAGCTGGGGGATCGCGCTGGTTCTGATCGGCTGGGGTGTGCGTTTTGCCGGTCATTTCGGCGAAGATCGCGCCGTGGCTCGGCTGATTTTTGCGCCGATCTGGATTGCCATTGTCTCGGTTTACGCCGCCACTCTGGTTCCGGGCGAGGTCTGGCGCGCGACCCATAGCTATGGGTTGGGCGGACTGTTTGGCGATACCGTCATGGGGGCTTTGCTGACGCTTCTGCCGATCTCTTCGCATTTCCTGGTTAAGCTGATGTCGCTGGCCATGGCCGTCGGAATGCTGGCGCTGGGTATCTTTGTTCTGGGCTTCACCAAAGCTGATGTCGCGCGTGGAACGCGGGCGTTCCTGCTTGGGCTGGTCATGTCTTACGACATGCTGATGAACCTGTTGGGTCGGGGTGCCTCGGCCACGGTACAGTCTGCGCGAGAGCGTCGTGAGCAATGGAAGGAACACCGCGCCGCGCGGATCGAACCCGTTTTCGACGATGAGATCGCGTTTGAAGACCCAATCTTCGAAGACGCCGAGGAAGAACCCGAACCTGCCCCCAAGACCGGCCTGCTGGCCCGGATGCCAGCGCTGATCCGCCGCCCTGAGCCACTGCCAGAGCCTGAATTGGTTGAAGCCATGCCTGTACAGGGTTTCGATGAAATGCCGGGTGAAGATCGTATCCGCTCGAAGATTTCGGCCGCTGTGCGCAATCGCAAGGTGGCGACCGGTGAGATGGCCCCGGAATATGACCCCAATCTGCCTCTGACCAAGGGCCGCGGTCGTGGGCCGGACCCGCTGATCTTCAATCCCAGAGGGGCGGATGAATTGCCGCCTGAACCGCCCATGACCGCTGGCTTGCCGCCCGAGCCTGTTCTGTCGGCTGAACCGACGTGGCAAGACACGGCGCATGACTATCAGTCCGAACCTGATTATGCGCCCGATGCAGGCTACATGCCCGAGGACGACTACGCCGCGCAGGACTATGACGATGACGCGGTGTTCGAAGATACGGCGACACCGGAACCCGTTGTGCGGCAGCGCCCAGCCGTGAAGATCCCGGTGGCCGAGCCGCGCAAGCCGGTAGTGGCCCAACCCGTCCGTCGCACGCCGCCGCCGTCTCGTCGGGCACAGGCCGAGGCGCAGCCGACCCTGTCCTTCGAGGAACGCCATTCCGATTTCGAACTGCCCCCCTTGGGCCTGTTGTCCAACCCGGCCAGCATTCAGCGTCATCACCTGAGTGACGAGGCGCTGGAAGAAAACGCACGGATGCTGGAGAACGTGCTAGATGACTACGGCGTGAAGGGTGAGATCGTCAGCGTCCGCCCCGGTCCCGTGGTCACCATGTACGAGCTGGAGCCTGCTCCGGGTCTGAAAGCGAGCCGTGTAATCGGTCTGGCCGACGATATCGCACGCTCGATGTCGGCGCTGTCGGCACGGGTTTCGACCCTGCCCGGACGCTCGGTCATTGGCATCGAACTACCCAATGAAAACCGCGAGATGGTGGTGCTGCGCGAAATTCTCGCCAGCCGCGATTTCGGTGATGGCAACCATGCTCTGCCTCTTGCGCTGGGCAAGGATATCGGGGGCGAGTCCGTTGTGGCCAACCTGGCCAAGATGCCTCACCTGCTGATCGCGGGGACGACCGGCTCGGGTAAGTCGGTGGCGATCAACACCATGATCCTGTCGTTGCTTTACAAACTGAGCCCTGATGAATGCCGCCTGATCATGATCGACCCCAAGATGCTGGAACTGTCGGTCTATGACGGCATTCCACATCTGCTGTCGCCCGTTGTGACCGACCCGAAAAAGGCGGTTGTCGCGCTGAAATGGGTCGTGGGCGAGATGGAGGATCGCTATCGCAAGATGTCCAAAATGGGTGTCCGCAACATCGCAGGCTATAATGGCCGGGTGAAAGACGCGCTGGCTAAAGGTGAGATGTTCAGCCGCACGGTCCAGACGGGCTTTGACGATGAAACCGGCGAACCCACCTTCGAGACGGAAGAGTTCGCGCCCGAGGCGATGCCCTATATCGTCGTCATCGTCGACGAGATGGCCGACCTGATGATGGTCGCGGGTAAAGAGATCGAAGCCTGTATTCAGCGCCTGGCGCAAATGGCGCGGGCCTCGGGTATCCACCTGATCATGGCCACGCAGCGCCCCTCGGTCGACGTGATCACCGGGACGATCAAGGCGAACTTCCCGACCCGGATTTCGTTCCAGGTGACCTCGAAGGTCGATAGCCGGACCATTCTGGGTGAGATGGGCGCCGAACAGCTGCTGGGGCAGGGTGACATGCTGTATATGGCGGGCGGTGCCAAGATTACCCGCTGCCACGGCCCGTTTGTCTCGGACGAAGAGGTCGAAGAAATCGTCAACCACCTGAAGCAATTCGGTCCGCCCGATTACATGAGCGGTGTGGTCGATGGTCCGGCTGAGGAAAAAGCCGACAACATCGACGCTGTGTTGGGCCTAAGCACCGGCGGCAACACCAACGGCGAGGATGCCCTTTACGACCAAGCGGTGGCGATTGTTATCAAGGATCGCAAATGCTCGACCTCTTATATTCAGCGGAAACTTGCCATCGGCTACAACAAAGCCGCGCGTTTGGTTGAGCAGATGGAAGACGAAGGCGTTGTTTCGGCGGCAAATCACGTCGGTAAGCGGGAAATCCTCGTCCCCGAGCAGTAGGATATTTAATAACAAGGGCAGAAGTCTTATCTGAGTCGTATGAAACAGATTGCTTTTGCCCTTGCTTTGACACTGGCCGCGCCTGCCGCATGGGCTGCGGACAAGCTCCCGCTGTCGGAGATCTCTAATTATCTGAACAAGATGAAAACGGTTCAGACCAGCTTTACCCAAGTGAATGATGATGGCTCGCTGAGTACCGGCAAGCTATGGATCCAACGGCCCGGGAAGATGCGGTTCGAATATGATCCACCCGACAGTGCTGTTGTTCTTGCGCGCTCGGGGAGTGTTCAGATCTTTGACCCGAAATCCAACCAGCCGCCCGAACAATACCCGCTGAAACGGACGCCTCTGTCACTTGTGCTGGCTCGGAACGTAAATCTGGGGCAGGCCAATATGGTCGTTGGTCACGACT
The DNA here is from genome assembly GCF_056541705.1 of Ruegeria sp. AG1. NCBI lineage: Bacteria > Pseudomonadati > Pseudomonadota > Alphaproteobacteria > Rhodobacterales > Roseobacteraceae > Ruegeria > Ruegeria sp. AG1. The sequence goes on along the minus strand of NZ_JBQFYU010000006.1, from coordinate 44,280 downwards.
TTGACGGCACCGCAACCGTTGTGACGGCACAAGACCCTAAAAACCCTGAGTCGGGGCGAATTGAGCTGATGTTTACGGACAACCCCGTCGAGCTGCGGAAATGGGTGATCCACGACAACGCAGGCACTCAAACCACGGTTCTTCTGGGGGAACTGACCGAGGGCGGACGCCTCGATCAGAGCTTGTTCTCAAACGGAAAGCGGGTCGGGTCCAGCGACCGCTGACCCGCCCAAATCAGTAGCGGCAGCTGGCCAGCTGAGCTTGATACAGGTTGGCCCGTGCATCAACATCGCTGGCCACATTCAACAGCCAGGATTTCTGGTTGTAGCTGCCGCGCGCATAACCCGTATGGCCTTCATGATAGGCCAGGTACTGGTTGCGAGTGTCGCCCAGGTTGATGCCGTTCCGCTCGTAGGTTTTGTTCATGTACCAGCCGATGAAATCGGACGCGTCGCGAATTCGGTCCCGCTTGGCGCGGCGTTTTCCGGTTTCACGCTGGTATTCTTCCCACGTGCCGTCCAGAGCCTGGCTGTAGCCAAAGGCGCTGCTCTGCCGACCCATCGGGATCACGCCCAGCACATAGCGGTGCGGGGTACGCGCATCGTGACGATAGCGGCTTTCCTGATAGATCGTCGCCATCTGAACGTGAACGGGGACACCCCATTTCCGCTCGGTTTTTTTGAAGGCTTTGATGTAGTCAGGTTTCTCGCGCGCAATGCTGCACGCGTCATTTAGTCTGCTGGGTGGCTGTTTAGACCCGCCACCACAGGATGCCAAAAGCAGCACCCCTAGGAGTACGAAAAGAATTCTGCTCATGTGCCTCGTGCCTTTTTTCTGGCATTCTAGCGCAGATTGAGCGCTGAGGAAATCACAATCGTTACAGAACGATAGCCAAAACACCCGGTAACGCGGCGACAGACAGAACTGTCGAGACCATGACCATGCCCGCAACGGCGTCTGCATCGGCCTCAAACCGCTCGGCCAGCAGGTATGAGGTGACCGCGACCGGGGTACACATTTGCAAGACCAGAACACCGAATGCGATGGTTTCAAGCCCGAAGAGGATCGCAACGCCCCATCCGAGGGTAAAGCAGACCGCCAGCTTGAGAAGTGACAGCCAAATGGCCTGGCGAAGACTGTGAGAGGTCAGGCGCGCGATCGCAACTCCGACGGTTACCAGCATCATTGGAACAGCCATTTGCCCCAGCAAATCCAGGGTGTTGGTCAGGAACAGAGGCGTTTCCCAGTCTTGCCACAAAAACAGCGCCCCCAGCAGCGTGGCCCAGACCATTGGCTGGCGGATGACCTGCCCGAAAGCGCCTTTGCCCGCCACCAGATAGATCCCGTAGGTAAAGGAAAACAGCGCGGTCACGGCCAGAAAGATCACGGCATATCCCAAACCGGCCTGCCCAAATGCAAAGATGCATAGGGGAAGGCCCAAATTGCCGGTGTTTCCGAAGATCAGCGGCGACAGATATGTGCGCTGCTCAAGCTTTAGCACCTTTACAATGACCCAGAACACGACCGCGAGCATCAGATTGGCCGCAATGGTGGCCAGAGTGAACCGTGACAGGTCACCACCCGGAATTTCGGTCTGCATCAAGGCCACGAAAATCAGACTGGGGACTGCCAGCGTCATCGCAAAACGCGTCACAAACTGTAGGCGGTATTCAAAGCCAAGCTTGACCCAGACAAAGCCGATTGCTGACAAAAGGAACACGGGTGCCGCAATTTCGAACACTGTCAGTAAGAGGTTCACAGACTGTTTCCCTTAATTTCACATCAATGATTGGCTTTTCCGCCCGGAAAGAGGTAGTAACCTCTTTGGGGGCTGAAACAATGCTAAAGACACATGCCAAGTACGGCCTGGGACAAATTGTGCGACATAAGAAACATCCCTTCCGAGGGGTGATTTTTGACGTGGATCCAGAGTTTTCGAATACCGAGGAATGGTACGAAGCCATCCCCGAAGACAGTCGGCCGATCAAAGATCAGCCGTTCTATCACCTGTTGGCTGAGAACGACCAATCCTTCTATGTGGCTTATGTTTCAGAACAAAATCTGATTGAGGACCGATCGGGTGAGCCGGTTGAGCATCCTGACATCCCCAACATGTTCGGCCCTTTCGAGGATGGGTCATACCCGCTGCACTTCCATCTGAACTGAGCGGGGCGACGCGTCGGCGCGTTTATCAATATCCCAACGCGCAACCGTCCTTTCTGGGGTCACTGGCCCCCTCCAAAACACCGTCTTCACGGATTCGTATGGCCTGTGCGCCACCCAGTGGAGTTTCTGGTGTTTCCACAGTGTGACCCAATTCGCTTAATTGTTGAACTACCGCTTCGGGGAACCCGCGCTCGAGCTTCAGGATGCCTCCGTCGGCGAAGGCGCGGGGGGCGTTGATGGCCTCTTGTAGGTCAAAGCCGAAATCCATCAGGTTTGACACGAACCGCGCATGTCCTGTGGGTTGATACGCCCCGCCCATAACACCGAAGGGCATCATCACGCGGTTGTTCTCGGCCAGCATGCCGGGAATGATCGTGTGCATCGGGCGTTTGCCGCCACCCAGCTCATTTGGGTGCCCGGCTTGCAGGGTGAAGCCTGCGCCGCGGTTTTGCAGCAAGATGCCGTATTTCTCGGATGCGATCCCCGAGCCGAAACTGTGGAAGATCGAATAGATCAACGACACGGCCATCTGATCGCGGTCGACGACTGTAATGTAGACGGTGTCCTTGTGGATCGCTTCGGTCAGCGGGGCGGCAGCGGGCATGGCCTGTTTCGGATCAATCAAAGCCGCGAGGGATGTGGCGATGTCTTTGTCCAAAAACTGCTCGGCCCGCGCCATATGATCGGGATCTGCGATGAAGCGGTTGCGTGCGTCATAGGCCAGTTTCGTAGCTTCGGCCTCGATGTGGACCCGTTCCGCGCCCAATGGGTTCATGCTGGCAAGGTCAAAATGCTTGAGAATATTGAGCAGCAAAATCGCCGTTGCGCCTTGGCCGTTGGGGGGATGCTCGACCAGATCAACGCCGTGATAGGTGCCGCGCATCGGTTCGGAGGGGGTGCATTGGGTCGATTGGAAATCCTCGGCGGTGTGGAGGCCCCCCAAGGCGGAAAGGGCGGCGATCATATCCTCCGCGATTTCACCTGAATAGAACGCATCCCGGCCATCTTTTGCGACCTGCCGCAGAACCTCCGCCTGTTTTGGCGCGCGGAAGACCTGACCTGTCTTGGGGACTTGCCCGTGGATCAGATAGTGATCCCGCGCGGCCCCCTGGAGGGTCGGTTCGCCATTGCGCCAGTCAAAAGAAACGCGTGGAGCAACCGGCACACCCTGCTCTGCATAGTGAATGGCCGGTTGCAGAATTGCATCCAGCGCCAATCGGCCTTCGGTCTGGCTAAGGTGACAGAAGGCGTCGACCGCGCCCGGGATCGTAACCGCGTCGGGGCTGGCCAAAGGCACCGAGGTCAAGCCTTGTTCCCGCAGCGCGCTGGCTTGCGCAGCAGCAGGTGCCCGGCCCGAGCCATTCAACGCTCGGATTTGGTTTTCCCCCGCGCGATTGTAGAGGACAAAGCAATCGCCACCCAAACCGGTCATCTGCGGCTCGCAAATCCCCAGCAAAACCGCCCCGGCAATGGCTGCATCCATGGCATTGCCGCCGCGTTCCAGAATGTCGACGGCGGTTTTCGCTGCAAGGGGGTGCGAAGTCGCACACATCCCGTTTGTGGCCAGAACTTCGGACCGGCCCGGCTTGTGTAAATCCCGCATCATTATCCCCCTGTTTTGAACACCGCGAAACTATCGCGCAGGGAATGATTGTCCAGTTCTTCAATGAGAGTAGGGAGGTTCCTCGGCGCCGTTCACTGGGTGGGGGCTGTGACACTTGGCGCCGAGGGAAGCTATCTGAGCTACGGTGTTATGTTTGACAGTCGTTTGGGGCGGCGTAATGGTTCGAAAAAGGCCTTATTGTGGCCATTTCGCGTCAAATCCCTCGGGTCATTCGGGCATTGGGACGTCGAACCGCAACGACAACAGATTGCAACCATCACGACGCTCATACCGAAGCTCGCTTGTCAGTTCGTGAATCAGATACCAACCAAAACCCCCTTCTGGCAGGTTCTGCAGGCTGGTCTCAACCGAGGCCGGGGTCCCATCCGGAGGTTTGCAGCCGGGCAGCGGACGCCCCGTATCCGATATCAGAATGTCCAGCTGGTTGTGCTCCAACCGGCAACAAACCTGCACCTTGGCGGGTTCAATGCCAGAATAGGCATGCTCGACGACGTTGTTGATTGCTTCCGCCAAGGCAATCTTCACGTCATCCGCCTTTTCGACAGGCAAGCCGTGACGGGCCAGGCCTGCGCTCAATTTTGCAATGCCAGCGCTGGCTTCCGTTTCTACAGCCGGAAAACTCAGCTGCAGGCAGGTTTGATCACTGGACGGCGTTACACACATCTACGTTGGCCGCGTTAGTCTGCTTGTGCTGACAGCGCGTCGTCGAGGGAATCGAACAACCTGAAAACGGTATCCATTCGCGTCAGGCGAAACACTTTTTCGACCACGGGTTGCAGCCCGGCCAGATCCAGCCGCCGCCCGCTTCCGATTTGTTTCATCGAGGCGACGATGGCCCCCAATCCGCTTGAATCAATGAATTCCACGCCTGCCAGATCCAGAACGATGCGAGCTGCGTCGGTTTCTGTTTCGCGGCGCATGTCTTCCTTGAACTGGATCGCGATGGCCGCATCTATCCGTTCCGAATGAACGGTGATGATCTGTGCCCCTTCGGTAGTTGTGCTGGTCAGCCCCATGATTGACCGCCCTTTTCAGCTGAAATTGCGTCGTAGAAATACGCTAGACGGCAAATCTTACCATTCGGTATTCAAGTTCCGGCAAGAGGAGGGATTTTCGATGAAAGACGTAGTGATCGCAGGCGCGGCCCGTACACCTATGGGAGGGTTCCAGGGCATGTTCGATGGCATTCCCGCAGCCGAACTTGGCGGAACCGCGATTCGCGCAGCCCTGCAGCAGGCCGGCGCGGAAACCGTCGACGAAGTCCTGATGGGCTGCGTACTTCCGGCGGGGCAGGGACAGGCCCCAGCGCGTCAGGCGGGGTTTGCTGCCGGGTTGGGTGAAGAGGTGCCCGCCACGACCCTCAACAAGATGTGCGGCTCGGGTATGAAGGCCGCCATGATCGCCTATGACCAGATCGCCTTGGGCCACACAGATACCATGATCGCGGGCGGGATGGAGAGTATGACGAACGCGCCGTACATGCTGCCCAAGATGCGCGGCGGTGCGCGGATCGGGCACGGGCAGGTTGTGGATCATATGTTTCTGGATGGGCTTGAAGATGCCTATGACAAAGGCCGTCTGATGGGAACTTTTGCCGAAGACTGCGCCGAGACCTATCAGTTCACCCGTGAGGCGCAGGATGAATATGCGCTGCGATCCCTTTCGAACGCTTTGGCTGCCCAAGACAGTGGCGCGTTTGATGGGGAAATTGCCGCGGTTACGGTGCAAACCCGCAAGGGCGCGCTGGTGCTTGGGTCGGATGAGCAACCCAAATCCGCCCGGCCTGAGAAAATCCCGACGCTAAAACCAGCCTTCCGCAAAGACGGCACGGTGACGGCAGCAAATTCCTCCTCCATTTCCGATGGAGCGGCGGCTCTTGTTCTAGCCTCTGCAGACGCCGCTGAGGCGAAAGGACTAACCGTCCGCGCGCGTGTTTTGGGTCACGCCAGCCATGCGCAGGCGCCGGGCCTGTTCACAACCGCTCCGGTTCCTGCCGCGCAAAAGCTATTGGAGCGTCTGGGCTGGGCCAAAGATGATGTGGACCTGTGGGAGGTGAATGAGGCCTTCGCCGTGGTTCCTATGGCTTTCATGCACGAAATGGGCCTGCCGCGCGACAAGGTCAACGTCAATGGCGGAGCCTGCGCCCTGGGCCATCCAATCGGCGCATCTGGTGCCCGGATCATGGTCACCCTTCTGAACGCTCTGGAAAAACGCGACCTGAAACGCGGGATCGCTGCGATCTGTATCGGTGGCGGAGAGGGCACGGCGATCGCCATCGAACGCGTTTGACCCTTCGCGCTTTTGCAAATACTCCGGGGACTGGGGGCGTCGCCACCCCAAGACCCGGATCGGAGCAGTGCCAATATGACCGTCGACTATGACACCCTCGCCAAAACCATCGCCTCCCTGACCGAAGGCGAAACCGATCAGGTCTCCCTGATGGCGACCATCGCGTGCGAGGTGCATCACGCCGATAATCGCTTTGACTGGACGGGGTTCTACCGCGTCACCGAACCGGGCCTGCTGAAGATCGGCCCGTATCAAGGCGGTCACGGCTGTCTAGTCATCCCGTTCGAGCGCGGCGTGTGCGGCGCAGCCGCGCGCACGGGTGAAGTGCAGCTGGTTCCGGATGTGGATGCCTTTCCTGGTCATATCGCCTGCGCATCTTCCACAAGGTCAGAGCTTGTTTTGCCGGTTCGCGATGACTCGGGCGCGGTTATTGCCGTGTTTGACATCGACAGCGACCAGCCGGATGCTTTCACGGATGTGGACGCGTCCGAACTGACGAAAATTCTTCAAGACGTGTTCTCTGCCTAAGCCTTTGTTATGTTTGGGTTTGGTCGCTGACTTACGACCTGTCGTGAAAAAATGCTTTGAAATTTCACGGAACTGAGGCATCGTGAAAAACGTAGAAGGAATTTCACGAGAATCGGAGTCTGGCTTTGAACACGCAAACCCCTCAGCGCGCGACGCTCGGAGCGGACTTGCGGGCCTTGCGAAAGGCAAGGGGTTTGACGCTGACTGAAATTGCCGATCGCCTGAACCGCTCGGTCGGCTGGCTGAGTCAGGTCGAGCGGGACATGTCCGACCCTTCAATCTCGGACCTGCGTCAGATCGCGGAATGTCTGGGTGTTCCCATGTCGATGCTGTTTTCGCATTCTGCCGCTCCGGTTGAGGAGCAAGGCTATGTGGTTCGCGCCGTTTCACGACGTCCTATGGGCTCGGGTGAAGAAGGTCTGATCGAAGAACTGCTGTCGCCAGACCTGACCGATGATTTCGAGATGGTGCATTCCACGTTTGAGCCCCGATCCAAAATGCAAAAACCCGCGGACCGGCCAACGCAGGAGGTCGGATATATGATCTCGGGCCAACTGGACCTGACGATCGGTGCACGGCACTTCACGGTCGGGCCGGGCGATAGTTTCCGCATCAAGCACGAACCCTATCAATGGGCAAACCCCTATGATGAGCCCGCCGTGGCCATCTGGGTCATTGCACCACCGGTATACTGATGAGCTTTGAGGCCTGGACCATATTCGCGCTGTTCTGGGTGGTGTTCGTCACCACTCCGGGGCCGAATGCGGTCAATTGTATCTCAAACGGTATGAGCTTGCACTTCCCGAAGGCGATGCTTGGGGTGCTTGCGATCCTGACACAGGCCAGCGCGTTTCTGATCTTGTCAGCGCTGGGTGTAACGGCCCTGATCGCAGCCTCACCTACCGCCTTCTTCTTCGCTAAACTGATCGGTGCGGGGTTTCTTATCTGGGTCGGTATTCGCGGATGGATCAACGCGAAACGGCCGGCGCCTGCCACTGAGCGCCCTGCGCGGCATGTCTATCTGCATGCGCTTGCGGTGGCGACAATCAATCCAAAAAGCGTTGCTGGCTATCTGGCGGCCTTTTCGCAATTCGTGCAGCCCGACGTGCCGATCTGGCAGCAGATGGGGGTAATCATGCCGACCGCTCTGATCATCACGACGCTCAGCTATACCGGCTTCACCCTGCTGGGCGCGTTGATGGGCAAGGCGGCATTGGGGGCTGTGTTCAATATCTGGGTCCGCCGGATCATGGCGACCTGTTTCATCATCTATGGCGTGTTGCTGGGTGCCAGCTCTGCGCCCGCAGCAAGGGGGTAGCTATATGCAGACGGGATCCTGCCTTTGCGGCAAAGTCGCGTTTACGATTAACGGAGACCTCTCGCCGCCCTCCGCCTGCCATTGCGGTCAGTGCCGAAAACAATCGGGTCATGTCTGGTCATCGACATGGACACATCAGGACAACCTGAGCTTCACCGCCAGTGACACACTGCGTTGGTTCCGCGCCTCAGAGACCGCGCGGCGCGGGTTCTGCAGCGAGTGCGGCTCATTCCTGTTCTGGCAGCACAATGAAGAAGACACGATTTCGATCTCGATGGGGGCGCTCAGCGCACCGACGGGCCTGAAACTCTCAAAGCACATCTTTGTCGCGGACAAGGGTGACTACTACGACATCTCAGACGATCTGCCCCAGCGGGCACAGTAACAGAGGATCAAAACACATGAGTGATTTTCCAACCAAGGCCCGTGTGGTCATCATCGGTGGCGGCGTTGTCGGCTGCTCGTCCCTGTATCATCTGGCGAAAAAGGGCTGGACGGACTGCGTTCTGCTGGAAAAGAACGAACTGACCGCGGGGTCTACATGGCATGCGGCGGGTAACGTGCCGACCTTCTCGACCTCATGGGCAATCATGAACATGCAGCGTTATTCGACCGAGCTGTATTCGCGTCTGGCCGAAGAGGTCGACTATCCGATGAACTACCACGTTTCGGGGTCGATCCGTTTGGCGCACAGTAAAGAGCGCATGCAGGAATTCGAACGCGCCATGTCGATGGGCCTGTACCAGGGCATCCCGATGGAGATGTGGACCCCAGAGCAGGCGAAAGAGCGCTACCCTTTCCTCGAAACACATGATCTGGAAGGCGTGCTGTACGACCCGACCGATGGCGACATCGACCCGGCGCAGCTGACACAAGCCTTCGCCAAAGGCGCGCGTGATCTGGGCCAAAAAATCATCCGCTTCTGCCCGGCCACCGATGTAACGCAGCACGATGACGGCACTTGGACCGTTCACACCGAAAAGGGCGACATCGCCTGTGACTATGTCGTCAACGCAGCTGGATACTACGCGCAGCGTGTCGGTGAGATGTTCAAACCCTATGGCGGCCGCATGGTGCCCGCCATGGTCATGAGCCACCAGTATCTGCTGACCGATGAAGTCCCCGAGGTTGAAGCATGGTCGAAGGAGAACGGTGGCAAACTGCCTCTGCTGCGCGACGTGGATATCTCATACTACCTGCGTCAGGAAAAGAACGGCTTCAACCTTGGGCCCTACGAGCCCAACTGCAAGGGCGAGTGGTTGACCGAAGACGATCCGATGCCCGAGGATTTCAGCTTCCAGCTTTGGAACGACGATCTGGACCGGATTGAGGACATCATCACCGACGCGATGGAACGCGTTCCGCTGATGGCAACCTCGGGGGTTGGTCGCGTGATCAACGGCCCGATCCCTTACGCGCCGGACGGTCTGCCGATGATCGGCCCGATGCCCGGTGTGAAGAACGCGTTTGAAGCGCACAGCTTTACCTTCGGCATCGCGCAAGGCGGTGGTGCAGGCAAAGTGCTGGCCGAATGGATCGTTGATGGCCACACTGAATGGGATATGTGGGCCGTCGATCCGCGCCGCTACACCGACTACACCGATCAGGACTACTGCAACCAGAAGGGCATGGAGGTCTACGGCAACGAATACGCCATGCACTTCCCGCACCACGAATGGCCTGCTGCGCGCGACAAGAAACTGTCGCCAGTCCATGCCAAGGTCAAGGAACTGGGCGGCGTCATGGGCGCTTATAACGGCTGGGAACGCGCCAACTGGTTTGCCAAGCCGGGCGACGACACCTCGCTTGAGGCCACACATACATGGGGCCGCTCCGGCCCGTGGGAGCAGCGTATCAAGGAAGAGTGCGAAGCTGTCCGCGACAATTGCGGCGTGCTGGACCTGCCGGGCTTCTCGCGTTTCATGGTCAAAGGTGAAGGAGCGGCAGAAGCTCTGCGTGGCCTGATCACCGGTGGTCTGCCCAAGATTGGCCGCATCAACCTCGTCTACATTTCGGACGACCGTGGCCGTATCCTGACCGAGATGTCCTGTATTCGTCTGGGCGAGGATGAGTTTGTGATGATCACCGCCGCTACCGCGCAGTGGCACGACCGCGACATCCTGTTGTCCGCCATGCCCTCCAGCGTTTCGGTCGAAGACGTCACCACCACCCGCGACACGCTGATCGTGACCGGCCCGAAATCGCGCGAGATCCTCTCGGGCCTCAGCGATGCGGACCTGTCCACTGGCTGGCTAACGCATCAGTCCGCGACGGTTGCGGGCAAACCGGTCTTCCTGATCCGCGTCTCCTTCGCCGGAGAGCTGGGCTGGGAGGTTCACGCCCTCAACGAAGACATGCCAGCCATCTACGAAGCGATCCTCGACGCGGGTGCAACCCCGTTCGGCATGTATGCGTTGAATTCTCTGCGGATCGAGAAAGGATACCGCGCGTGGAAGGGCGATCTGTCGACCGACTACTCGCTGCTGGAAGGCGGGCTGGAGCGGTTCGTTAAACTGGACAAACCGCAGGACTTCCCCGGCAAGGCCGCGATCCTGAACGAAAAGCAGCAGGGCGTGAAGAAATCCTTTGTCACGCTAACAGTGGACGCAGGCGATTGCGATGCGCCTTACATGTCCTGCATCTGGCAGGGCGATCAGATCGTGGGCGAGACCACCTCGGGCGCATGGGGCTATCGCGTTGGCAAGTCTATCGCGTTGGGCATGGTCAAGACCGACGTCGCAAACCCAGGCACAGAGCTTGAGGTTGAAATCTACGGCCAGAAATACCGCGCCGTGGTGCAGGAAGACCAGCCGCTCTGGGATCCCGCAAACGAGCGTCTGCGTGCCTGATCCCTTTGGGGATTGCCAAATTGGCACAAAACTCCAAGCTGGGGTCCATGGCGGGCCCCAGTCTGCCTTTCACCAAAGTCCAAATCGGAAGGCTTAAATGACGATCCCTGCACATATGTCCGGCGTTTACCTCACTCATCACGGCGGGCCGGAGGCTTTGCAGTGGCGCGAGGATATTCCCGTTCCAACGCCCGGTCCTGGGCAGGTTCTGGTCCGCGTCGCAGCTGCCGGGGTCAACAACACCGATATCAATACGCGGGTCGGGTGGTACTCCTCGGACGTGACAGCGGCCACCGATGACGTCGATCAGGATGTCGACGCCGGTGGGTGGGGCGGCGCACTGCAGTTCCCTCGAATACAAGGCGGCGACCTGTGCGGTATTGTCGAAGCAGCCGGTCCGGGTGCGAGATTCCGCCCCGGTCAGCGCGTGACCTGCCCAATCAATCTGCCGCGCCCAAGACCCGGCCATCCGCAGGGATTCATTGCCTTAGGTTCGGAGATCGACGGAGCCTTTGCCCAATACTGTCTGGTGGAGGCGGATGATCTCTACGATGTCTCCGCTTCGCCCTTGTCAGATACCGAGATCGCGGCCATTCCCTGCGCCTATGGCACGGCCGAGAACCTTTTGACCCGCGCCGGGGTCACAGCTGGCCACAAGGTGCTGATCACTGGGGCTTCGGGCGGTGTCGGTCTGGCGGCAGTGCAACTGGCCCGCCTGCGCGGCGCGTCCGTCTGGGGCATAACCGGTGCCGCCAAGGCCGAGGTTGTGAAATCCCAAGGCGCGGTTGAGACCTTTGATCGCGATGCTGCGTTGCCTGCAGACATGTTCGACGTCGTGATCGACGTGGTTGGAGGCCCTAAATGGGCGGGCCTCATGCTGGCCCTGAAACCCGGCGGGCACTACGCTGTATCAGGCGCAATTGCAGGCCCGATGGTGCAGGCCGATCTGCGCGACATCTACCTGCGCGATATCACCATTCACGGCTGCACTCACCAACCGCCCGAGGTGTTTGGCCGTCTGGTTGAGCTGATGAATGCCGGTCGGATCAAGCCTTTGATTTCCCGCACCTATCCCCTAAGGGATATTGCCAAGGCACAAGAGGATTTCCAATCCAAAGCGTTGCCGGGGAAATTGGTGCTGATCCCGTAAGGAGTTTATGACATGGCCGAAATTACTCTGTTAGATGGCTCGATCGGGCAGGAGCTGGTCAAGCGCAGCGGCAAACAACCAACGCCGCTTTGGTCGACGCGGGTGATGATCGATCATCCGGAATTGGTGCGCGAGGTTCATGCCGAATACTTCCGGCGCGGGGCCACAGTCGCGACAACCAACACCTATGCCGTCCACCGCTCGCGCCTTGTGCGCGAAGGGATCGAGGACCAGTTGGCGCAATTGATCCACACCGCCGTGTCTCAGGCCGATCTGGCGCGCGCAGGGAATGGCGGGCGCATTGCCGGAGCGCTCGGGCCGCTATTGGCCTCTTACAGACCCGATCTCGAGCCTGATCCGGAGGAGGCCGGACGCAAATTCGCTGAACTGGTCGCGCTTATGGGCGATGGTGTGGACCTGATCCTGATCGAAACTGTCTCGTCGGTGATGGAGGCCGAAGGCGCCCTGAGGGGCACTGCTGGCTGCGGGAAACCTGTGTGGCTGGCCCTGTCTCCGATGGACGAAGACGGAACGCGGCTGCGATCTGGCGAGCCGCTGGGTCAGATTGCCCCCTTGGTCGAGCGTTACAATCCGCAAGCCGTTTTGATCAACTGCACCCGTCCCGAAGCGGTTCCAGCCGGGCTTGAGATACTGTCCGGGATGGGACTGCCATATGGCGCCTATGCCAACGGCTTCACGCATATCGCCGAGGGGTTTTTGCAAGACGCCCCTACGGTTGATAGTCTCGCACAGCGCCACGATCTCAGCCCCGAGGCCTATGCCGACCACGCGATGGCCTGGGTCGACCAAGGCGCAACAATCGTTGGCGGATGCTGCGAGATCGGCCCGGATCATATCGAGGCCCTCGCGCGTCGCCTGGAATCAGCCGGTCATCGGATCGTCTGAACCGACAAGGGAACGGTATGTCCGAGACATCATCGCCAGCCACTGACAGGCGTCAGACCAGCCCCGTGCATTTCGACATTCTGGTCGCGCCGGGCTTTGTGCTGCTGGAACTCGCGTCGCTGGTAGATGTTCTAAGGATTTCCAATCGGGTGTCTGCGACGCCGCCGTTCACCTATACCTACCGATCCCTGCGTGGCGGTCTAATCGCCAGCAGCAGCGACGCAACGGTTCAGACCGAAACCATCCCGAACCAACCCGATGCCACCTATCTGTTTGTGATTGGCAACTCGGACCCGGATCACCCCGACCTGTCTTTGGGCCGAGTGGTGTCGAACTATACCTACCGCGGCGCGCGGGTGTTTTTGTTGGCTGAGGCGGCAAGCCGGTATATCGACGAGCAGGGTACCGCCGATCTGGCAACCCATTGGGAAAACGCCTCATTCCTGCGTGAGCGCGGTGCACGGTTCGAAGCGAAACTGTCCATCGCAACCGAGCGCGGCGCAGTCGTCACTTGTGCAGGTATGGGGGCCACCACCGATATCGCACTGGTCGTGATCGGGCGGCATATCTCGGGGCCCACGCAATTGACCGTGGCGGACGTCATGCTGCATGAAAATATTCGCGATTTTTCGTCGATGCAGCCGTTCTCGGGCGCGAAAAACACCGCGACTGGGGACAAGAAACTGGATCATTGCATCAAGCTGATGCAGGCCAACATCGAAGACCCTTTGCCGATCCAGGACCTTGTGGACAGCCTGAATATCTCGAATCGATCTCTTGAGCGGAAGTTCAAAGCGTTCTTCGGCACCACACCCAACGGGTTCTATCGCGAAATGCGGTTGGCCAAGGCGAACAATCTTTTGCTGAACACCACCATGAGCGTGCGCGAAATAGGTTTGGCCTGCGGTTTCCCGAACGGGTTCTCATCAGTTTACCGGAGTTTTTTCGGTGTGACCCCCTTTGTGATGCGCCAACAAAAGAGACAAGCCGCGCAGAGATGATTTTTGCGGATGCGATGACGTTTTTGATGGATTCCGCGCCGATTTTTCATGCCATTCAGGGACAAACCTGAACGAACGGAGTCTTCACTATGGTTGATCTTCCCAGCAAGGCCCGCGTGGTCATCATCGGCGGCGGCGTGATCGGATGCTCGGTTGCCTATCACCTGACCAAGAAGGGCTGGAAAGATGTTGTGCTGCTTGAGCGAAAGCAACTGACCAGCGGCACGACCTGGCATGCGGCCGGTCTGATCGCGCAGCTGCGCGCGACGGCGAACATGACCAAGCTGGCGAAGTACAGTCAGGAACTCTATGGCTCGCTCGAGGAAGAAACCGGCGTTGCGACAGGTTTCAAACGCTGTGGCTCAATCACCGTCGCGCTGACCGATGAGCGCAAGGAAGAGATCTACCGCCAGGCCGCCATGGCCCGCGCCTTTGGCGTTGAGGTCGAAGAGATCTCGAACGAGCGCGTGGCCGAGCTGTATCCACATCTCAACATCGAAGACGTCAAAGGGGCTGTGTATCTGCCGTTGGACGGGCAGGGTGACCCGGCGAATATCGCGCTGGCGCTGGCCAAGGGCGCGCGCCAACGCGGTGGTATTGTGAAAGAGCGTGTGAAGGTCACCGATGTCGTCAAGCAAGGGCGCAAGGTCACCGGCGTTGACTGGGTTGCCGACGATGGCAATGCCTCCGGCCACATCGAATGCGATATGGTGGTGAATTGCGCTGGGATGTGGGGCCACGAAGTGGGTCGCATGGCGGGCGTGAACGTTCCTTTGCATGCCTGTGAGCATTTCTACATTGTCACCGAGGGCATCGATGGCCTGACACAGCTGCCGGTTCTGCGCGTCCCGGATGAATGCGCTTACTACAAGGAAGACGCAGGCAAAATTTTGCTCGGCGCGTTTGAACCGAACGCTAAGCCCTGGGGCATGAATGGTATCCCCGACAGCTTTGAGTTCGATCAACTGCCCGAGGATTTCGACCATTTTGAACCAATCCTCGAAGCGGCGGTGAACCGTATGCCGATGCTGGCCGAAGCCGGTATCCACACCTTCTTCAACGGACCTGAATCTTTCACTCCCGATGATGCCTATCACTTGGGTCTTGCGCCCGAGATGGACAATGTCTGGGTCGCGGCGGGCTTCAACTCGATCGGTATCCAGTCGGCCGGTGGCGCGGGCATGGCGTTGGCCGAATGGATGGACAGCGGTGAGAAGCCGTTTGATCTGGGCGATGTCGACATCAGCCGGATGCAGCCCTTCCAAGGCAACAAGCAGTACCTGTTCGAGCGCTCGAAAGAGACTCTGGGCCTGCTCTACGCCGATCACTTCCCCTACCGTCAGAAAGCCACGGCACGCGGAGTGCGGCGAACTCCGTTCCACCATCACCTGTTGGAACAAGGCGCGGTCATGGGGGAATTGGCCGGTTGGGAACGCGCCAACTGGTTCGCCAATGACGGGCAGGAACGCGAATACCAATATAGCTGGAAGCGTCAGAACTGGTTCGAAAACTCTGCCGCAGAACACCGCGCCGTGCGCGAAAATGTCGGCATGTATGACATGTCCTCCTTCGGGAAAATCCGCGTCGAAGGCCCCGACGCCGAGAGGTTCATGAACTACATCGGCGGTGGAGATTACTCGGTGCCGAATGGCAAGATTGTCTACACCCAGTTCCTGAACCGCACCGGCGGGATCGAGGCCGACGTAACCGTGACCCGCCTGACCGAGACCGCCTATCTGGTCGTCACACCAGCCGCGACCCGTCTGTCGGATCAAACATGGATGCAGCGCAACGCGGGCAACTTCAACGTCGTCATCACAGATGTGACCGCCGGCGAAGGCGTTTTGGCCGTCATGGGACCGAACGCGCGCGCTTTGCTCGAGAAAGTCTCGCCCAACGATTTCTCAAACGCGGCCAACCCATTTGGTACGGCACAAGAGATCGAGCTTGGCATGGGCCTCGCCCGCGCGCATCGCGTCACCTATGTGGGAGAGCTGGGATGGGAGATCTATGTCTCTTCTGACATGGCAGGACATGCCTTCGAGACGCTGCACGCGGCTGGGCAGGATATGGGTCTAAAGCTGTGCGGTATGCACATGATGGACAGCTGCCGCATCGAAAAGGGCTTCCGCCATTTTGGGCATGACATCACCTGTGAAGACCACGTGGTTGATGCCGGGCTTGGTTTTGCCGTGAAGGTCGACAAGGGCTGTGACTTCATCGGCCGCGAAGCCGTGATCGCGCGGAAAGAGAGCGGCCCAAAAAACCGTCTCGTGCAGTTCAAACTGACTGAGGCCGAGCCGCTATTGTTCCACAACGAACCTATCGTGCGCGATGGTGAGTATGTCGGCTACCTGAGTTCCGGCAATTATGGCCACACTCTGGGTGGTGCTATCGGTCTGGGCTATGTGCCGTGTGAAGGCGAAAAAGCTGCGGATGTTCTGGCATCGAGCTACGAGATTGACGTTTGCGGTGTCAAAGTGAAGGCCGAGGCGTCTTTGAAACCGATGTATGATCCAAAGTCCGAGCGCGTGAAGGTTTAACCCGCAGAACAGGGGGGCTCCGCCCCCGCCGCGGCGAGCCGCGACTCCCCCCGGGATATTTAGGGCCAGATGAAGCAGGGGATCCGGTCTTCATCTGGCTAAAAATATCCCGGAGCGCGAGGCAGAGCCTCGCTTAAAAGCGCGAGTTCGAAGTCGACCCATCACAATTCGTTATGCGCGACTTCACTGTTTTCAGAGTTTTCAACCCTTCAGGAACTGCCGTAAATGGGTCCGATACTTGTCGGAGATTTCCCGTGGCGACTGCCTCCTCACCTTCACAGAATGCGGACACCCCAAAAGGGTTTGTGCTGGCAGTTTCTGCTTATGTCATGTGGGGTTTCCTGCCTCTCTATATGAAAGCGCTGAGCCATATTGGCCCGGTTGAGGTTGTGGCGCATCGGGTCATCTGGTCGGTGCCGGTGGCGGGGCTTCTGCTTGTCATTCTGGGGCGGACCCGAGACCTTAGGGCCGCGTTGGGCAATCCCAAGATGTTGGGAATGGCGGCTTTGACGGCGGCGCTGATCTCGGTCAACTGGGCGATTTATGTCTGGGCGATCTCAACCGGCCATGCGCTGGATGCGGCGCTCGGGTATTATATCAACCCTTTGTTCAGTATCGCCTTGGGCGCTGTGTTGCTGCGAGAACCTCTGACGCGCATGCAACTGGTTGCTGTCGGGCTGGCAGCTTTGGGCGTTTTGGTTCTGGTGGTCGAGGCGGGGCGTCTGCCTTGGGCGGCGCTGGGTTTGATGGTGAGTTGGGGGTTCTATGCCTTCTTCAAAAGGTCTCTGCCGATTGGGCCCAATCAGGGGTTTCTGCTTGAGGTTCTGATCCTTTTGATTCCCGCGATCGCTTATGTGACGTGGCTTGGGGTTCAGGGAACCGGGCATTTCGGGGTGTTGGCCTCGGATACTGTTTTGCTGTCTTGCGCTGGTGTCGTGACCGCGGTGCCTTTGCTGGTTTATGCCAACGGGGCCAAGCTCGTCAGGCTGTCGACGATGGGCATCCTGCAATACATCGCGCCCACCATGATCTTCATCACCGCAGTCGCCGTGTTCGGAGAACAGATTGACCGGGGCCGCATGATTGCCTTCCCTCTGATCTGGGCGGCGCTTGTGGTGTATTCGATCCCGATGATCCGACAGGCGCGGGCTCAGGCCTGAAGCAGAAGACGCGCGGCGCTTTCGGCCCAAATCGCGTAGGTTTTGGGACTGGGGTGGTATCCATCTGGCGCGGCAAGAGCGGGATCATCCGGTAAATCCAGCGACAAGTGCCGGAGTTGCGGATGGGCGGCAACGACCTGTTGCAGACCACGATCCAGGCGCGCGGATTGTCGACCCAATACCCAAGCCAAGGGATGGGGCAGGGACGGAAAGCGGTTCATCTGCGGTACTTCTGTCACCACGACGCGTCGCGCACCGAGGCGTTGGGTCAGAGTCCTGGCCAATTGGTTTTGCCGTTCGACGAAGCGTTTGTAGGTCACGCCTCGGGTCACGTCGTTCACGCCGAGCGCGGTGACGACCGCATCGTATGTGCCGTCGATCGCTTGCAACCTCTCAAGCGTGTCTCGGGTCGTGTGTCCGGTTGTTGCCTCAAGCCGCCATTCGACCGAGTGACGCCGCGCCAAGTGTTTGACCAAATGGCCCGACAGCGCTTGATCCTGTGTGCCCGCGCCGACGCCGGCGGCAGAACTGTCGCCTGCAATTAACAGGCGCAGGCGAGGCCCTCGGCCGGTTCGCCCCTGGCGCGGTCCGATTGGTTCCGGCAGCAGCTGGGCCTTGCGGCGCACAGCCAAGCCC
Organism: Ruegeria sp. AG1; assembly: GCF_056541705.1. Taxonomy (NCBI): domain Bacteria; kingdom Pseudomonadati; phylum Pseudomonadota; class Alphaproteobacteria; order Rhodobacterales; family Roseobacteraceae; genus Ruegeria; species Ruegeria sp. AG1. The sequence continues at coordinate 26,110 of NZ_JBQFYU010000006.1, read as the reverse complement.
TGAGCCGCCAGAACCGGCAGCAGGGGCACACGCAGAATCTGATCGGCGGCAAGCGGATTTGACATGATCAGCTCAGTGCGGATTTGAATTCCTGAAATCGCGGGTCGGTCATCACACGGGCCATCATCGCTTCACGCAGGGCACCAATGGTCTTGTGAGGGCGCATGACGACCTCGAATTGCTGGATCAAACCGTCGTCGTTTAGTGTGATCAGGTCCACGCCGACCGCATCCAGATCTCCGACCTTGCATTGAAACTCAAGCGCCCAGTCATTGCCACTGCCCATGATCCGCCGGTAGCGGAAGTCGGAAAATACCTTGCCCACATGGCTCAAAACGGCCGCAACCTGCGCGCGGCCGGTCCAGGTGCTGTAGTAGGTGGGCGGCATGAAGCGGACGTCCTCGGCCAAAAGCGCGTGAATGAGGGCTTCGTCCCCTTTGGCGACAACTTCTTGCATACGTTCGATTGTTGGATGCATGTCCTCTCCCCTTCTTTCCTCAACGGTTCACGATACGCGCGTCTCGCGCAAGGACGACGTTGCGGGAAGGGACGCTGTGGGATAGGCACGCGGGCATGAGCGAGACCTACGATCCCCCCAAGACACCGCTGGATGTGCTGCATGAAGATGCGCAACTGATTGTGGTGAACAAACCCTCGGGCTTGTTGTCGGTGCCGGGGCGAGGTACGCATTTGGCGGATTGCCTGCTGACCCGCGTGCAGGCGGTGTTTCCGCAGGCCCTGCTGGTGCATCGGTTGGACAGGGATACCTCGGGCGTGATGGTGTTTGCGCAGACACCCCATGCGCAACGCAATCTGAGCATGCAGTTCGAGCAGCGACAAACCCGCAAAACCTACATTGCCCGTGTTTGGGGGCGGCTGGAAGCCAAGACGGGCACGGTTGATCTACCACTGATCGTCGACTGGCCCAACCGACCGCGTCAGATGGTGTGCCAAGGCACGGGCAAACAGGCCGTCACCGATTGGCGTGTTGTCAAATATGAAGGTGACACGACGCGCGTGCGCCTGTTTCCGAAAACCGGTCGCTCGCATCAGTTGCGCGTTCACATGCTGGCCTTGGGCCACCCGATTCTGGGTGACCCGTTTTACGCCGATGGCGCAGCGCGCGATTTCCCGCGCCTCATGCTGCATTCCGAGGAGTTGCGCCTTAAAAGCCCCGAGGGCGGCGTGGCAATGAAGTTTCGCGCCAAGGCGGATTTCTAGGGTCAGGCCACGTTGGTCCACAGCAGTTTCAGGTTCCCGAGGGAAAACCTACGCGATCTTTTGCGGCGCGCGGGTTGTGCGCGGTGTCGATCGGCTGCCAGTTCACGCTCGATCTCATAGGCGCGAAGGGTGTGATCTTGCGACCAGCGCTCAAGTTTCAGATGCATCAGAACATGGTTGTCTAGGCTGGGCATATTGGGCCTCCGGGTTTTTGAAATCTGACCCAAAGTTGCGCACCACTCCTGACACCCCCTTGTCAGGGGGATGTGCTAGGCTGTCAGCAGTTTGACAGGAGACCCCGACATGAGCCGCTCGACCCGGTTGTTCGAAATCATCCAGATGCTCAGGGCCGCAGATGCGCCTGTGACAGCCGATCAACTGGCCGAAAAGCTCGAGGTGTCCACGCGCACAGTCTACCGTGATATCGCCGAGCTACAGGCGCAGCGCACACCGATCGAGGGGGAGGCAGGCGTCGGATATCTGATGCGGCGCGGCTATGATCTACCACCGTTGAATTTCGACGCCGAAGAGGTTGAGGCGCTGTGGGTCGGGCTGTCGATGCTGGCGCGCACCGGGGACAGTCATCTGCAACGGGCAGCGCGGCGCATCTGTGACAAGATCGACGCGCTCCATTGTCCTGCCGATTGGCTGCAGGTCTCGACCTGGGGTGCGCCGGTTGATGATCCCGCGAAAGGATGCATCCCTGTGGCCAGTTACCGCGAAGCGATACGGGCCGAGCAGAAAGTGCGCATCACCTATGTCAACGGTGCGGGCGAACGCTCTGAGCGAGTCATTCGGCCTGTGGCTCTGATCTACCACATCGAATGCACGATGCTCGCCGGGTGGTGCGAGCTGCGGAGCGGGTTCCGGCATTTCCGGACGGACCGTATCTGGGCCTGTGAAGACACGGGCCAGAGTTTCCGGGGCCAAGGCAGTTCGCTACGGGATTTGTGGAACGAGCAGGAGCGTGAAGATCCGGCCACGCAGACCGTCTGAACCGGTATGGGCGGGGATTCGCCGACTTCACCGCATTGTTGCTTGAGCCCGCGCAACGCTGCCGTGATATACTGATCTGCAACAAGGCAAACCCGATCAACGGGGGCCCGAGCAGAAGGTGATACCATGACGATTTCCAAGTTTTTTCTGGCAACCGGGCTATGCTCGGCCATGGCTCTGGCGGCCTGTACCGATCCGGGCACGTTGAACCTGCCCTCCGATCCGAATCAGAACGCAAAGCAAGGCGCAGTTTTGGGTGGTTTGGTCGGTGCTGGTGTTGGCGCAATCGCGAATAATTCGAACCCTCTTTTGGGCGCGGTGGCAGGCGGTGCGATCGGCGCGGCTGGCGGAGGCCTGATCGGCAACCAACTTGATAAACAGGCTGCAGAATTGCGTCAGCAGCTGGCCAATGATGGGATCACCATTGTCAACGCGGGCGACCGGTTGATTGTGACCGTTCCCAATGACATCACCTTCGACACTGACAGTGCGACGGTCCGCCCGGCATTGCGCGCCGATCTGGTGCGAGTTGGTCAGAACCTCGTGAACTATCCGAACTCGAACGTGCAGATCATCGGTCACACCGACAGTGATGGCGAGGCCTCCTACAACCAAGGCCTGTCCGAGCGTCGCGCCAATGCGGTTGCTGACGTCCTTCAGGCGAACGGTGTGAACTACAGCCGGATCGTCACCATCGGACGTGGTGAAAACAACCCGGTTGCCTCGAACCTGACGCCGGAAGGCAAGTCGCAGAACCGGCGGGTCGAGATCGTCATCGTACCCAGCGCAAACTCGTAATTCTATGTGCATTGCGGGCGGTCTTAGGGCTGCCCTTTTGCGCGCACGATCTGTGCAAGAAATGGGGTTTGGATCACGCGCGTCTCGGTCTACCTATTGGGAAACACTGAAACGGAGTTTCCCGCAATGTCCCAACCGACCCTCCTTGGCCTGTCCGGTTCCCTGCGTCAGTCAGCAACAAACCGTAAGCTTCTGCGCGAGGCGGCACGCCTTTTTGATCCTGCCAGCTTTGTCGAAGCGGATCTGAACCTGCCCCTCTATGATGGGGATCTGGAAGAGGGTGAGGGCATCCCAGCCGCCGTGCAAACGCTGGCTGACCAGATCGCGCAAGCGGATGCGGTGATTATCTCCACACCGGAATACAACAAGGGGCCGTCGGGCGTGCTGAAAAACGCGCTGGACTGGGTCAGCCGCACTTCGGGCAAACCTTGGGCCGACAAGCCGGTTGCGGTAATGTCCGCCGCAGCGGGCCGGGCCGGAGGGGAGCGCGCCCAGATGGTCCTTCGCGCCTATTTGGTGCCGTTCCAGCCGCGCATTCTGCAAGGCCCCGAGGTCCATCTGGCCGACAGCTCCAACGCGTTTGACGACGGGGGACGGCTGACAAGTGAGCGCTACGAAAAGACCATACATGCGTTGATGCAAAAACTGCGGGCTGAGGTCGGGCGTCTTTAGGCGGATACGGTATGCATGAGGTTCGGCAAAGCGATGTGATGGACCCGGCCCGGGCGGCGGGCTTGCAAGTTGCGCTGGGGTTGGAGCCTACGATCTCTGGCGGTTCAGCGTTGCCACCGTTCTTTCATCAGCTTTACTTCTGGTCCCCGCGTGCACCATCTGATCTGGGGCGCGACGGGCACCCTCGGGTCGGTATTGATCTGATCCCGGACATGGGCCTGCCGCGCCGGATGTGGGCCGGGGGGCGGTTGGATTTCCATACCCCACTGCGCGCAGGTGTGAAGGCCCAGCGGTACTCGGCTCTGGAGAAACAGAGCCGCAAAACCGGGCGCACTGGGCCGTTGGGGTTTGTCACGCTCAAGCATGAGATCTGGCAGGATGGGGCGCTCTGTGTCACCGAATGGCAGGATCTGGTCTATCGAGAAGATCCCGGTCTGGATGAGGTAAAGCCAACGCCGCCCGTGGCGCGTGGTGACGAAACAGACCATCGCGAGGTGAGCTTCGACAGCACCCTATTGTTCCGGTACTCTGCGCTTACTTTCAACGGCCACCGGATTCACTACGATTTGGACTATGCGCGCGATGTCGAAGGGTATGGCGGGCTGGTCGTACACGGGCCGCTATTGGCGCAGTTGTTAATGCTGTTTGCGGAGGAGGTGATCGGCCCGCTGACGTACTTTTCCTTCAGGGCAACCGCGCCGCTTTTGCATTTCGAGACGGCCACACTCTGCCGCAAAGGACAAGACCTGTGGGTTCGAGGCCCCGAAGGGCGACAGTGCATGCAGGCAGAAGCGCGGTCAGAGTGATGCTTCGGGCCGGAAGTCCGCAGGGATTTCATCTCGACCGTCCAGCATCAGGTCCGCCATCACCTCGGCCACTTTCGGGGCCATGCCGAAGCCGATCTTGAAACCGCCATTGGCGATGAACTGACCGTCGTGCAGCGGGTGTGTACCCAGCATCGGAGCGCGGCTTTTGCTGCGGGGGCGAACGCCGGCCCACCGCTCGATCACTTCGGCTCCGTGCAGCACGGGAACGGCGCGGGTGGCGCGGTCGATCACATCCTCAAGCGCGTCGTCGGTGCTGGTTGGATCATCATAATCCCGCTCCGAGGTCGAGCCGATCGCAAGCGTGCCGTCTGCATGCGGCACGATATGGATCGCATCTGCAAAAAGCTGCGGCACCGCACCCGCATCAAAGCGCAGCAATGCCGCCTGTCCCTTGACGCCATTGCCGACAGTTTTTCCGAAACTTTGGCTGAGCTCCTGCAACCCGGCGACACCTGTCGCGTGCAGCACATGGCCCTTGTCCGGGGCCTCAGCGACCACCTCAACCCCCATGACCGAGAGCGCCGCAACCAGCGCGGCACAGGCCCTGCGCGGGTGCATGCGCGCGGTCAGGGTGTCGTGGATGACATAGCCGGTCGGGCTGGGCGGGCACCATTGGCCTGCCTCCGTCGTGGATAGCACCTGCCACTCGGCCTGGCCTTGCCAGAGCTCTTGCGCGGTGGCATGCCGTTGGTGCGCCAGTTGCAGGGTGCGCTCATCCATGATGGGTTGCAGACGTCCCAGACGCCCATACCCGGCTGAGACCCCTCCGGTCGCTTCGACCTGCGCCCAAAAGGGTTCGGCCATGATCAGGCTGTCGAACTGAAAGGCTTTCTTGGCATTCCAGTTCTCGGGCACATGCGGGGCCAGGGCGCCGACCAACCCTCCGCTGGAGGCCGCGCCGGGGCCAAAGGGATCGACAACCTGCACCTTCGCGCCGCGCCGGGCGCAGGTCCAGGCGATGGAGAGGCCAAAAATGCCAGCGCCGCGTACCGTCACATCGACCATTGCCAAACCCCTCTTCCTTGTTCAGTGTCGCGCCGCTTAGCTACAGGATTCCCCGATGGCAGACCAGCACGCCGAATTGACATGGAGAGAGGACCGGATTCCGGTCTCGGACCAGTTCAATGACCCCTACTTCTCGTTGCAGAACGGGTTGGAGGAGACGCGGCATGTCTTTCTATCGGGTAACGACCTGCCCGCACGCTTTGCGCCGGGGTTTCATATTGCCGAACTGGGCTTCGGCACCGGCCTGAACCTGCTGACCGTCTGGTCCGCGTGGGAGGCCGCAGGCCAGACCACTCCGCTGCGATTCACCAGTTTTGAGGCCTTCCCTATGGCCCCCGAGGATATGGCGCGCGCCTTGGCCGCATTCCCCGAGGTGCAACCTTGGGCAGACCGCTTCCTGTCGCAATGGCACGGCGGCTCCTGTCAGTTCGACACGCTGCACCTTGAGGTGATCGAAGGCGACGCGCGTCAGACGTTGCCCGGATGGACCGGCAAGGCCGATGCGTGGTTTCTAGACGGCTTCTCGCCCGCGAAAAACCCCGAACTCTGGGGCGCGGAGTTGATGCAGCAGGTATCCGATCATATGGCACCGGGCGGCACTGCGTCCACCTACACCGCGGCAGGCTTTGTCCGCCGCGGGTTGGAGGAGGCCGGTTTCGCAGTTACCCGCGCGCCCGGATACGGTCGCAAACGGCATATGACACGGGCGGTGAAAGCGTGACGCAGCAGAACAATATCTCGGCCGGGATCGCGCTGATGGTCGCCTCGACGGTGGTTTTTGCCTTGCAGGATGGGATCTCGCGCCATTTGGCCGGGACGTATAACACTTATATGGTGGTGATGGTCCGCTATTGGTTCTTCGCGGCTTTTGTCATCGCATTGGCGGCGCGCGCTCCGGGTGGCTTGAAGGCTGCGGCGCGCACCGATCAGCCGAAACTGCAGATCTTTCGCGGCGTTCTGCTGGTGACTGAGATCTGTGTCGCCGTTTTTGGTTTCACCAAGCTAGGTCTGATCAACAGCATGGCGGTCTTCATCTGCTACCCCCTTCTGGTCGCGGCCCTCAGCGGCCCGGTTCTGGGTGAAAGCGTGGGTTGGCGGCGCTGGACGGCGATCGGGGTCGGCTGCGTCGGCGTGCTGATCATCCTGCAACCAGGGGTCGGCGTGTTTAATCCTTGGGCAATCATTCCGCTGATCTCGGCCTTTCTGTTTGCGGTTTATTCGCTGCTCACCCGCTATGCCGCGCGCCGAGACAGCGCCGCCACCAGCTTCTTCTGGACTGGTGTCAGCGGAGCCGTTGCCATGACGCTGGTCGGCATGTGGTTCTGGGAGCCGATGGCAAAGGCGGATTGGGCCTGGATGGCAACGCTTTGTGTTAGCGGTGCCTTTGGCCATTGGCTGCTGATCAAATGCTATGAGGCGGCCGAGGCCAGTGCGGTGCAGCCCTTTGCCTACCTCCATCTGGTCTGGGTGGCGATCCTTGGCATCGCAATCTTCAACGAGGTTTTGCGCCCTGAAGTTGTCGTCGGCGCAGGGCTGGTGGTTGCTGCGGGGCTGTTCACTCTATGGCGCGAACGCCGCAAGGGTTGATCCAGTCAGCTCCTGCGAGAAGGGCACAGGCAGGGCGGGTTTGCCCAGACGCGCGCGGTAGACCGGAAGGCTTTCGGTCACGCGCATCACATAGTTGCGCGTTTCGCTGAAGGGGATGGTCTCGATCCAGTCGACCACATCCACCTCACCGGCGCGGGGGTCGCCATAGCGCTCCATCCATGAGATCGGCCGCCGCGGTCCGGCGTTGTACCCGGCAGCCATCATGACCACATTGCCGTTGAAATCCGCCGCAAGGCTGGACAGGTAGTTGGCCCCCAGCTTGGCATTGTATTCCCAGTCCGTGGTCAGCCGCCCGGTCTGATGCCCGCTGAGGATCCCCAGCTCCTGCGCGACCAGTTTGGCCGTCGCTGGCATCACCTGCATCAAGCCTCGCGCGCCTGCGCCACTGATCACCACCGGATCAAATTCGCTTTCACGCCGGGCGATGGCCAATGTCATCTCTTTGGCCATCGGCAGGCCGATATCTGCGACCGGATGCACGGGGTAATAGGCTGCGGGCAGAACTGTTCCCGTGGTCGCGGCGCGTTTGGCGATCATCACGGCCAGATGCGGCTCTTTCAACTCGATGACCAGATCGCCCAGCTGATTGGCTTGCGCTGTATCGAGGCTTTCGACCAGGTGGGTCAGAAACCGTTCTGAGAGATTGTCCTCCCCTGCCTTTAGCAGCAGCAGACCGGCCTCCAAAACGCTGGAGTTCGCAAATTCGGCTTGTCGCCAATGCGCGGCGCGGGGTGGGTTGGCGAGGGTGCTGTCAAACGGTCGCCCGATCTGTTCGGCTGCCAGAATGCCGTAGAAAGACGTCTGATAATCTGCACCCATTGCATAAGCGTCATATGCTTTCTCGGCATCCCCTTGTGCCGCGTAAGCGCGACCCAGCCAATAGCCGGCGCGGCCACGTGATATCGGAGACTTCACTGCGCCTTCGAAGTTTTGGAAATGCCGAACCGCCGTCGCGGGGTCGTTCAACTTTCGCAAAGCCAGAAACCCGGCCAGCCATTCCAGGTCGGCGTATCCATAACCCATCTCTGGCGTCATATGATGATTGGCGGCGACTTCATAGGCACGGGCCGCACTGCCCTGCCGCATCTCAAGCCGGGCCAGTCGGCGTCGCCCTTCGGCCCATTTGTCCGGCTCACCCAAGGCGTCCGGGCCAGTTGAGCGTGACAGCATCAGATCAATGGCGCTGTCGTCCAACTCTTTCTTGTCGCGCCAGACAAAGCGATCAAAAGCCAGCCCCGGAGACCCTGCCAGAGCCTTGGGTACGGCAGAAATCTTGCCGTCCACGCCCGGTTCGCGTTTTTGCAGGGCAATGCGGGCTTCCGCCAGCTTGCGCCGATCGGCGTTGACCAGAGGCAGCATACGCCCGGCGCTGACCAAATGATTGTCCCACAGCATCCGATCCAGTCGCGCTGTGTGGTGCGGTTTCAGCAATTTGCCGAAATTCTCAAGATAGTCCTGCTGCAACCCTGACCCCATGGGCATGGTGCGCCAGGCTGTGACGATATCCGCCTCGGCGTCCCCAATCCGACCCTTGGCTTTCAGAGCGACCGCATAGTTGAGCGCGCCTTCGGCCGTTTGCGGTGGCTGATCGGCATAGAAGTTCACCACTCGATCCGGATCAGCCCCGGTAAAGGACGGCTCGCTCTTGCGGCGCAGCCAGGCCAGTCCGGGCCAGTCGGGGCGACGCTCAAGAAACACCAGCACATCGCCTGAGCTGCCAAAGCCCTCTCGCAGCCAATGCCACACGATGATGTCACGCGTAACCGAGCCGCGTGCGCCAGAAACCGCTAGCGCTTCGTTCCAGTCACCTTTGCGCATTTCGGCCAGCCCGGCGCGCAGATCACCGGTCGCATCGGCCCGCGCGGCGCTTGCCTGCATCCCAAAACACAGAATCACTGTTGCCAAAAAGGCCAGAACGCGTGTCATCCCTTGCATTTCCCAACCAACCGAGGATAGAGCCATTCAGGATAAACCTTGCGCCGCCAGTATCAACTCACAAAGCCAAAAACGTGAGCGAGGATGGTGCAAATACTGCAACCGCACTTCAAGGAGCGCGACCCATGTTCAAAGGCTCAATTCCAGCCCTCGTCACCCCGTTCAGCAACGGCGAGTTGGACCTGGATACGCTCAAACACTTGGTAGAGTGGCAGATAAAGGAAGGCTCAACCGGCCTGGTCCCCGTTGGCACCACCGGCGAAAGCCCGACGCTGAGCCATGAAGAGCACGAAACCGTCGTGGCCGAAGTGGTCAAAGCTGCCGCAGGTCGGGTGCCGGTGATTGCGGGCGCAGGTTCGAACAACACCGTCGAGGCAGTTCGATTCGTCCAGTTTGCCAAGAATGTCGGGGCCGATGCGGCACTGGTGGTCACACCATATTACAACAAGCCGACTCAAAAAGGCCTGTTGGCCCATTTCCGCGCCCTGCACGATTGCGCCGAGATTCCGATCATCATCTACAACATCCCGGGCCGCTCGGTCATTGACATGACCCCCGCGACCATGGGCGAACTGGCCAAGCTGCCGCGCATTGTCGGTGTCAAAGACGCAACCGGCGATCTGGCGAGAGTCAGCCAGCAGCGCGCAAGCTGTGGCGCCGACTTCTGTCAGCTGTCGGGCGAAGACGCCACCGCGCTGGGCTTCAACGCGCATGGCGGGGTAGGCTGTATCTCGGTCACGGCCAACGTGGCTCCGAAACTCTGCGCCGAGTTCCAACAGGCAACGCTGGCGGGCGACTATGCCAAGGCATTGGACTATCAGGATCGCCTGATGCCTCTGCACGAAGCGATCTTCATCGAGCCCGGCCTAGTCGGCGCCAAATACGCGCTGAGCAAACTGGGCCTCTGCAGCACCGAAGTTCGCTCCCCTCTGACTGAACTGGAAGACAGCACCAAGACTGCGATCGAAGCCGCGATGGCGCATGCAGGTCTGATCTAAACTAGACGTTCTAATGAAAAGGGCGGCCTCGAATATCGAGCGCCGCCCTTTTTTGTTTGCTGCAAAGGTGCTCAACGTTTGCCGTAGTAGAGCCCAACCACATGCTCTGCCTGCGCGAAGAACAGCCAGCGTGACGCGGCAACCCCAGCCAAGTGCGAAACGACCGCCAGAAGCGCAAGCAGGTGTTTTAGCGCGAGCCCTTCCAATGGGATCGCGACGAACACGACGGGCAGAGCAAAGGCCAGCAGGAACGAGATGATCCGCAGCTTCTCAGCATGTTTGCGGCCAACCACGTGGACGAACTCTCGTAGCAAGTAGTTGGTCCCGGTATGCGGAGGCTCAAACGCCCGCACCGACCCGCGCTGACCCAATCCTGTTGCTGTCCCAAGGTCAGTCCCCGAGCTGGCAAGCGCCTTGTCCCCCTGACGCCAGTACAGAATCTGCACCAGAGCGGCGATCAACAGCAAAGGCAGCGCGACCGAGGTTTGACCGGCCATCAGGGCTCCTCCGGCCAGGCTGAAGCTGAGGAACATGGCCGGCGTTAGCTTCATGTTCCAACGGGGGATCGTCTTGAGCTGGGTGTAGATCATTGATGTGGTGAACACCGTAGCCAGCGAGAACAACGCGCCGAGCCAGCCCAAAAGACTCCAGCGTTCGCCCATGAAAACTGAACCGATTGCGAACAGGCCCATCAGGACCAGTGCGATCACGGCGCACCAACCCTCGCGGCTGAGCCAGCTAGAGCGCCATTGCGTGAACGCCTTCCAAGCACGCTCTGGGTGACCGAGGTGAAAGGTTGACGCCAGCAATCCGCCGAGGGCCAGCCCGTAGGCAATCAGGAAGAAGACAAAGGCGACCCAGCCTGTAACGTTTGGCATCCCGAGGCCCAGGAAAAATAGTAACCCAAAGCCGAGGCCGGACAAGGTGGTGAAGATGATAACGGATGGGGCCGGATGCATCAGAGCTTCTCCAGAGTTTTGTCGAGCCAGCCGAGGAACCCTTTGGGCTCTTCCGCGACGGGGGCCAGCAGTGGGGCCAGAATGTCGATCTGGTCCTCGATCTGATCCTTGGGGCGGGGCGGCAGGTATTTGTTGACAGGTTTGGTGCCCATTTCTGGCATCAGGTCCATACCGTCTCGTTCAGCGACCAGCTTGCTGACGTCGCTGTTAGGATCGCCGAGGTCCCCGAAATGACGCGCTCCGGCTGGGCAGGTGCGGACGCAGGACGGCACCCGATCCACTTCGGGCAGGTTTTCGTTGTAGATGCGATCGACGCAGAGGGTGCATTTCTTCATCACGCCCTCGGCCATGTCCATTTCCCGCGCGCCATAGGGGCAGGACCAGGCGCAGAGGCCGCAACCGATGCAGTCGCTTTCGTTGACTAGCACGATCCCATCCTCGACGCGTTTGTAGCTGGCTCCGGTTGGGCAGACCGTAACGCAGGGTGCGTCTTCGCAATGCAGGCAGGATTTGGGGAAGTGGATCAGTTGGGCAGGGCCCTCGGTCGGTGTGACCTCGTAGGAGTGGACACGGTTCAGGAATGTGCCCGAGGGGTTGCCGCCATAGGCATCCTGATCAGACAAGGGTGCACCGTAGTTTTCGGTGTTCCAGCCTTTGCAGGAAATCACGCAGGCGTGGCACCCGACACAGGTGTCGAGGTCGATAACGAGGCCCATTTTGCGTTCGGTAGACTGGGGAAGTTGCGTCATATCAGGGAACCTCGGCTTTGGTGGGCGGGGCAGGGGGCCAGCCCCCTCTTGAGCCTTTGGCTCAATTCACCCCCGAGATATTTTTGGCCAGATGAAGATTGGATCATTTGCCTACCTTCCACGCGATATCCTTCGGGCCGGTGCCTACGGGGGAATTGATCGGGGCAAATTCGGGTTGGCTTTCGGTATCTGCTGGAGGGGCCGCCTTTTCGATCCTGACTTTCAGGTCGAACCACGCGGCCTGACCGGTGATCGGGTCTGAGTTGGCCCATCGCATACCGTCGCCTTTAGGCGGTAGCAATTCATGGATCAGGTGGTTGAGTAGGAAACCCTTGGTGGCCTCGGGTGCGTCCTCTTGCAGCGCCCAGGCACCTTTGCGCTTGCCGATGGCGTTCCATGTCCAGACGGTGTTTTCATTCAGCGCGGCCATCTCCATCACGGGCACGGTGATCTCGCCGTGAGGAGAGGTAACCTTGGCCCAGTCGCCGTCTTGCAGCCCGTGTTCGCGCATCAGCTTCGTGGGGACGTAAAGCGGGTTGCGCCCGTGAAGTTGCCTCAGCCAGGCGTTTTGGGTGCCCCAGCTGTGGTACATCGCCATTGGCCTCTGGGTTAAGGCGTTGACGGTGAAGCCCTCGTTGCCTTGCTGGTCGGTCTCGTACCAAATGGGCAGAGGGTCCATGGCATCCTTGATGCGTTGTCGCAGGTGGTCGGGGGGCTGGTTCGGTCCGTGTCCTTCGGCGGCCAGTTGGAATTTGCGCATCGGCTCGGAGTACAGCTGGAACAGGTAGGGCTGCGGACTGTCGTAGAGGCCCATTCCAACGGCCCAGTCCTGATAGGCGGTATTCCACGGTTTGTAGTAATCCGCACCTGCGGGGATATGCGCGACGTAGAAGCCTCCGTTGTCGATATAGCGGTTCAGTTGGTCCGGGTTGACCTCTCCGCGGCCTTCTTTGGTGCCATCTTCGCCACGGAACCCGGCCAGAGGGCCGATGCCCGGCTTGCGCTGGTGATTGACGATATAGTCGGCATAGTCCTTCCACTTCGGTGTGCCGTCTTCGTTGGTGAAGCCCGGCAGGCTCATGCGGTTGGCGAGTTGAATCAGCACCGATTGGAACCCGCGCACGTCACGGTCGGGTTCGACCACTGGCCAGCGAATCGCATCAGCAGCGGCGTCGGCCTCGCAGATCGGGCGATCCAGCAGCGAGATACAGTCGTGCCGCTCCAGATAAGTGGTGTCGGGCAGGATCAGGTCGGCATAGGCGACCATTTCCGAGGAATAGGCATCCGAGTAGATGATATGCGGGATGACGTATTTGCCGTCTTCGGTTTTGGCCGACAGCATCTCCATCACACCTTTGGTGTTCATGGAGGAGTTCCACGACATATTCGCCATATACATGAACAACGTGTCGATCTTGTAGGGATCGCCTGCGGCGGCGTTCGAGATCACCATGTGCATCAGCCCGTGGGCCGACATCGGGTTTTCCCATGTAAAGGCCTTGTCGATACGCTGAGCGGTGCCGTCTTCGTCTAGCAGCAGGTCCTCGGGGCCGCGCGGGAAGCCAAGGTGAGGGCCTTCCAGCGGGCGGCCCGGGCGGCGGTCTCCGTGTGGCGTTGGGTGCGCCTCGACGGGTTTGGGGTAGGGCGGTTTGAAGCGAAAGCCACCGGGGACCTCGACCGTGCCCAGCAGGATCTGCAGCACATGCAGCGCGCGGCAGGTCTGAAAGCCGTTGGCATGGGCCGAGATCCCCCGCATGGCGTGGAAACTAACCGGGCGGCCTGTCATCTTGGAGTGCTTTTCGCCCCGGAAATCAGTCCATTCCTGGTCGAGCTCGATGGCCTCATCAAAGGCGACGCGGGCGATTTCGGCGGCGATGGCGCGGATTTTTTGGGCCGGAATGCCACAGCGCTCGGCCACGTTTTCGGGGGCGTGATCGTCCGAGAGGTATTTCTCGGCCATCTGATGGAAGACCGGGCGGTGAGTTACGCTATCCTTGTCATAGGTGGCGGACAGATCCGGGCGCACGCCGGGTTTGTCAAAGGCGGTTGGTTCGCCGGTCACACGGTCGATCACCAAAGGCTTTCCGTCGGCGTCGCGCAGGAACAGGCCCTTCTCCGGGCCGTCAGAAGCATTCACCAGAACCGGCGCGTTGGTGTAGCGGGCAAGGTAGTCGAGGTCGATCTTGCCAGCCTTCATCAGCACATGGATCAGCGACAGGATGAACAGCCCATCGGTGCCCGGCGTGATCCCGACCCAATCATCGGCAATGGCGTTATATCCCGAGCGGATCGGGTTCACCCCGATCACCCGCGCGCCGCGCGCCTTGATCTTGCCGATGCCCATCTTGATCGGGTTACTGTCGTGGTCCTCGGCCACACCGAACAGCATGAACAGCTTGGTATGGTCCCAATCGGGCTGGCCGAACTCCCAAAACGCGCCGCCCATCGTGTAAATGCCGCCCGCTGCCATGTTGACTGAGCAGAACCCGCCATGGGCCGCATAGTTGGGCGTACCAAAATTCTGTGCCCAGAAGCTGGTGAAGCTCTGACTCTGGTCGCGCCCGGTGAAGAAGGCCAGCTTGTGCGGTGCGGTCTCGTGCAACTCGTTCAGCCAACCGACGGCAGTGCTGATCGCCTCGTCCCATTCGATCTCGCGGAACTCACCCGAGCCACGCGGACCGACCCGCCGCAGAGGCTTGCGCAGGCGCGAGGGCGCGTTGACCTGCATGATGCCTGCGCTGCCCTTGGCGCAAAGCACGCCTTTGTTGACCGGGTGATCGCGGTTGCCCTCGATATAGGCAACCTTGCCGTCCTTCATGTGAACATTGATGCCGCAGCGGCAGGCGCACATATAACAGGTGGTGCGCCGGATCTCGTCCGAGACTTTCGGGCTGGTGTCGATCTTCGGTTGCTGGATTGTCATCTGGCGTCCTTATGTCGGGGCGGCGGGTCAGGTTAGGAATGTTAGTCCGGCGAGGATAATTCCTGCAATAAAAAGAGTTTCCACGACGATCAGGGCGATGGCTGCGCCTCCGACCGAGAGGATTTGTTTCAGGTTCGTCTTCATTCCAACCGCCGCGATCGCGATCAAAAGCAGCCAGCGGGAAGTCTGGCTGAGTAACTCGGACAGGAAGGGCGGGATCAGGCCGAACGAGCTGGCCGCGGCCAGCACCAGAAACCCGATCACAAATCCGGGCAGGATCGGAGGGCGCTTGCCTGCTTCGTCCATGTCGGTGACGCTGCGGATGATCAGCGAGGCGACCAGAACCACCGGGGCCAGCATCGCCACGCGGAACAGTTTGACCAGCGTGGCGGTGTCGCCGGTTTGTTCAGAGATTGAGAAGCCTGCGCCGACAACCTGTGCCACGTCGTGGATCGTTCCGCCCAGAAACACACCGCCCGCTACGTCATCCATGCCCAGCGTGCGCACTAGAATCGGATAGGCGATCATGGCGATGGTCGACAGGACAGTGACGCCGAGAACGGTGAAAATCAGCCGCTCTTCGGATCGTTCGTCTTTAGGCAGGATGGCGCTGATCGCCATTGCCGCAGACGCGCCACAGATGGCGACAGAGCCCGCCGTCAGGAACGCGAAACGCCATTTGTGACCAAAGAAACGTGCGATCAAAAGACCGAACGCGATGGTGGCCAATACGCCGCCAACCACAAGGGCGATCAGGTCCCAACCCAATCCCATCATTAGCGTCATAGAAATCCGCACACCCAAAAGCGCCACGCCAAGCCGCAGCAGGGATCGGGCTGCAAAACCGATGCCGGGGACAGTCTTGCCCTCTTCGCCCAGAAAGCTGAGTGCGATGCCAAGCAGCAAGGCCATCAGCATGGCTGGGGTCGCGTAGTGTTCCGACAGGAATTTTGCCGTTACGGCTACGGTGATCGCCACCATAACCCCGGGGAACATGGTTCGAGCCGTCTGGGCGACATCCGCGCCTAAGGAGCTTTTGAGTTCAGTCTTACCCAGCATCGGTTCGTTGATCTTTCTTGAACACGTTTACAGTTAAACGGCAAAGCCGCAGAGGTTATGCAGTAGCTGGATGAGCTGGCTCTTGCGATGAACCCACTTGTTGTGCCTGCACGGCGGTCACGGCGATCATGTGCAACACATCGTCCGAAGAGCAGCCGCGCGACAGGTCGTTTGCGGGTTTTGCCAAGCCTTGTAGAACAGGCCCAATGGCCTCGGCCCCGCCAATACGTTGGGCGATCTTGTACCCCAGGTTGCCCGCATCGAGGTTGGGAAAGACAAACACGTTTGCTTTCCCTGCCAATGGCGAATTCTTGGCTTTCTTACTGGCGACCTCTGGCACATAGGCAGCGTCGAACTGCAACTCTCCGTCGATGATCAGGTCCGGATTGGCGGTTTTGGCGATTTGTGTGGCCTCAACCACCTTTGACACTTTCGGATGGCTGGCGCTGCCGCTCGTCGAGAAAGATAGCATCGCAACACGAGGCTCTTTCCCGGTGAGTGTGCGATAGGATGCGGCCGAGGCCTGAGCGATCTCGGCCAACTCGCGTTCGTTCGGATCAACGACCAGCCCGCAGTCGGCGAAAATATGGGCGCCCTGAACCGTGTGGTGGTCGCGGTCATAGATCATCAGAAAGAAGCTGGACACCATATGGGCGTCAGGTGCTTTGCCGATGATCTGCAAAGCGGCGCGAACAGTGTCCGACGTGGTTTCCACAGCACCGCCGACCGTGCCGTCAGCCAGCCCGAGATGGACCAACATCGCGGCGTAGTTCAGACGGTTTTGCACCAGCGACTTCGCAGTCTCAGGCGTTACGCCTTTGTGTTTGCGCAGTTCGAAATAGGCATCAGCAAAGCGATCCAAGTGGGGCGAAGTTGCCGGATCGTGGATGTCTATCCCGGCAACATCCGTTCCGCCTTTTTCAGCCAGCAAAGAGGCAACTTTGGTCTGATCGCCGACAAGGATAATATCGGCTGCATCTTCGGTACGTGCTTTCAGCGCACCTTCTACAACACGTGGATCATCGCCCTCAGCAAGGGCGATGGTCTTTTTGGAACTGGTCGCAGCCCCGAGAATTTGATGGAGGGGCTTCACCGCGATCAGGCCTCGACTTGCGGCTTCATGTCTGCTGCTTCGATACCCGCAACCGCAACCGGCTTCTTCATCGCGTCGCGACGGAACGGCTCACCCAGTTCCTGGTTGATCATGGCTTCGATCAAGGTGGTGATGCCGTTCTTCTGATCTTCAATCGCCTGGTTCAGCGCAGCTGTCAGTTCGTCCTGCGTACGGGCGACGACGCCTTTCAGACCGCAGGCTTCCGCGATACCGGCGTAAGAGACCTTGGTGTCCAATTCGGTGCCGACGAAGTTGTCGTCGAACCACAGGGTCGAGTTCCGCTTTTCAGCGCCCCACTGGTAGTTGCGGAAGACGATCTGGGTCACCGCGGGCCATTCTTCACGGCCGATTGCAGTCAGCTCGGTTACGGCGATACCAAAGGCACCGTCGCCCGAGAAACCAACAACGGGCACATCCGGGCAGCCGATCTTGGCGCCGATCACTGACGGCAGACCATAGCCACAGGGGCCGAACAAGCCAGGGGCCAGATATTTGCGGCCCTCCTCAAACGAGGGGTAAGCGTTGCCGATGGCGCAGTTGTTGCCGATGTCGGACGAGATGATCGCCTCTTTCGGCAGTGCGGACTGAATCGCACGCCACGCCATGCGCGGGCTCATCCAGTCCGGCTTGGCTGCACGGGCGCGTTCGTTCCAGGTGGTGCCCGGGTCGTCCTGCTCGTGGTCCATTGAGGTCAGTTCCTGCGCCCAACGCGACTTGGTTTCAGCGATTTTCGCCTTACGCGCATCGCGGCCTTCATCGCCCGCAGTGCCCGAAAGCTGTGCCAGGATGCTGGTTGCAACGGTGGCTGCGTCGCCAACGATACCAACGGAGACCTTCTTGGTCAGGCCGATGCGGTCCGGGTTGATGTCGACCTGAATGATTTTCGCTTCAGTCGGCCAGTACTCCATACCGTATCCGGGCAGGGTCGAGAACGGGTTCAGACGTGTACCAAGGCAGAGAACCACGTCTGCTTCCTTTATCAGCTCCATCGCAGCTTTCGAGCCGTTGTAACCCAGAGGGCCAGCAAACAGCGGGTGCGAGCCGGGGAAAGCGTCGTTGTGCTGGTAGCCAACGCACACGGGGGCGTCCAGACGCTCGGCCAGTTCTTTCGACGCTTCGATGCCGCCCGCGGACAGTACCGTGCCAGCACCGTTAAGGATGACTGGGTTCTTGGCATCGGACAGCAGAGCGGCAGCTTCGGTCACGGCAGAGGCGCCGCCCGAAGGCAGTTCGAATTCGACCACTGCAGGCAGCTCGATGTCGACAACTTGAGTGAAGAAGTCACGGGGTACGTTGATCTGTGCCGGGGCGGAGGCGCGCTTGGCTTTGGTGATCACGCGGCTGAGGACTTCGGCCATGCGCGACGGGTCGCGTACTTCTTCCTGATAGCAGACGCAGTCTGCGAACATCCGCATCTGTTCCATTTCCTGGAAACCGCCCTGGCCCATGGTCTTGTTCGCGGCCTGAGGAGTGACCAGCAGCAGCGGGGTGTGGTTCCAGTAGGCGGTTTTGACGGCGGTGACAAAGTTGGTGATGCCCGGGCCGTTCTGCGCAATCATCATCGACATTTTGCCGGTGGCGCGGGTGTAGCCGTCGGCCATCATGCCGCCCGAGCCTTCATGCGCGCAATCCCAGAAGGTGATGCCAGCTTTCCCGAAAATATCCGAGATCGGCATCATGGCAGAACCGATGATGCCAAAGGCATGCTCGATCCCGTGCATCTGCAGAACCTTAACAAAGGCTTCTTCCGTGGTCATTTTCATCGGTGGCTCTCCAAAACTGAATGCGTGAATTGGCCGGGGGGGTTCAGCCCGGCCTTTGATACGGTTTTGGCGTATGGGTGCGGATGGCGTTAGGGCCAGATGAGGCGGCGGAATACGTCCAGCCGAGGGCTAACTGGCCCGGATCGCATCCGCGATCAGTTTCACCCCGGCCTCGATGCGGTCGGGTGCAATCGAGGAATATCCCAGACGGTAGAAATTCCCAGGCGGCCTTGGCCCCGAAAAGAACGGCGCGCCAGGTTCGATATGCACCCCTTGCGCCTGCAACGTGGCCGCCAGCTGCGCGGTGTCCACATGCGCGGGGGCCTGCATCCATATGGAGGACCCGCCGAGCACGCCGCGCCCCGCGACCTGCAGCGCATGGGTCTGAACGGCTTCGTCCAACGCCTCGCGCCGTTGGGCCAGGGCGTTAGACATGCGCCTGATCTGAGCGTCGTAGTGCCCGAGTGACAGGAAATAGGCTGCCGTGCGCTGAACATGCCCGGGTGGATGCCGCAACACGAGCGACCGCAGCGCGCGTGCCTCGCGGATGAAGGTCTCGGACCCGACCATGTAGCCCAGACGCAACCCCGGAAACAGCGATTTCGAGAAGCTGCCCACATAGACCACCCGCCCGTCGCGATCCATCGACTTGAGCGCGGGTGAAGGTGCGCCTAGATAGGCCATCTCGAACTCGTAGTCGTCCTCAACGATCATGGCGTTCAGCGCGGACGCGCGTTCCAAGAGGGCGGTTCTGCGGCTGACGGGCATGGTGGCCGTTGTGGGGCTTTGGTGGCTGGGGGTGGTAAAGATAACATCGGTGTCGTCTGGCAGGGCCTCGGGCGGCAGACCGTCACCATCCACGCGAATCGGGGCCATGGTGCAATCCGAATGGCTCAGCAGCTCACGCAACGCGTAGTAGCAGGGGTCTTCGATTGCCGCTGTGCGCCCTTTTTTCAAAAGAATGCGCGAGGCCAGCCACAACGCGTTCTGCGCGCCAAGCGTGATCAGGATCTCTTCGGGGCGGGCGGTGATGCCTCGGCGTGGCAGGGTGTGGCGGGCAATGAACTCGACCAGCAGCGGGTCGTCCTGATCAGCGTAGTCAGTCGTTAGGGACTCGAAATCCTTGTGTCCCAGCGCCCGAACCGCACATAGCCGCCAATTCGCGTGGTCAAACAGTGTCCGGTCAGCCTGCCCGTAGATGAACGGGTATTTGTAGTTGCGCCAGTCCTGAGGTTTGGTCAGCACATTACCGCCCGAAAACCGCCGGGCCAGCGCGTTGTCCCAGTCGACCGTCTCTTCGCTGCGCGGGACGGGTGTGTATTTCGGCGGGACCGGCGCATTTTCTGATACATAGTAGCCCGAACGCCCTTTGGCGGTCAGGTAGTCATTGGCCAGAAGTTCGGTATAGGCCAGTGTCACCGTAATCCGACTGACGCCCAGATGGGTTGCCAGCTTGCGGGACGACGGTAGCTTTTCCCCAATGTGGAACCGACCCGACAGAATGCCTTCGGCGATCATCTGCTGGATTTGCGCCTGCAGAGTCCCCTGTCCGTTCAGCTCAAGAAAGAAAGTGTCAACCGAGATAGCCATGAGCGCTTATAGATTGGACTTAAGGCGGTGGCAATCTGGACTTACATGCCTCGGAGTGAATTTGTGATGCGGCTTGACGAGTAAATTCGAATCACCTAAATAACTAGAAATCTAGTTTAATGGAAAATTCAGATGTGGGAAACCGCTGCAGCAGGATTTTCGGCCATGGGGTCCGAGGCCCGGTTGAAGGTTCTGAAAACACTTGTGAGGGCCGGGCAGGCCGGTCTGACCGTGGGTGAGATCCAGACACGTACCGGCATCGCCCCCTCCACCCTTGCGCATCACCTTCGGTTTCTGGCTGCAGGTGGTGTGGTTGAACAGGAAAAGAACGGGCGCACGACGATCAATCGCGCCTGTTTCAACGAGTTGCGAAACCTGGCGCAGTTTATTCTAAGCGAATGCTGCGCAGACGAAGTAGGAAAGGCCGCAAACGATGGCTGAACTATCACAAAACCCAAAAGCCTCGGCCAAACTCGCGCTGGATGTGATCAAAACGCCTTGGGCTTTGATCGTCGCGATACTGGCGTTGGTCGCAGTTTTCGATCCGGGCAACTGGGCTGAGGTCGTAACCTTCGCCGCCAAGGCGCTGGCGCATACGGGCCAGTATATCCTGTTCGCCGTACTTCTGCTGTCCTATCTCAAGGCCACTGGGGCCGAGGTTATGGTGGCGCGCGCTTTTGAGGGGCGGGAAACCCGGATGATCTTTCTGGCTGCCTTGTTCGGAGGGCTTGCGCCGTTTTGTTCCTGCGAGGTGATCCCGTTCATCGCCGGGCTTCTGGCACTGGGTGCGCCGCTGTCTGCGGTGATGGCCTTCTGGCTTAGCTCTCCGCTGATTGATCCGCCGACATTGCTGATCACCGCAGGCGCGTTGGGGTGGCCTTTTGCCATCGGCAAGGCTGTTGCAGCGGTTGCCTTGGGCCTGTTCGGCGGGTTCGCTGTGCGCCTTCTGATGCGCAACGGAGCCTTCGCTCAGCCCCTGCGCGAATACAAACCCGCTGGTTGCTGTGGCTGCGGCCCCAAGCTGGATGACAAACCCGTCTGGAAGTTCTGGCAGGAACCCGAACGCCGTCAGCGTTTCCGCTCTGAGTTCGTGCATAACGGTATTTTCCTGCTGAAATGGCTTGCTCTGGCCTATGTGCTTGAGGCGCTTCTGGTCAGCTATGTGCCTGCAGACCTGATCGCGCGCGTTGTCGGCGGAGAAGGCGTTCTGCCCATCGTCGTTGCCGCGCTGGTCGGAATGCCCGCCTATCTGAACTCCTACGTCGCGCCACCGCTTTTGGCGGGGCTGATGGAGCAAGGCATGACGGCGGGCGCGGCCATGTCCTTCATGGTGGCAGGGGCGGTAAGCTCAATCCCGGCCATGGCTGCGGTCTGGTCATTGGTGAAACCGCGCGTCTTTGCCACCTATCTGACCCTCGGGGTCGGGGGCGCGATTGTCGCCGGGATCTTGTTCCAGATGCTCTGAAAAAGAAAACGCCCGGCGCAGTGCCCGGGCGTTTTTCTCTGGTTCGTTTGGGATCACCCAGCCTCGCAGAACCGAGGCAGTTTGAACCGGTATCGTGCCTCTCCGCTTTCCACGTAGACGCGTTTTTCCACGCAGGCGCTGGTGCCCACCGATTGGGATATTGGCGCCTCGGTCGAGGTGATCGACGTGGCCGTTCCATCCGGCAGACGAACCGAAGCGATGACCCCGTTTTTCAGGTCCCCGTTGATCGCTGTGGCCGACAGAACCGGGACGGTCATGAAAGAATGATGCTCATGCTCGCCGTCATCCCCCAACAGGAAAAGACCGCCGACGATGAAAGCCATGACCACGGCAGCGGCCAGACCCAAACCCCAGGTTTTTAGGAAGGCGTAGATCGTTACGGCGCGGTGTGGGCCAAAGATGGCAGATAGAATGTTGAGCATGAGAGGTCCCAAGAAAACGCCCCGGCCAGTTTAGACCGGGGCGGGTCAGAAATCAGGGGCGCAGATCGTCTTCGTCTTCGTCGTCCCCACCGCCTTTGGGCAGGTTGAAGAAGCTGTCGGCGTCCACGATCGGATCACTGTCTTCCTTCTCGGCTTCCGGCTCGTCCGACAGCGAGAAGGTTTCCAGACCTTCAATCGCGGTCGGGATCTTCGGCGCTGCATCCATTTCCAGCGACTGCTCGGTCGAGACCAGCTTGCGGCGCTCGTCATCGCTCATCACGCCGCCTTCAGCCGCTTTCTTCGCAGCGGCTTTCTGCACCACGGCGTCCAGTTCGGACTGTTTGCACAGGCCCAAGGCAACTGGGTCGATGGGCTGCATGTTGGCGATGTTCCAGTGCGTGCGTTCGCGGATCGACTGGATGGTCGGCTTGGTGGTGCCAACCAGCTTGGCGATCTGACCGTCGCTGAGTTCAGGGTGGAACTTGACCAGCCACAGGATCGAGTTCGGACGGTCCTGACGCTTGGACAGCGGGGTATAGCGCGGACCACGGCGCTTTTCCTCGCCCGTTGCCGACGGGTTGAACTTGAGCTTCAGTTTGTGCAGTGGATTGTTCTGCGCCGAGTCGATCTCTTCCTGTGTCAGCTGGTTGTTGGCAAGCGGGTCGAACCCTTTGACACCAGCGGCCACATCGCCATCGGCAATGCCCTGCACTTCAAGCTCGTGCATCCCTACGAAATCCGCGATCTGCTTGAAGCTGATCGTGGTGTTGTCCACCAGCCATACGGCTGTTGCCTTGGCCATAAGCGGTTTTGCCATCAGCCCGTCTCCTATACATACATCTGTCCCGTCGCCGGAATTCGGCGGCCCCGGGGTTTTGGGGCAGGTTTCCGTTGTCGGGGAACTTGGGGTGTATATAGTCGCCGCGACGCAAGAAGGGAAGAGGCGAATGCGCCAAGGGTTTTTAGCGCTGGTTTTGTGGGTCACAAGCGCAGTTGCTGGGCTGGCCGAGGGCGAAAAGGCCGGTGAGTTCGACTATTACGTCCTCGCGCTGAGCTGGTCTCCGAACTGGTGCGCGCGCGAAGGGGATGCCCGCGGGTCGGACCAATGCGACGCCCGGCATGAGCATGGCTGGATATTGCACGGGCTCTGGCCTCAGTTCCATCAGGGCTGGCCCTCCCTTTGCCGCACGCCCGAGGCCCCGCCGTCGCGCGCAATGACCCGCGCGATGGAGGATATTCAGGGCAGTGCGGGCCTTGCATGGCATCAGTGGAAGAAACACGGCACTTGCTCGGGCCTGTCGGCGCAGGGCTATATGGATCTGTCGCGCGAAGCTTATGGTCGCGTGACCCGGCCCGAGGTGTTCCGGCAGCTTGATACCTCGGTCAATCTGCCCGCGTCGATCGTCGAAGAGGCCTTTCTAAAAGCCAACCCAGCTCTCGAGCGCGACATGATCACCATCACCTGTAAACAGGGCTATATCGAAGAGGTCCGCCTGTGCCTGTCCCGCGACCTTGATCCCGTGCCCTGTGGCCGCGATGTCATCCGGGACTGCACGGCCAAGGACGCCCTGTTCGACCCGATTCGCTAGAGCTTTTTATTCTGACAATCTCGCGCGTATTCCAGCGCCTTGGCGGTGCCTTTGAGGTCGATGGCCATCACCACTTCGCCGGCCGGGTTGTAAACCGTCATCGTCTTGTTCTGAGCAATCGCAGTGACGAAATTCCGATCCGTGAAAAATACGGTCGCGCCGGGGACGTCACGCTCGTTGAAGCCAATGGCGGTAGCGTCATAGCTTTTGCCGTCCAGAGCAAATCGGATCGGGTAAGTTTTGCCTTGCTCGATATCGCCCCAGGCCTTGTTGTAGACGGCGAAATACCCGCGATTGCCTAGCGCGTCATAGCCGATCCGAACGACCGAGAGGTCCTGATACACCGTCTGGATCAGGCACCCATTGCCCAACGCGGGGTCCATCATGATGTTCCAGCCGTCGACAAAGCCTTTGTCGATCAGTTGCTGAGAAAACGCTGCAGTGGCTGTAAAGGCGGCAAGTGCCAGGGCGAAAAGGCGTTTCATAACAGCTCCCAAAATCAAACGGATAAGGTCATAGCCATAGTACACGCCGCGTGCGGCAGGCAAAGGCCATTCTTGACTGAGGTCGCCGCGAAAGAAGACCTATGTGCATGGCCGAACCCGGCTATGTCTCGCCGGGGGAGGCGCTTGAAACTCGGCTGTGGCACAATAGTTTTTGCCCCATAAGACAAGGAACGAGCCATGCCGCAACATCCAAGAACGTTCTCTCACATCGGATTGTCCGTCCCAAACGTTGACGATGCTGTAAAGTTCTACTCCGAAGTCCTTGGTTTCTACGTGATCATGCCACCGACTGATGTGGTAGAGGATGACACGGATATTGGTGTCATGTGCACTGATGTGTTTGGTCCGGAATGGAAAAAACTACGTATCGCGCATCTCGCGACTGCTGATCGCATCGGGTTCGAGCTTTTCGAGTTTGACGGGAATTATGTACCGGAAAACAATATCGACTTTCGCCAGAATGGTACGTTCCATTTTTGCGTCCAAGACCCGGATGTCGAAGGTCTAGTAGAAAAAATCGTTGCAGCCGGTGGCAAACAACGGATGCCGATTCGATACTATTATCCCGGAGAAAAACCCTACCGAATGGTCTACGTCGAAGACCCCTTTGGTATTGTCTTCGAGATCTACAGCCATTCCTACGAATTGACCTACTCGTCGGGTGCTTACACCTGACATGCGAGGCGGAGTCTCGTGTGCAACCGGAAGGGGTGAAAGCGTTCCGGTTGCTGTGTTTTGCACTGCTCAAAGCTCCTTCCGCGCCCTCAACGCCGCCGTAATCGTCCCGTCATCCAGATAGTCCAGCTCGCCACCAATCGGCACGCCTTGTGCCAATGAGGTGAGGCGGACCTGCCCCTCCAACTGATCGGCGATGTAATGCGCCGTGGTCTGGCCGTCGACGGTGGCGTTCAGGGCCAGAATGATTTCGGAGACGCCTTCGGCCACCACCCGATCCTTGAGGCGGGGAATGCGCAGCTCATCCGGGCCAACACCATCCAGCGCTGACAGCGTGCCGCCCAACACGTGATAGCGGCCTTTGAATACGCCGGCACGCTCCATCGCCCAGAGGTCGGCGACGTCCTCGACCACGCACAGCTCTCCGGTTGCGCGGGCCTCATCGTTGCAGATGTCACAGATGTCGGTGGTGCCCACATTGCCGCAATTCAGGCATTCGCGGGCGGTGATGGCGACCTGCTGCATCACGTCGGACAGAGGCGTCAGCAGCAGGGAGCGCTTCCGGATCAGGTGCAGCACCGCGCGGCGGGCCGAGCGGGGGCCGAGGCCGGGGAGCTTGGCCATCAGGTCAATCAGATTGTCGATGTCGCTGTTGGAACTCACGGCCTGTCCTGTCTGGCGCCGGAGGGAGCCTCCGGCGGGAGTATTATTGAAAAGATGGAGATCAGAACGGCAGCTTGATGTCTGCGGGCAGGCCCATGCTTTCGGTCAGTTTGGCCATTTCGGCCTGCGAGCGCTCGGCGGCTTTGGTCTGAGCGTCCTTGATGGCCGCAAGGATCAGATCCTCGACCACTTCCTTGTCGTCGCCATTGAAGATCGACGGATCGATATCCAAGCCCTTCAGCTCTCCCTTGGCGGTTGCGGTTGCCTTGACCAGCCCTGCGCCGGACTCGCCTACAACCATAAGGTTGTTTAGCTCTTCCTGCATCTCGGTCATCTTGGTCTGAAGATCCTGCGCGGATTTCATCATCTTGGCCATATCGCCCAGGCCGCCTAGTCCTTTGAGCATGTTGCTTCTCCTGTAGGTCCGGTTTTTGACTAGATACGGGGGTCACCGTGGTGACACAAGAGCAGAGCACAC
This sequence comes from Ruegeria sp. AG1, assembly GCF_056541705.1. Taxonomy (NCBI): domain Bacteria; kingdom Pseudomonadati; phylum Pseudomonadota; class Alphaproteobacteria; order Rhodobacterales; family Roseobacteraceae; genus Ruegeria; species Ruegeria sp. AG1. The sequence goes on along the minus strand of NZ_JBQFYU010000006.1, from coordinate 74 downwards.
TCCCGCCCGTCGTCAAGGTCTTTGGCAAGACCTTTCCTCCCGTTGGGCCCGGCAGCGCTCGGGCAAAGCCCGAG